>JAFTSM010000053.1 GCA_017467305.1 Candidatus Gastranaerophilales bacterium
ATATGTAATCTACCTTCTTTTGCTTGAGCTAAAGCTCTTCTTAAAGTATCATTTGCAATACCTTTTGCTTTCATATCCATTTGAAGAGCTGTGATACCTTCATCATTACCAGTAACTTTAAAGTCCATATCGCCAAGGAAGTCTTCAATACCTTGAATATCTGTTAATACAACTGGTTCGCGGTCTGGTTCTGTAATCATACCCATTGCAACGCCACCAATCATACATTTTACTGGAACACCAGCATTCATTAATGCCATTGATGAACCGCAAGTTGAACCCATTGATGTTGAACCGTTTGATTCTAATACGTCAGAAGTTACTCTGATTGTGTAACCAAATTCTTCTTGTGAAGGAAGTGCTGGAACGTTAGCTCTTTCTGCTAGGTTTCCGTGACCAACTTCTCTTCTTCCTGGACCACGAAGTGGTTTTACTTCCCCAACTGAGAAACCAGGGAATATGTATTTGTGCATATAGTATTTTTCAGTTTCTGGGTCAACACCGTCAAGTTCTTGTTTCATTCCAGGACCTGCTAATGTTGCAACAGAAAGAATTTGTGTTTGACCTCTTGTAAATACAGCACTACCGTGTGCACGAGGAATAACACCAACTTCACACCAAATTGGACGAACTTCATTTGGTTTTCTTCCGTCAGCACGAACACCTTCATCTAAAATCATTGCACGCATAATCTTCTTTTCTGCAGCTTTAAATTCTTCTGCCACAAAATCGATACCTGTTTCTTCAATGATTTGGTGAATATAGTGATCTTCTGGAAGTGCTTCAACTTTTTCTTTAACAAGTTTTTTAGCTTCGTCTAATTTTTCTTGTCTGTATTTTCTGTCAAAGTTATGATATGCATCAAAAATCATATCGTGAGCAACTTCATTGATTAAATTTTTTAATTCAGTTGTATCGTATGGGTTAACAAATTCTTCTCTAACTACGCCACAATCTTGAGCAAATTGAAGTTGTGCTTCGCATTGTTTTCTAATTTCAACTTGAGCAAATTCAACAGCTTCCATAATGTCATCTTCTGTAACGAATTTACATCCAGCTTCAACCATGATAACGCTATCGTGTGTACCAGCAATAACAATATCTAAATCAGATTTATCTGCTTGTTGGTGAGTTGGATTTGCAACTAATTGTCCATCAACTTTAGAAACTCTAACAGCACCAATTGGTCCTTCAAATGGAGCACCTGTTAACATTAAAGCAGCAGAAGCACCTAACATTGCTAAAGTATCTGGTTGTTCTTGTTGATCATAGCTGAATAATTGAGCTACGATTTGAATATCATTTCTATAACCTTTAGGGAATAAAGGTCTGATTGGTCTATCGATTAAACGTGAAACGAGGATTGCTTTATCACTTGCTTTACCTTCACTTCTGTTGTAGCCACCTGGGATGCGACCGATTGCAGACATTCTTTCTTCATAATCGATTAATAGTGGGAAAAAGTCGATACCAACTCTTGGCTCTGGGCTCACGATAGCGTGAACAAATAACATTGTATCTCCACATCGTACTGTTACTGAGCTGGTAGCAGATTTTGCATACTTACCAGTTTCAATGGTAACAACTTTACCACCAACTGGTATTTCAATTTTCTTTGTTTCTACCATGTTTTTCTCTTTTCTTTTTTATACACTTCTGTTTTCAGTTACTATTATAACTTAAATATTTATTTGTGTATATTTTATTCCATTTTATCAATTGTTGTTGTAATATTTTCTTTATGATAGGGCGTGTAGTTAAGATATTTTCCGATTTTTATTATGTAGAGACTCAAGAAGGAATTGTTGAGTCAAAGCTCAGAACTGTCATAAAAAAGCAAAAAACAGAGGTCTATACTGGTGATTTTGTTGAACTTGAACAGTTTGACAAAAATTCTATGCAAGCTTTTATTTCAAATGTAAAAGAAAGAACTTCTTTGCTTTCTCGTCCAAAGGTTGCAAATGTTTCACAAGTAATTATTGTTTCTGCACTTAAGGAACCTGATTTAAATTATGAACAGTTAAATAGATATATTGCACATTGTGAGTATCATAAATTAACTCCTATTCTTTGTTTTAATAAAGAGGATATTGATTCATTTGATGATTTAAAAGCTGAAATTATTGATATGTATGTTCCACTAGGTTATCAAGTGATATTTACTTCTGCGCTTGAAAAAACTGGATTGAATGAAATTGAGCCTATTTTAAAGAATAATACATCAATTCTATGTGGTGCATCTGGCGTTGGAAAATCTTCTTTAATAAATGCACTTTTGAAAACTTCAAAGCAAAGAACGTTACCAGTTAGTGATAAAACAAAAAAAGGTGTTCATACTACTAGACATTGTGAATTAATTGAACTTGAAAAAGATTCATTTATTGTTGATACTCCAGGCTTTTCACATTTAAAGTTTGATTTTATGTTGCCATACGATATTAAAAATCTTTTTGTTGAAATCCAGAACAAAGATTTTGCTTGTAAGTATAAAGATTGTTTGCATATTTCAGAAGATGGTTGTGCTTACCGTGAAATAATTGATAACATGTCTGACATTAGGTATGACAGTTATAAAAAATTTGTTGCTGAAGCAAAAGAATATGAAGATAGAATTTCAAAAGAGTCTATAAAAAATGAGGCAAAGGTTAAATTTAACCAAAATAGAATGATGACTAAAATTTCTCATAAGAAAAGAAATCTATCGAGAAAAACATCAAAGCAAAATATGTATAAAGAAGAAGATATGTAGGGATTATGCAAGAGTCAGTTAAAGAAAAGTTTAATCAATTTAGAAAAAAGGTAGATGAGGGACTTGATAAATACGTTGAAGTAATTTATCCAGAATCTATATATGAGTCAATGAAATATTCACTTTTAGCAGGTGGCAAAAGATTAAGACCTGTAATGGCTTGTGAAATTGCAACTGCTTTAGGTGCTTCTGTTGAAGAAATTATACCAACAGCGTGTGCAATTGAAATGTTACATTGTCAAAGCTTAATTCATGACGATTTACCTTGTATGGATAATGATGATTATCGTAGAGGCAAGTTGACAAATCATAAAGTTTTTGGTGAATCTACAGCTGTTTTAGCTGGTGATGCTTTACTTAGTTTTGCACCTAAATTAATTATTGATAAAACACCAAGTTCAGTATCATCTGATAAATTATTAAATGTACTTAGAGAATTTTTTATTGCAGCCGGTGTCGACGGTATTATTTCTGGACAAATAGTTGATATAGATTCTGAGCATAAAAAAATATCCAAAGAAACACTAAGTTTTATTTATGAATATAAAACAGCAAAATTGTTTAAGTTGGCAGTACGTGCTGGAGCAATAATTGCAGGTGCAACTGAAAAACAAATCGAAGATTTAACTAAGTTTGCTGAATACTATGGGCATGCATTTCAGATTTATGATGATATTTTAGATGTTACTTCAACGTTAGAAGAACTTGGCAAAACTCCAGGAAAGGATGCAAACGTTGAAAAATCAACTTATGTTTCAATGTATGGACTAGATGAAGCAAAAAAACAAGCACTATTCCTTTGTAATAAAGCTTGTGATATACTAAAATCTAACGATATTAAATCGGATATATTATATGGGGTAGTATCAGAAATTTCTGAAGGGATAGGAAGATGTTCTTAAATACAAGTTATGAAGTAATAGTAAATGGTATAGAAGCAGCAATTGTTGCGCAACTTTTAAAATTTTTAGGACATCTTATTAAAACTAGGAAAGTTGATTTTCAAGTTTTAGCGACAACTGGTGGTATGCCTAGTTCACACACTGCTGGTGTTGTTTCTCTTTCAACAACTGTTGGTATCATTTGTGGTTTTGATTCTATTGAATTTGCAATCGCAATTGGTTATGCGTTAGTTGTTATGTATGATGCTGCTGGTTTAAGACGTTCTACTGGTAAAATTGCTGCTTGTTTGAACAAAATCCGTGATGATTTTTATGCAAATGGTCAAGTTCCAAATGAAAGATTAAAAGAACTTCTTGGACATACTCCATTTGAAGTTTTTGTGGGTGCTTTGTTAGGTGCATATATGGCATTTATGAACCATTTTTATTTGTTTCAATAGGATACAATGGAAAGTTTAGAGTTTTTTAATAACTATTCTGATGCGGTTTGTGCATTTTCTAAAGATAAAAAGATTGTTTTTAAAAATAAATCTTTTTTGTTTGCTTTTTCTGATTATTCTACTGTTGATAAGTTTAAAAAGCGCTTCAATTTTAACTTGTGTTTTTTATCATTAGAAAATATTAAAAATAAGACTCCACTTGATTTAATGTTGCAATCAAATGAAAATTTTCATACTTTTTGTACTTACCAAAATATTAATGATGAGTATATTTCTTATTATGTTTATACTTTTAAATTTGATAAATATACAATAGCTGTATTTAAAGATGTTACTTCTATAGATAAGATTGATTCTGTACAAAAAAAGTACGTAGAGCTAAAAACTAAATATGAAGAAGTAAAAGAAACAACTGAGAAGTTTGCTAAAATGCAAGAAACTGCTCAAACTCAAGTATTAAAAATGGGTATTATTAATAGAATATCTCTTGTTATCCGTGAAACTAATGATATGGAAACAATTTTGTCTTCTGCTTTAGGTGAAATTCATACATTATTGGGTTCGTTTAAAACATATTTTTCTTTACGTGAAAAGTCTTCTTTTAAACTTACATATTCGGTTTTAGGTGATGATATTGAAAAGGACCTTATAATTGATTATGAAGATGCTGTTGTTTTGCAAATAAAAAATAAAGAAATAGTTGTTGGCTCTTGTGTAAGAGAATATCTTAACTCCAATAAAGTTCACTCAAAGGGAGTAAAAAGAATTATTATTCCTGTTTATAATAGGAGTCGTTTGCTGGGTATTATTGTTACATTAACTAGACAGAAATTTAATGTTGAAGAAAATAAGGAAATCTTGCAATCAATATCTGTTCAGCTTGCAAGCTCCATAATTCAAGCTGGATTAATTCAACAGTTGAATAAAAAGAATAAAAAGCTTGAAAAAACGCTATCTGAGCTTAAAGAAACCCAAATGCAATTAATTAATTCTGAAAAAATGGCTTCAATAGGTCAATTGGTTTCTGGTGTAGCACATGAAATTAATACACCATTAGCTTCTATTAGTTCCAATAATAAATTAGTTTCTAAATTAATATCTTCTAATTCTGTTTCAGATGAACAGTTATCTATATTAAAAGATTTAAATTCAATAGATAGTGAGGCGGTAAATAGGATATCTAATATAGTTAAGTCTTTAAAACGTTTTGTACGATTAGATGAAGCTGAATTTCAAGAAGCTGATATTAATAAGGAACTAGATTTGACGTTAAAATTACTTACACACGAATTGAAAAATAACATTGAAGTTGTTAGAGAGTATTCAAAACTACCGCCTATTATGTGTAGTGTTAACATGTTAAATCAAGTATTTATGAACCTTATTTTGAATGCTTGCCATAGTCTTTCTGAAAAAAATAATGCTAAAATTACGATTTCGACTGGAATTGTAGATAATAATTTAGTTGTAAAGATTAAGGACAATGGTTGTGGTATTCCACTTGATGTGCAATCCAAAATATTTAATGTTGGATTTACGACAAAGAAAATTGGCTTAGGAACAGGTTTGGGGTTATCAATTTCTAAGAAAATTGTTGAAATGCACAAGGGAAATATTTCTTTTAACTCACAACCAAATATGGGTACAGAATTTAGTGTTTCAATTCCTCTTGGGATTTAAATATCCTATTTTTGTTTTGTCTTTTGTTTATTATATAATTTCTTTAGCGAGGGAAAATTATGAGTATAAAAGCACAAAAAGGTACTAAGGATATATTGCCAAATGAAATTGCTAATTGGCAAAATATTGAAAAAGTTGCGTATGAAACTTTTTCAAAAGCAAATTTTAAAGAGATAAGAACACCGATTTTTGAAGATACAAATTTATTCGAGCGTGGTGTTGGCGATACTACAGATATAGTTAACAAAGAAATGTACACCTTTATAAAAAGTGATAGAAGTATTACTTTGCGTCCAGAAAATACTGCTGGTGTTGTTCGAGCATATATGGAACACGGTTTTCATAGAGAAAGCCCACCAGTAAAATTATGGTATAAAGGTCCTATGTTTAGGTATGAAAGACCTCAAGCAGGAAGACAAAGACAGTTCCACCAAATTGGTGTAGAAATGTTTGGTGTTCAAGATGCTTCTGCAGATGCAGAATGTATTATGCTAGCAACCGAGTTTTTAAAAGGCTTAGGGCTTAATGATTTAGTTGTTGAAATTAATTCATTAGGTTGTAATGCTTGTCGTAAGGAGTATAAAGAACAACTTAAAAAAGCTATAGCACCATTTTTAGAAGGATTATGTGAAGATTGCCGTTCTAGATATGAGAAAAATCCTTTGAGAATTTTAGATTGCAAAAATGAAACTTGTAATAAATTATTTGAAGAATATAAATTAAAAGATACTGTTTCTGGTATTAAATTGTGTGGTGAGTGTTCTGACCACTATTCTAAATTAAAAGAATATTTAAATGCTCTTAATATAAAATATGAAGAAAATACCTTCTTGGTTAGAGGTTTAGATTATTACACTAAAACAGTTTTTGAAATAAAATCTAATAATTTAGGTTCTCAGAATGCTGTTTGTGGTGGCGGTCGCTATGATGGTTTAGTAGAAACATTAGGTGGACCTCATACTCCGGCTGTTGGTTGGGCAATGGGTGTTGAACGTTTAAATGCCTTAATTCCAAAAGTTGATGAAAATAAAATTGATTATTTTGTTGTTTCTGATGTTCAACTTGAAGCAGTTAAATTAGTTTCTAAATTAAGAAATAATGGCTTTAGTGCAGAGTTTGATTATAATTCTAGAAAGTTTGCAAAACAGCTTGAAAAAGCTTCAAAAATTGCAAATTTTGCTTTAATTTTGGGTGAAGATGAGATAAAGAATAATTATATTACTGTAAAAAATCTATCTGATTCAACACAAACAAAAATGAAATTTGAAGAAATAGTTAAAAGATAAAACTATATTATTAAATGTTTTACAATGGATAACTCTTCGTAAGTAGCACCTGCTTCGGAGAGTTCTTCTATTGTAATACCAAACAAACTAATGAAATTTTTTGTTTCATCAGATAAATTTTTATTTTTAATATCTAAAATAACTTTGGAAATAATGTTACTTCTTTTTAAAGTAGTGCCTTTCTCAAAGGAATTTTTATTAAAATTTCTCTTTTTTGCTTTTCCCATTACAAACCCTTTTTACCATTTTATATTTAATTGGAAAGTAATACAAGTTAATAAACTATGAATATGTTAATTAATGTAAAAATATCACAATAAAAGGTTTAGAAACCGCAAATTTTCTATTTACTGACTTTAATCCTTGTACAATAATTTTATTAAATAGGAGAATTTTTAATGAAAATTAGTAGTATATCACCAAGTTTACAGTATAAAAATATAAACAAAATTCAAAAGAAAGATGAATTTAAAAGTGGTAATTATGTCTCTTTTGAAGGACAAGTTGGTAAACGTGTCACAGCTGCTTCTTTAGCGGCACTTGCCGGAGTTGGTTTGGCTGGCTGTGGTGCACAAGCTGAGACAACTACACCTACTTTTGTAAACCAAGAATTTAAAGATATTGTTGTTGGTGATATTGGTCAACATTTAGATGTTTTACAAGATGGTAATTCTGATAAACTTACTCCTACTCAAATTTCATTATTTTCTATGCCAGTGTCTGAATTTTATATGACAAATGTGGAAGGTGTAGAAAAAATTAAACCTAATTCATCTTTAGATAGAAATTCTCAAGGTACTATTATTGTTACAATTACAGAATCTTCTTCTGACCGTGTTGATGAAGGTTCAACTTTAGGTGAAATAATTGGCAAAGTATATTCAGATGCGTTGTCTAAATATGAAGGTGAGCAATATACCGCAGTGTTTAATAAATTAATTGATGAAACTATTCAAGCTAATCCTTCTTTAGCTACTTTTGTTCAAAAAGAATTAGGTGATAATGCTGATAGTTATCAAGATATTGCAAATTTGAATTTGTACAAAGGTTCTTCAAGCAAAGATCAAACTTTAGATACAAGACTTTTAACAATGCCAACTGAAGTTGTATTCCAAAGACAAGGTGTTGAACCAAAAGAATATACTTCTTTCTTTACTGCTTCAACTTATGTTCCTTCTTCACAAACAGCAAGCGTAGTAAAAGGTTCTGATAAATTGTTATCTGGTGAGTATAAATCTTTTTCAGATTTGATTTATGGTGAATATGGTTCTGACTTATCAGATGAAGCATATAGAGACATTCTTTATTCTGTAGTAAATGACCCAAACAATGCTGAACATTTTGAAAGAATTTTAGACAGTATGAATTTTAATGACATTATTACTGTTGATAATGTTAATGATGTAAAAAGAACTATTGATAAAAATATTAATGGTACTATGATTGGTTTGACTTTACCAACTGTTAATACATTTAGAACAAATGCAACTGCAGAGAATAAAAATGATGGTTATAAAAATTCTATAATATATCAAATTTCTCCTGCTGCAGTTAAATCTGGACAAGATGATAGAGTGATTGTTCTTACTGATAAAACATCTACTCAAATGCAAGCTGGTGATGTTTATTCTTTAAAAGATGTTTTACAATTCTATTCTTCACCAGACGGTAATGGAAGATTTGCCAACGTGGTTAATGGCAAGTTAGTTATGAATGATGATGTTAATTATCAACACGAATTTGCTGTTAATATTCTTCAACAAGTTGTATATGCAAACTTACCTATTTTTACAGCAGAGTATGAAGATGCTAATGGTGTTCATCCATATGGCGTTTTTGATGTAAATGATGATTTTGATGTAAACGGTAAGTCTTTGGAACAAATTATTCAAAATTCAACAATAAATATAGATAGAATGTTATCATATAGTTTTGTTGATAAGTTTGGTGCGTCAAAGTTTGAAGATGGTGTTGAATTAAATTTACCACAATTCAATTATCGAATGAACAAAGGTGTAATTGTTTCAAAACCTGATGTTCCTACAGAAACAGTCCCAACAGAGACTGAACCAACGGAAACAATTCCAACTGAGACTGAGCCTACAGAAACAGAACCAACGGAAACAATTCCAACTGAGACTGAGCCTACAGAAACAGAACCAACGGAAACAATTCCAACTGAGACTGAGCCTACAGAAACAGAACCAACGGAAACAATTCCGACTGAGACTGAACCTACAGAAACAGAACCAACAGAAACAATTCCAACTGAGACTGAGCCTACAGAAACAGAACCTACGGAAACAATTCCGACTGAGACTGAACCTACAGAAACAGAACCTACTTGTGATACAAATCCGTTCCCAGATGAGCCTACTGATGAGGAAACCCCAACTCTACCAACAGAAACAGAGCCTACTGAAACAATTCCAACTGAGACAGAACCTACTGAAACTCAGCCAACAGAGACTGTTCCTACAGAAACACAACCATCTGCAACAGATATTCCTCCTGTAGAGCCAACAGAAACAACTCCACCAGAAACTGACCCAACTGATGGTGGTTCTGATATTCCTCCAGCTGAACCAACAGAAACAACTCCACCAGAAACTGACCCAACTGATGGTGGTTCTGATATTCCTCCAGCTGAACCAACAGAAACAATTCCAACTGAGACTGAACCTACTGAAACTACACCAACAGAAACAGAACCAACATGTTCAGAACCTTCAGATTCAGATATTCCAACAGAAGAAGAAATTCCAACGCTTCCTGGTGATACAGAACCAACAGAAACTGTTCCAACAGAAACCGAACCTACACAAACAACTCCAACAGAAACAGAACCAACTTGTTCAGAACCTTCAGATTCTGATATTCCAACTGGAGAAGATTTACCAACTCTTCCTGAGGAAACTCAACCAACTCAAGATGTTCCAACAGAAACAACTCCAACTGAGTCTACTCCAACAGAGACAACTCCAACTCAGACAGAGCCAACTTCTGAACAAACAAGTTGTGATTCTCCTTCAGATGGTGATATTCCAGAAGATGAACAAACTCCTGGTTTAGGTGATGATGCTGACGTTGTTTCTCCATCTCAAGAACCTTCAACTTCAACACCTGATGTTGAACCAACTAGTGAACCAGAGCAAACTTCAGAGCCTGCTCCTACTTCAGAACCAGCTCCAACATCTTCTCAAGAACCAACTCAAGCACCTTCAACTGATGATACTGGTTGTGGCGAAGAAGGCGATAGCGATGATTATGTTGAAGAAGAAACTCCTGAAATATTTGCAGCTGAGCCAGTACAAGTATCAGCACCAGAAGTAAAAAATGCTGCTCCAGCTCAAGAAGAAAAGAGTGAGCCTCAAGTGGCAAAGAGTGAAGCTCCTGCACCAGTACAAGAGACAAAGACTGAAGTTCAAGCTCCAGTTCAAGAGGTAAAAAGTGAAGCTCCAGTACAAGCTCAAGATGCAGTTGTAGAAGAAGAAATTCCAGTTCTACAATCAGGAAATACTCAAGCTTCAGCGCCAAAATCTTTAGCAGGAAAATTAACTTCATTCCTAGTTGGCAAAATGGCTAATAATACTAAGAACAAAGGTATTTCATATAACGCATAATTCGTTAAATATAAATAAAGAAGAGTGGTATTAGCCACTCTTTTTTATTTGAAATTTTTTTAGTTATTATTTATTATCTTCTTCTTTTACACTAGTTTGAAACCAATCTAATATTTCTCTCCAGTGCTCAATTATTACATCATCGTTACTTAATGCTTCTTTTGGAATACCGGCATGGTGTATTTTAGGTAGTAATTCATCTACTTTAACGGCTACTGGTGCATCTATTTCATCATCAGTATCATTGATTATAAAAATTTCATTACCGTCTTTATCTGTTTCATAACCTATAATTGTTATTTCGTGTCCACCATTTACTTGATTATTTTCATCAATATGTGTATAGCCAACTATAACGTTTTGACCAAGCTCTAATGATTTTAGAATATGGTTTTTGGGTTCGTGTGGTTCACAAGTGTATCCTGTAAGTTTTCCATTTTCATCAATAATTTGGTATGTTACAGGTATTCTTTGTGATTCAAATACAATTTGTTCCGCAAATGTTTTTTCCATGTCTGTTAGACCAGTATTATCCGCATTAAATTTGCCGGTCCTTTCATCAGTCAACGCATTGTAAGTATGTTGTGATGCTAAATTTAATAATGCTGATTGTATTAATACATCAGTTACAGAACGCTCACCTTTGTCTCGATAAGAGGTTTGAACTCTTGCTCTAACTATAGCATTTCTATCTGGTTTGATTTTGATTGTTACATCTTCCCAGTTGTTTGCAATCTTGTTTTCTGTATTAAATTCTCTTAATTGCCATAGTCCGTCTGCTGTTCCAGAAGCGAAATCTGACATTTTTACTTTTTTATCAACGCTGTATGTTTCACCGCTAAGTCCAGCTGCAAATCTTGTAAATTCAGCTGGTTTTCTGCTTGCAAGATTAAATTCCATACTTGCAACAACACAAGATGAAGATACAACATTGTATGCTTGTGGTGGAAATTCTGAATTGGTTTCATTAGAAATTTCTTTAGCTACATTTGTCGGAATATCACCAAATTTTTGTGTTATTAAATGTGGATTATCTAATGATTTTATTACTTCTGATAAAATTTGTGCATCATTTAATCCTCTAATTCGTGGTTCTGTTGCTATTTTATATAAATTATCCAATACAGTTGAACCATCGTTAGAATCACTATTTGATAGTATTCCTTTTTGTTCAAGGCTGTTTAATATTAGTTGTGTTTCTCTATCTAGTTTTGATTTTACTGTGTTTAATTGTTTTTGAACATTCGGTACGCCTACCTTTTGTGCAGAAAATGAAGGGTGGTATGCCTTTAAATTACTTGATGTATATGCCTTAAAGTCACTAGGTGTACTCACAGTACTTTGTTGAATATCATTTGGTTTTACAGAAGATATTCTTTTATTTTGATAATTACTTATATTATTAATTTTTCCAATATTAAGAATAGACATACTTCACCTTCTATTATTATAAAAAAATTAATAATAAAAAATTGCTTTTTTGCTAACTATTGTAAAGTTTAAAGTTGGTTTTTACCTTCTTTTAAACCTCTGGCTCTGTCATATAGTTCTATTTTCATATTGTATGAGTTTGCTTTATCAATTACATAGTTAACTAAATCTAAATAATATGATGAGATTGTAGAACGATTTGTTTTATACCAAACATCTTCTATATCAAGAGCTAGCCATCTTCCACCAACTTCACGTACTGAATTTATCCAAGCATCAATCTCTTTTCTATTATCATTAACATTTGGAATAATAATATATTTTGATGTCATCAAACCATAGCCATGTTTTTGTGCATCAGAATATTTTTTCATATTTTCAATAACTTTTTTATATGCGTTTACTTGTTTTACTTTTTTATAAGTTTTTTCACAACCAGCATCGATTGAAATAACAACATTTAGAACACCGCATTTTATAGCTTCCTCTATTGCAGGTGAAAACTTAATTCCAGAAGAATGTATTCTCATATTTTTAAATCCATTATCTGTAAGAAGTTTTATCAATTCTTCAAATTCTGGTGCAATAGTAGGTTCACCACCACCAAAAGAAACCTCGCCACCTGGTCGTAAAATTTTCTTTTCTATCATATCTTTTATAACAGGTACTGAGTTATATGGTTTTATTTTGTCGAACATTTTTTTATTTTGGACTTCGTAGCAATATGTACATTTGCTATTACATTGAACCCAATAATTGAACTGTAAGAAGTTTATATAGTCTTCTTCATCCCATTCTTTTTCTTCTAAGAATACACATCCAATACAATTTGGCATTAAATTACCTTTTCTGTGTTCTTCTCTATATTTTCTTTTTAAATTGAATAATTCTTCCCAGTTTATTTGTTCACCAGCGTATTCGTTTTTAAGTGTTATCTTCCCGCCACCGCTGTGACAAGTAAAACAACAAGTTTCAAGCCTAGTATGCTCGAAATCCATCCCATGTTCAATATATCTACAACTTAAGTATTTCACTATAAAATCCCATATCTATTCTTTTCTTTAAGGTAACATTTACGACTTTAATAGTCAAGAATGATATAATGTTAATAAATTCCTTTTTTGATGTATAATATTCTTGAAAAGATAGGGTAGGATAGCATTTTGAAATATACAAGTTGCATACATTTAGAACATGGTATTACATTTTTTTCTAATTCGGTTCAGATTTGTTGTATTAGTTCACACCAAGGTGGCGGAAGTATAGTTGAAATTCAAGATTATAGGGGTGAACTTATTGATTGGGATTTGTTTTTTGAAAAGCGCAATCAGTTAAGAGAAAATACAAGAAATGGAATTCCTCCAAAAAAATGTATGGGTTGTTATTATTTAAAAGAACAAGATTGGAATACTGAAAATTATATTGATGAAGTTTTGATTGGTCATTTTACTCATTGTAATTGCAATTGTATTTATTGTTATACAGAGGCAGATAAAAAATTCTTTAATGCTAATAAAACTTATAATATCTATCCAGTTATTAAGGATATGATTGATAAGAAAATTTTATCAAAAAATGCTACTATAACTTTTGGTGGTGGTGAACCTACCATTCTTCAAGAGTTTGAAGAACTTGTATATTTATTATTAGATTATGATGTCTACAATATTAGAATTCATTCTGATGGTATTAAATATTCTCCAGCTATCGAAAAAGGTTTGAAACTTGGTAAAATTACGCTTATTACGTCTGTTGATTCTAGTTCGGAAGAAATTTATAAACAGGTTAAACAAGTTCCTTGTTTTGATAAAGTTTGGGAAAATCTTTCTAAATATGCAAATGCAAAGAATGGTTTGATACGTACTAAATATGTACTGATTCCTGGTGTTAATGATAGTCTTAAAGAAGTTAAGAATTGGCTACAAAAGACATATGAATCTGGTATTAGACATATAGCTTTTGATATTGAAGATAATTGGTTTAAAGCTAGAAGAGAAAATATTCCTCAATATATTTATGTCATTTTCGATTTTGTGACTGAATGTTATAAGCAATATAATATTGATAGTTGCGAATTATACGAAAGAGCATACAATTTAAAAGTTGATAGAGAGAATAAGTTAAACTCTGTTTCTCAATAATTGAGGTAATATGCAAATCAAAGATTTTTTTAAAACTTTTTTTAAAGAAAAAGAAGAGGGACAATGTAGTTTCTTATCTTCTTTGGTCTTTGATTATAATAATAATGTTTTTTTGTGTCCTTATTCAAAGGATTTTATATTCGAAAATGATTTCAATGGAATATGGTTAGACATTGATAAATTGTTGCAGAAAAGAAATGAATATTTGAGTAATTTAGAACTTCAAAATCAATGTAAAACTTGTAAGTTTAAAAAGGTGGAAAATAATACTTTTTCTACATTTGAGTATTTATATTTAGCTAACTGGAAATATTGCTATTTAAATTGTTCATATTGCAATGCTCCAAAGGAAGAAGATTTAGTTAAGGCAAAACATTTTGATGTTTATAATTCTATTTGTCAGTTAGCAGATAGAGGATTGATATCCAAAAATACTAAAATAATATTTGAAGCTGGCGATGCGACAGTTCATCCAGAGTTTGATAAGATTATGTATTATTTTATAAACTCTGGGTTTACAAATATTGTGGTTAATACTCCTGCTATGAGATTTTGTGAATCTATATGTGAAGCAATTGCAAAAAATATTTGTGAAGTTGTCATCTCTTTTGACTCTGGTTGTCCATTCATATATGAGAAAGTGAAAGGTCAAAATAAGTTTGATGTTGCTATTGCGAATATAAAAAGATACTTGAGCTTTCAATTGCCTTCTGAAAAGAGAGTTGCTTTAAAATATACTTTAATAAATGGGGTTAACGATAATCAAAAAGAATTATTGGATTGTTTTATGTTGTCTCGTGATTTAGGTGTTAAAAAATTGGCTATTGATATTGATGATAAATGGTTTGAACAAATAAAATATTCTGTTCCACAGTATTTAAAAGAACTTTTGTTATTTATAAATAGAATGTCAGATTATAATAATTTTGAGATAGAATTATCACCTAAAATTGCTATAATATATGGTGATATAAAAGAAAATTAGTTGGTAAATATGTTTATATTTGATGAAAAATTTGTTAGTAAAAAAGAAGGGCATTATTATAGTTGTCCTTGGATTGAACATGGATTGGTTTTCTTTGAATACAAATTAGCTATGTGTTGTAATTGTGGTCATTCAAATAGTGCTCAGCCCTTAGTTAGAAATAATTTTACTGGTCAAAAAATTGAATGGGAACGTATTTTTAAAGTAAAAGAAATGTATAGGCGTTTTCATAAAAAAGGTAAAATTCATAAAGGATGTATTTCCTGCCCATATCTTCAAGAAGCTAAGTGGGATGAGAGTAAGTATATTGATAACTTGTATATTAGCCATTGGACACAATGTAATTCAAAATGTATTTATTGTTATGCTACACAAAAACCAGATGAGTTTGAAGTTCATCAGATGTATCATGTATTCCCTTTTATAAAAGATATGTTTGAAAAAGGAATTTTGCGTCCAGGTGGTCAAATTGCATTTGGTGGTGGTGAACCAACTCTATTAGATGAATTTGAAGATATTGTTACGTACTTGTTAGATAACTTCTTTTGGGGAATTAGAGTTCATTCTTCTGGAATAAAATATAGTCCAGCTTTAGCTCGTGCTATAGAAGAAATAAGGGGTTATGTTGTTGTTTCTGTTGATTCTGGTTCACCAGAAGTATTTGAGAAAGTTAAGCGAGTCCCTGCATATGATAAAGTGCGTGAAACAATCAGAAAATATGCTTTAAAAACTAATTTTATCGGTAGATATTTAGTTGGTGCAAAATATATTATTATTCCTGGAATAAATGATACGATTGAAGAAATTGAAAAATGGCTAAAAGCCAATTATGATGCTGGTATTTATACAACTGTTATTGATATTGAAGAAAGTTGGTATCTTACAAATAGAGGGAAAGTACCTAAGTATATTATTGATTTGATTAAATATGTAGAAAAACGTTCGAAGCAATTAAATACCAATTTTGAACTTTATGAGCGTGTTCAAAATTTGTTAAATGATGTAAATATGAAAAAATAGTTTTGATATTTATTTTTTTCATATTACATAAATAATATTATATGTATGTTATTGCGAAAAAATCTCTGATTTTTGTGGCAATCCAGAGTATATATCAAAGGAAATAGAAATCGCGTTCTAGTGCTACGGATAGATAACATCAATTTCAGTATAGACACGCAAACTCACTTCGTTCAAACAGTGCGTGTCTTGTCGTTTCTTCAATAAGATGTTATTACTATCCTACGCAAGGAACTTTATTTCTATTTCCTTTGCCTGATTCAAAAAAATAGTAATAAAAAATAAAATACGATAGCATATATTTTTTTCTTTAAGAATACTTAGCAAGGCAACAGCAAGGCGAAGCGGTTGCGTAGCAACTTTAGCGTAGCTTCTAGCCGAGCTTAGTATTGTAAGAAAACAATATCTAGCAGAATATTTTATTTTTTATTATTTTTAAAATTATAAAAAATAATCTGGTTTGCCACACTAACGCTCGCAAAGACGTATCCATAATATTATTTATGTAAAATCAAAATTTTTTTATTTTATTAGTGCTTGTACTTCTTTAAAGTTTGGATGTTTAGAACCTTCTAAAAGTTCAAACAAAACCATTTCTGTAGTAACTATTTGTGCGCCAGCGTGTATAAGTCTTCTAAGTGCAGCATCTTTATTCGATTCATTTCTTGAACCACAAGCATTTTGTACAACAAAAACTTCATAACCCTCATTTAATAAATCCATAGCTGTTTGTAATACACAAATATGAGTTTCTATTCCAAAAAGAATTACTTGTTTTTGACTTAGTAATTTTTTTACGTCATCTTCTTTAAATGCACTAAAAGATGTTTTTTCTACATATTCTGCATTTGGAAGTGTTTCTTTTATTTCTTGAATAGTAGTACCTAATCCTTTTGGGTATTGTTCTGTAATAACAGTTGGTAGGTTTAGAATTGAAGCTACCTTTGCTAGCTTAATTGCGTCTGTTTTTACATTTGCATCTTGAAGCATCGCTACAAGTTTTTCTTGCACATCAATGATAAGCATTGTTGCTTCATCTAATTTAATTGTATTATTCATTTTTACTCCAAAAATTAGTATTTAGAAATTTCTTCAAAATATCGTTCAATAGCTTTGTAGCCACCGTAAATTTCACTATCTAAATTTACATATCTAGATGCAACAATGAACTTTAGTTCTTTTGCTCTTATTTGAATAATTTCATCTGAATCTGCTTTTAAGTTTTTTTCTAAAGACATTGACCATCTTTTTAAGAAGGCAAGTTCTTCATTAATTTGCTTGATTGTTGAATATTCTAATGGGTTAAAATCGTATTTAGCAAGTAATGTCTTTTCTCTGTTGTCTATTCTTGGTAAAACAACTGGAGTGCCATATATTTTTTTAATAACCATGTAATTGTCTGCTATTCTTCTGTGTGATTCTGGAACTTCACCGCGTGCAAGCATTGCAGACATACTTAATGAACTAAATTTATCGTCATCAGAAGATAATGCACTAAGATTTGTGCTTTCTAAAAACAATTTATCGCCATTTATAACTGTAGTATAAATTTTCCCCATCTCCATAAAACTTATGTTATGTATATCATAATTCTTTGAAAAAATTTTGTCATGGTTTTCAAAGTTTTATTAAGATATTTTGTCAATTTTTTTACAAAACAAAAATCTTTATATTTATCATTTTTTTTAGACTATAATTAAATTATGTTTAAGTATGATGTAATAGTAGTAGGTGCGGGACACGCAGGATGTGAAGCAGCAATGGCAACAGCTAGACTTGGTGCTAAAACATTACTTGCTTCTTTAAACTTAGATAATATTGCACTTATGCCTTGTAACCCAGCTATTGGTGGTCCAGCAAAGTCTTGTTTGGTTCGAGAAATTGATGCCTTAGGTGGTATTATGGCTGTTGCAGCAGATGCTACCTATATGCAACTTAAAACATTAAATTCGTCTAAAGGACCAGCAGTTCGTGCTCTTCGTGCTCAATCTGATAAAAAAGAATATATGCGTTTTGTTCGCAACTTGCTGGAGTCTGAAGAAAATCTTTCCTTAAAACAATGTACAATGTCTGAACTTATGGTTGAAAATAACCAAGTTGTAGGTTTAAAAGATGAGTTTGGGCTTGAATATTATGCCCCAGTTGTAATTTTGACAACTGGTACTTCTCTTGAAGCAAGAATTTGGGTTGGTTTGCAGTATTTAGAATTTGGAAGACTTGGTGAAGCAAGTGCAAAAGGATTATCTCCTTCTCTTAAAAAATTGGGTTTTAAGATAGGACGTTTGAAAACTGGTACTCCAGCGAGGGTTGATGCAAGAACAATTGATTTTTCTAAAATGATAGAACAGCCTGGAGATAAAATTCCTTCATTTTTCTCTTTTTTACCAAATAGACCAATAAGACCACAATATCCTTGTTATTTAACCAGAACAACTTCAAAAACACACGAAATTATTAAAGCGAACCTTGATAAATCACCTATGTATTCTGGATTAATACACGGTGTTGGTCCAAGATATTGTCCTTCTATAGAAGATAAAGTTATTAGATTTGTGCATAATCCTTCTCATCATATTTTTATTGAGCCAGAAGGTAAAGATACATATGAAATGTATGTACAAGGTTTTTCAACAAGCTTACCAGCGCCGGTTCAATTAGATATGTTGCGTTCTTTACCAGGTTTAGAAAACGTACATGTTATGAAACCAGCGTATGCAGTTGAATATGATTATGTTCCTGCTGTTCAATTGACTCATTCTTTAATGACTAAGCAAGTAAAAGGTTTATTCTGTGCTGGTCAAATTAATGGTACATCTGGTTATGAAGAGGCTGCGGCACAAGGTCTGTTAGCTGGTATTAATGCTATCAAATATCTTCAAAATAAAGATATGATTACTTTATCAAGAGAGTCTTCTTATCTTGGAACTTTAGTTGATGACTTGGTAACTAAAGATATTGATGAGCCATATAGAATGTTGACATCACGTTCTGAATATAGATTGCTTTTAAGACAAGATAATGCTGATGAACGTTTAACTAAAATTGGTTATGATGCTGGTTTGATTAGTGAAGAACGTTATCAATCTTTCTTGAATAAACAACAATCTATTGAAAATGAAATTGTTAGAATGTTAGAAACTAAAATTTCTCCTTCTGATAAGGTGAACAAGGTTCTTGAAAAATATGGTGAACATATTGATAGAGGTTTAAAACTTGCTGAGCTCATCAAACGTCCTAATATTACGTATGAGACCTTAATTGATGCTGATGAAAGTACTAAAAAACTTGCTTTAACTCGTGATGTATATGAACAAGTTGAAGTTAAAATTAAATATGAGGGCTATATAAAACGTCAAATACAGCAAGTAGGAATGTCTGATAAATTAGAAAAAATTAGAATACCTGCTGATATTGATTATAGTAAAATTCAACATATTTCAACTGAAACTAGAGATAAGCTTGCAAAAATTCGTCCAGTTACATTAGGTCAAGCTTCAAGAATTGGTGGGGTTAAACCAGCAGATATTTCCGTGTTGATGGTTATGATTGAAACACACCAATTAAAATCTAAAGGCTAATTACAATTATCTTTAATTGGTTTCCCGAACATAAGTTTTAAAATTCCCATTCTTTTTTTTAGAGTGTTTTTTACTCCGTGTGTTATTTCTTTTCCATCACAAGCTATTGAATTTATTATTGGAATTGTTGTTTCATTTATTTGTTCTGTAATTTTACTAATGTTTTCTGTTGTTTCTTCAATATTTTTTAGTGAAGTATTTATTTCATCTCCAGAAACTGAATTATTTAATTTTGATGACATTTTTTCTAGGTTATTAGTAGTTTTTGCTAGATTTGATGTTGCTGTTTTAATATCATTTCTTGAAGCATTTATAATATCACTAACTTCTAAAAAGATATTATTTAAATTTTGAATTGCTATATTTGCTGATCCTATTAATGAGCTTGTTTCATCAATAATTTCATCTACATCATTTTCGTCGATTGTTTCATTTAAAATACTATTTATATCCTTAGAAATATATCCTTTTATTTCATCATAGTTTTTTATTTTCTTTAATGTAGGTGCTTCTGGATACATTAAACTGATGTATTCTTTTGTTTTATTTCTTTTAATTCTTGCAACTATATTATTGGGTAAATTTATATTATGTGGTTTTATTTTAACTTTTAGATATGTATGAAGATAATTTTCATCTGGGTATATTTTTGTAGTTTTTCCTACTTTAAATCCCTTGTAGTAGACATTCATTTGTCTTTCAAATGGTTCTAAATCTTCAAACTTTACAACTATATTTAAGTAAGCGAATTTATTGTAAAGCAAAAATCCAATTAAACCTATTGTTATTAATAAAATTATTATGTAAATCTTGTTCATAATTTTATTAAATAAAATATGTTCAATAAAAAATATTAGAAACTTAGGTATAAAAAAGTATTATTTTATTCTGTTAAGATTAAACTTTATTATAGAATTTCTTGTTTTTTCTGGAATAAATTTGCAGAATAAATCAAATAAGTTTGCTTTTAATCCAACATTATAAGTTGATTTTGGATTTTTCTTGCTTATAACTTCTAAAATTTTATCAACTACTTTATATATTTCTATACCTTTTTTATTATTTTGAAGTGCATTTCTTTCTAAATAAGAAATTTCATTATAATATTTACCAATAGCTGCATCATTTATAGTTGATAAGTTCTCGTGAGCTTTTTTAACTGATTTATTCCATATTGGAGTTTTAATTGATGCTGGTTTTATTGATATTACTTTTATATTGTCTTTGTTTTCTAATGCAAAGCTGTTAAAAAGAATATCCATTGCTCTTTTTGAAGCACAGTATGGTGAAATATATGGGAATGTGCCATGTGAAGCCATTGAACTTATGTTTATAACTTTTCCGTCTTTTAATAGTGGCATAAATTTTTGTGTAACTGCAATTGCACCAAAAGTATTAACATCAAACTGTTCTTTTAGTTTTTTAATATCAAGCAACTCAATTGGTCCAGCAATAACTATTCCGGCATTGTTTATTAATACATCTAGTTTTTTTGTATTTTTTAGCACAAACCAAAACGCTTTATCAATACTAGCTGGGTTTGTAATGTCTATATAAACACCAGTAATATTTGGGTTTAGTTTTTCTAGTTCTTGTTTATCTACTTTTCTTCTGACACCAGCAAATACTTTATGACCTTCTTTTGCAAGTCTTACTGCTGTTTCTCTACCAATACCAGATGATGTCCCAGTTATTAAAATTATTTTTTTATTTTTATTGTTCATAATACCTCTTTTTTATCATGAAATTTTGTTATAATCAATTTATGAGTTTTAAACATAACATTCAAAAAGGTCGAATTGGTGAAGATATTGCTAAAAAGTATCTTCGAAAATTAGGTTATAAGATTATTGATTCTAATTGGCATTATTCCAAAAATGCTGAAATTGATATAATTGCTGAGGATAAAAATACTCTTGTTTTTATTGAGGTTAAAACTCGTTCTTCATTGAATTTTGGTCATCCTTTTGAAGCAATTAATCATGTTAAAATTAATAAAATTCAGTCTGCAATTCTTGCTTATCTTTCTATATCTGAAAAAAAATACACTTCATATAGATTTGATGGTATTGCAATAATTGGATTAAAAAATCCAACTATTGAACACATAAAAAATTTAGGACAGTTTTAAATCCAGTCGCAAATATTTTCATAACACAATGCTTTTTCAAGTTCTGGTCTTGCACTGTCTAGGGTCATTTCAAATGTGATTGGTGTTATTGAAACTTTGTTCCACCTTAGTGCATTTAAGTCAGAATCATCATTCTCACAGTGTTTAATTAGTTCACCAGCCATCCAGTAGTATACTTTTCCTCTAGGGTCAACACGTTTATCATATTCATCTGTAAACATTTTCCCACCAAGCCTTGTTATTGCAACACCGGCTAAATCCTCTGACATTAGACCAGGAACATTGATGTTTAGTATTGTTTTTGGTGGAAATTTAAAATCGTCAATTTTGTGTAAGAATTTTGCGATAAACTTTGCTACATTTTCAAATAATTCTGGTTCTGATGACATACTTGCTAGTGAAACTGCAATACTAGGATATCCCATCATTGCGCCTTCCATTGCACAACTTACAGTTCCAGAATATAAAATATCTGAACCTAGATTTGGACCATGATTTATACCAGAAATTATTATGTCTGGTTTTTCTTCTTCACTTAATATTGCATTTATACCAATTTTAACGCAATCACCTGGTGTACCGCTTGTTATCCAAATTCTTTTTGCACCAAATTTTGATTCTAATTCTTCAACTCTTATTGGTGTATGGAGAGTTAGAGAGTGACCTGCTGCACTTCTTTCTCTATCTGGTGCAACTACATATACGTCATGTTCTTTACTAAGTTCAGTAGTTAGAGCTTTGATGCCTTCAGCCATTACACCATCATCATTAGAGATAAGTATTTTCATACTAACTCCTTTCTAACATTTAAAAGCTATATATTAAATGCCCTTTAGAACAGTATTTTTATCAATATTATTTACTATTTTTACTTCATATTCATTCGTTGGTATGACAAAATTTATTGATTGATTTGATACTTTTTTATCTGATTGCATTGAAGTATAGAATTCTTCTTTGTCTGGATTGAAGTCTAATTCTGTTAATAGTTCATATTTTGTTATGAGTTTTAGTGCTTTATTGTAATACTCTCCAGAAATATAATTTGTTGATTTTGCTAAATCAAAAATTAATTTCATACCGATTGAAACAGCTTCACCATGAGTATATTTTTCGTAATGAGTTATGTTCTCGATTGCGTGAGCGTATGTATGGCCGAAATTAAGAATTGCTCTTAATCCTTTTTCTTTTTCATCTTGATTTACAACTACACTTTTTAATTTGCAACAAATTTCAATTAATCTTTTTAATGTTTCTGGATTTTTTTTGTAGATTTCTGCTCTATTTTTACTTAAGAAGTCATACAAATCAAAATTTTCATTTGCATTACAAGTTTTTTCTATAAAAGCATATTTTAATACTTCACTAAGTCCAGTTTTGAATTGTCTTTTATCAAGTGAATTTAACGTATTTGTGTCTGCTAAAACAAGTTTTGGTTGGTAGAAAGCACCAACCATGTTTTTGCCTAAAGTGTGGTTAACTGCAACCTTTCCTCCAACTGAGGAATCAACTTGTGATAAAAGAGTTGTTGGTATTTGAATAAAATCAATTCCTCTTTGGTATATTGCTGCTGCAAAACCAGCCATATCTCCAATAACTCCACCACCAAGAGCGATAATACAATCTTTTCTTTCTAGTTTGATTTCTAAAGCTTTATCAAGAATTTTGTTTAGTGATTCCATTGTTTTATATATTTCGCCATCTGGAAGAACAATGAATTCTGCATTTTGGTGTTCTAGTTTTTTGCCATATAAATTGAATATAGTATCGTTGGTTACTACTAAAAATTTGTTTGCTTTTGTATATTTTTGAATGTATTTATAAGCATTATCAAGTAACCCTTGTTCAATAATTATTGGGTAAGATGATTCTTTATTTGCTTTTATTTTAACTTCTACTATATTCATTTATTATTCCTATTATTTCATTTACAATTTCATTTGGTGTTTTGTTTATTGTTGATATTGTGTGATGTGCTTGTTTGTATTTTTGGATTCTTTCATTTAAAAGTATTGTAATTTTTTCTTGCATATTTTCAACATTTAATAATGGACGTTCTTTATTATTTTTTACTCTTTCAAAGAGTGTTTTGTCATCAGCTTCAAGGTAAAAAACAATAGACTTTTCTTTTAGTAGGTTTATATTTTCATCTTTTTTTATTATTCCGCCACCAGTTGATACTATCTGATTGTCATTTTTTAAAGTTTCAATTAGAACATTTGTCTCTAATTTTCTAAAATAGTCTTCGCCTTTATTTCCAAAAATTTCATTTATAGAACAGTTTTCTTGTTCAACTATTTTTGAGTCAGTGTCTGTGAAAATATAATCAAGTTTTTCTGCTAAAATTTTGCCGATAGTCGTTTTACCAGAACCCATCATTCCAATTAAAGAAATATTCATAAACTACCTTTCAGAAATTCTGTTAATGTGGTTTTGATAGTTTGTTTTCATTTCGTCTAAGCTATCGTGTGAGAATTTCTCTAGCATTGCATCAGCAAGAATTATTGCCGCCATAGCTTCTGCAACAACAGCACAAGCTGCAACAGCGCAAGTATCAGAACGTTCAAAGTGTGCTTGGACTTCTTCTTTTTTATCAATAGCAATTGAATTTAATGGTTTTTTCATAGTTGGAATTGCTTTCATAGAAGCCGTAATAACTATATCTTCACCATTTGTCATTCCAGATTCTATGCCACCAGCATTATTTGTCTTTCTGATGTATTTGCCATTTTCTACAAATATTTCATCATGTGTTTTTGAACCTAAGGTTTCAGCAACTTTACTTCCTAATCCTATTTCAACTGATTTAACAGCTTGGATGCTCATGATTGCTTGTGCTAAAAGACCATCAAGTTTTCTATCCCAATGAACATGAGAACCTAAGCCTATTGGTACATTTTTAAATACAACTGTAAAACAACCACCAAGAGTGTCTCCATCTTCTTTTGCTTTATCAATTTCTTTTTTCATTAATTCGTAAGCATTATCATTTGATATTCTTAAATCAGAATTCTCGATTTGTTCTTTATGTTCAAAAATGTTTTGTGGTAGTTCAGCTTTTACTGTTCCAATTTGAGTAACGCAAGATAAACCTTCAATACCAAATTCTTTTAGAATGCTCTTTGCAATACTACCAACAGCAACTCTTGTTGTTGTTTCTCTAGCACTAGAACGCTCTAAAATATTTCTTACATCAGTATGATTGTACTTTAATGCGCCAGCTAAATCAGCATGTCCTGGACGTACATTTGTTATTTTTTTAGAATTTATTAAGTTGATATTTTCTTCGGTTTGTTCAACTTCTTCACTAGACATCGGAATTAACCAGTTTTCCCAGTCTTTGTTTTCTATTTCTAAACAAATTGGGCTACCAATTGATTTGCCATGACGAACACCAGATAGAATTTTAACTGTATCTTTTTCAATTAACATTCTTCCACCACGACCATAACCAATTTGTCTGCGTCCTAATTCATTGTTAATGAAATTTACATCTATTGTAATTCCGGCTGGAACTCCTTCTATTATTGCGTTTAAGCATTTCCCGTGTGACTCGCCTGAAGTTAAAAATCTTAATATCATAATAAACCTTGTAAATCTAATAATTATGGGTATTATAACAAGAATTTTATGCTTGGGTAAGGTCTTTTTTTTATAAATTTGTTAACAATTTTAATAACAATTTTTCATGCTTGTAACATACTCAAATATACTATTTTTATAGTAAAAAGAGCTTTGCTTACTCTTTCATATACATGCACTTGTCAAGTGGAAAATTCATAAAAGTGTATAAAAAACATTTATTAACGATTGTAAAACTTAATTTATCCTCATGATTTTGGGCGTCATGGTCTATTGTAAAAAATAATTAATAAATATTACCTTGTAAGGTTATTCTATAAGTTTTACTATTAATAACACGGAGAGGGAAACAGCTTGCGGAAGGAGTGATGGCTTAGCTTTCTTTGGGAGAGAGTGTTGATGAAGGGAAGTAATTTTATTTTAAGGTTAGACATTAATAGATAAAAAGGATTTGATTTTAATCGAGCGAGATTAGGGGATTTATTTAAAAGGGGTTCTGATAATGTTCAGAACTTTTTTTTATTTGAAACATGTATTAAAATGGTCTTAATAAAAGGGGTTTAATTATGAAAAGAGCAATTGTTATAGTTATTGATTCAATGGGTTGTGGGGCAATGAGTGATTGCCGTGAATATAATGATGTTCCAGAGTGTAATACTCTTTGTAATGTTGCAAAAGCAGTTGGTGGCTTAAACGTTCCAACTTTACAAAAAATGGGTTTGGGTAATTTAGGCGAAGTTTTAGGTGTTTTGCCAGTGTCTAGTTCTATTGCTGAATATGGAATTATGAAAGAAACTTCAAAGGGTAAAGATACAACAACTGGACACTGGGAGATGATGGGTTTAGTTCTTGATAATCCATTTAAAGTTTATCCAAATGGTTTTCCTGTCGAATTAATCAATGATTTTATTGAAAAGACTCAATGTGGTGGAATTTTAGCTAATTATCCTGCTTCTGGAACTAAAGTTATTGAAGATTTTCATGTTGAACATTCACAAACCAAATTCCCTATAATCTATACAAGTGCTGATAGTGTTTTTCAAATTGCGGTTGATATTGATGTTATTCCTATTGAAACACTCTATGAATATTGCAGAATTGCACGTGAACTTTTAACAGATGAATATAATGTTTCTAGAGTAATTGCTAGACCTTATCGAATGATAGACGGTAAACCTACAAGAATTGGTGGTCTTCGTCGAGATTATTCTGTTGAACCTTTTAAAGATTCTACTTGTGATATTGTTCTTAAAAATAATGGTTTGGTTTTAGGTATTGGTAAGATTGAAGATATTTTTGTTGGTAAAGGTATTTCACACGCTATCCATACTGGTGGTAATACTGAAGGTCTTGAATTAACATTAAAGGCAGTAAAAAATGAATTAAACTTAGATGAACTAAAATGTGAAAAATATGATATTCAACAATATGATAAGAAATTTATTTTTACTAATTTAGTTGATACAGATATGCTTTATGGTCACAGAAATAATGCAGAAGGTTATGCTAAAGCAATTGAAGAAATTGATTCATACTTGCCTAAAATTATGGATGCTATGACTGATGATGATTTGTTAATCATTACTGCGGACCATGGCTGTGACCCGACTGTTGAAGGAACTGACCATACTAGAGAACAAGTGCCGTTATTAGTTTATTCAAGAGGAATGAAAGGCGGAAAACTTCCAGAAATTAATTGTTTTGATTATGTCTCAAAACGTATTTTAGAGTGGTTTTCAATTTGAGAATGAAGAAAATTTTATGTTTTGGTGATAGTAATACCTTTGGATTTAATCCTAAAGATGGAAGTAGATATTCTTCTTCTATTCGTTGGAGTGGAATTTTAAAAGAATCATTAAAAGAAAATTTTATTGTTATTGAACAAGGTTACAATAATAGAACTTGTTTTTCTGAAAACCTTAGTGGTGAAGAAATGACTGGATATAAGGCTATAAAAAAATATCTTTCAAAAGACATTGATTATCTCGTTGTTTCTTTGGGAATTAATGATTTGCAAAAATTTTATAGTAATGATGAAAAATATATAGTAGATGGTTTTAGAAAGTTTGTTAATATTTGCTATGCAATAAATTCCGAATTAAAAATTTTAGTTTTATCTCCATCTGTAATTAAAGAAAATATTTTAAATAGTTATTTTGCATTAATGTTTGATAAAAATTCTATTAAAAAATCATATTCACTTTCTAAAATTTTGAAATCCGTTTGTGAAGAGTTAAATTGTTCATTTATAGATTTAAATGAATATGTGTCCGCTAGTGATATTGATGGTCTTCATTATGAAGTCGAAGGACACTGTGCTGTTGCAAAACTTTTACACAATTACTTTCTTAACTTGACTTAGCTATACCCTTGTACTTTAATTTATACTTAATCAAGGTAGGATTATTATGAGTTTAGTTGAGAAAATTAATAACTTGAAAAAAGAGAAGAATGCTATAATTCTTACTCATTGTTATCAAAATGTAGAGATAGATGAAGTATCTGATTATGTTGGTGATTCTCTTTATTTGAGCCAAGTAGCAGCAAAAACTGATGCTGATATTATAGTTTTCGCTGGTGTTTATTTTATGGCCCAAAGTGCAAAAATTTTATCACCAAATAAAAAGGTGCTTTTACCTAATATTCAATCTGGTTGTGCTATGGCAGATATGATTGATGTTAATAGTTTGAAAAATTTTAAAGCTAAACATCCTAATATTCCAGTTGTTTGTTATATTAATTCGACAGCTGAAGTTAAAGCAGAATGTGATGTTTGTTGTACAAGTTCAAATGCTGTAAAGATAGTAAGAAGTTTAAATGCACCTAGGGTTTTATTCGCACCTGATACTTATTTGGGCAATTGGGTTGCTAAGGAATTAGATAATGTAGAAGTTATTACTTTTAATGGTTTTTGTCCTATTCATATGAGAATTAGAGTTGAAGATATGAATAATGCTAGAAAACAATATCCTAATGCTTTAATTCTAGCTCACCCAGAATGTCATCATGATGTTTCTAATATTGCTGATTTTGTTGGTTCTACAAAAGAAATTATGGAATTTGCTAGAAAATCTGATAACAAACAATTTGTGATTGCAACAGAAAAAGGTGTTGTAGATAGATTAAATCGTGATAGTAAATTGTATAATTGGGGCAAGAAATTTATTCTAATAGATGAAAACATTATATGTCCTAGTATGAAAAATAATACTTTAGAAGACATTTATGAAACGTTACTAAATGAGACAAATGAAATTACGCTTGATGAAGAAATTATTAAAAAATCTCGTTTATGTATAGATAGAATGATCGAATTGAGTAAGTAAAATTTACATATTTGAAAAAAAATATTTAATGATATAATAGATTTGTGATTTTAAATTAAATCAGTTAAGACAAAAAGGAGAAAATAATGAAAGTTTTAGTTAATGATGCTTGTATAGCATGTGGTGCTTGTGAATCAGTATGTGATGCAGTATTTTCAGTTGAAGATAAAGCTGTAGTAAATGAAGCTGCTGTAGCTGGTAACGAAGATTGTGTTAAAGAAGCTGCTGATTGTTGCCCAGTTAATGCTATCGAACTAGAATAGTCAAAGTTTATAAATAAGAAGAGAGATAGAAATATCTCTCTTTTTTTATGCTTTAATTTATTTGAAAAAATTGTTAAAATAATAACATGGAAAAAGTACTTGTAATATTATCTGATAATAACAAAGGCAAATTTATAGCAAAAGGTTTTTCTTCTGCTTTTAAAGAACTCCATTATTTTGTTTATGAAAAGAAAATTTATGATTTAAATATTGAGGAAATAAATAAAATTTCTCCTAATATTATTTTTGTTCTTTGGACTGATATGACTCAAAGAGATGTGTTGATAGATTTCTTAAATACTTATGAAAATAAATCTTCAAGTTTTATTCATTCTGCTGAATTGTTATCACATATAGATAATTCTTTTATTAATAAGAAAAATCATTTTGTATTTACTTCTGATTCTAAAAATAAGAAGTTTAAGTTTTTACATTCTGTTAGTCCAAAAGATTATAAGTCAAAATTCTCTGGTTATAGTTATAATATTACATTTGCCGGTAATCCTGCTTATAGAAATAGAGAAGAATTACTTGCAAAATTGGTATATAACTTTGGTCCTATAAATATATTTTGTCGTTCATATGATTTTTACAAAAGTCTTGATGATATTCAAAAAAATAGTTTATTAGATGATTATATGTTAGAACTTTATAAATCATCTTATAAAGGGTATGTTGAGTCACAAAAAGAACTTTCAAAAATATATATTTCATCAAAAATAAATATTGATATAGAAAATGAAAATCCTAAAAATTTGAATTATAGGTTTTTAGAAGTTTTAGCTTCTGGTGGTTTTTTAATTGCACCTCATAACAATAAAATTGTAAAATATTTTGAAGATGGAAAAGAGTTTGAAACTTACTCTTCTGATTTTGAATTGATAGATAAAATAGAATTTTATTTGAAAAATTTAAATATTGCACAATTAATAGCTTATAACGGCAAAAAAAATGTAGTAAGTAATCATTCTTTTTATGATAGACTTAAATCAATGTTGAAGGTAATTTATGGCAAAGATTTTAGTAGTAGACGATGATGTAGCAATTAATGAACTTATTAAAGTCAATTTAGAACTTGCTTTTTATAATGTTGTTTCTGCTTATGACGGAAACAAAGGTTATGCTTTAGCTAAACAAGAGCGGCCAGATTTGATTGTATTAGATGTTATGATGCCAGAAGTTGACGGTTATACTGTTGCAAAAAGAATTAGAGAAAACTCTTCCACCAAAGATATACCCATAATAATGCTTACAGCTTTAAATATGCTTCAAAATAAAGCTCAAGGTTTTGATATCGGTGTAGATGATTATTTATGTAAGCCGTTTGAAATGGAAGAGCTTTTAATGCGAGTTAAGGCTCTTTTAAAGCGTTCAAATAATATTCCAAAATCTGTTGCTGTAAAAGAAGTATTAACTCAAGGTGATATAACTTTAATTCCAGAAACATATTCAATTGAAATTAATGGAAAACAAGCTAAGGTTACGCCTATTGAATTTGATATAGTAAATTTGTTGATGCAAAACTATGGAAATATGGTTTCAAGTAGCAAGATTCTTTCTGATGTTTGGGGATATAGTGCTGATGATGCAGTAGAAACTATTAGAGTTCATATGCGTCATATTCGCACAAAGCTTGATAAAATATCAGCTGGGAAAAAGTATATTGAAACTATTTATGGTGGTGGGTACAGACTAGTTCCTACTGGGGTTCCAAATAAATAATAGAGGTATAAAATGAAGAAAGCATTTACTTTAGCAGAAGTTTTGATTACGTTAGTTGTAATTGGTATAGTTGCGGCTATTTCTTTACAAGTAATCATTGTTGGTCATTTAAAAACGGAAACAACAGCAAGAGTTAAAAAAGTTTTATCAACAATTAATCAAGCTTTACAATTATCTACTATTCAGAATGGTGAGCTTGATGCTTGGGAAGATTATAAAACACTTGGTTATTATAAATATATGGAAACATATTGGTATCCTTATTTTAGAAATATCAAAATTTGTAAAAAGTATAGTGATTGTGGATATCAAAGCAATAAACCATATAAAAATCCAAATGGAACTAGTCATGGTCATACGTTAGTCTACAATAATAGAAGAGTACCATTTTTAACAGATGATAATATTGCATATTCTTTTGACCCAGTTGCTATGCAATTTGCTGTTGATATTAATGGTGCAAAAGGACCTAATAGAATAGGAAGAGATATGTTTTATTTTGAATTTGATGCCGAGGGTAAGTCCTTCCGTACATATGGATATAATGCGACTCCAGAAGAACTTAAATTGTATTGCTCTAGAACCAATGCAACTTGCTGTGCTACAAAAATGATTAAAGATGGTTGGGAAATAAAACCCGGATATCCTTGGTAGCTAACAAAAAATATTTTTAATGGTTTTATCAGAGTATGAAGGTTAATACATACTCTGATATTTTTTCTTTTTCATCAAAAAAAACTTTTAAACGTGAGTTTGAAAGATGTGCGTATTCTGGCGAGAAATTTGAACCTTGTGATGTCGCGACAATTGAGCATATTATCCCTTCTGTAAATGGTGGTGAAAATGAATATTCTAACTATTTGGTTGTTAAACACAGTTGGAATTCTTCTAGAAAACACAAGTCACTAGATGAATTTATTTTAGAAAATCCACGAGTAAAGGATAATATTGTTTCCGCTGTTAATGCAAAACAAGGGCAGATTATAGAAGGTATTAATTGGTCTGAAGAAGTTAGAAAAACTCTTCTAAAAGCAATAGGTTACGATATTTTTAAAAACTAGTTAAAATTTTAATATTCATATATAATAAATACTTGTATTTGGTAGAAAAAGGAGAGTACAATGACATTTTTTGAAAAATGCCAAAACTCTATGAAAAAGTTTTTAGCAACTATCGCTATCGCTCTTTTTGTAGGTGTACCTGCTTTTGCAGGTGAGGCAAATCTTGTAGTTCCTAAATTTGAGGGGGACAACTTTAATCTGTTAGTTGCAGGTATTATTGTTTCTGTTCTTGGTTTAGTTTGGGGACTTATTGCTTATGGACAAATTAAGTCTATTAAAGCGCACAAGTCTATGATTGAAATAGGTAATACTATTTTTGAAACTTGTAAAACTTATCTTGTTCAACAAGGTAAATTTTTAATTTTGTTAGAAATCTTAATTGCAGTTTGTATTGCGTTCTATTTTGGTTTCTTACAACAAATGACAGTTAATAACGTTCTTGTTATTTTAGCTGCTTCTGTAATTGGTATTTTAGGTTCTTATGGCGTTGCTTGGTTCGGTATCAGAATGAACACATTAGCAAATGCTAGAACTTCTTTTACTGCATTACAAAATAAACCTTTAGATATTTTAAATATTCCACTAAAGGCTGGTATGAGTATTGGTGTATTATTGGTTAGCGTTGAGTTAATCGTAATGCTATGTATTTTATTATTTGTTCCAGGTCACTTGGCTGGTGCTTGTTTCATCGGTTTTGCTATTGGTGAGTCTCTAGGTGCATCA
>JAFTSM010000054.1 GCA_017467305.1 Candidatus Gastranaerophilales bacterium
AATAATTTAAAAGACAAATTTACAGAAAGAGCAAATACTTTATTTACAAGTATGAAAGATGAAGAAGAAGACAAAAATTATAAAATTGATAAAAAAGAAAATATAAAAGAAAAGATAAGAGGATTAGGTAAAACAAAAGATATTGACGAAATAGAGGGTGAATTATCACCTTTGTTAGATAATAAAACAAAGAAAAAATATGATATAGCAACAAAAGATAAAAAAGAGATAAAAATAAACCGCCAAAAAGAAGAAAAGGATTATAACAAAAGAGCAGATTTACTATATCCAACAATGAAGAATAAAGAAGAAAAGGAGGAAAGAACAGAAGAAAATTTAGACAAAATTGATATTAAAAAGGAAAAAGAAACAAAACAAAAAACTGAACAAGAAAAACTATCTGAAAAAGAAGTAAAAGATATAACAAAAGATGAGGCTACAAAAATTTATTATGATTATTTTTGGAAAGAAAGTGGTGCGAGTAATATAAAAGATAAAAAGCTGGCGTTAATGTATTTTGATGCTGCAATTAATCACGGTCCATATTATGCCAAAAAGTATTATAAAGAATCAAATGGTAATTTTGATGATTTTATGGAACTAAGAAAAAATCATTATAAAAGAATGGCAGAAAATATTCCTAGACAAAAGGAAAATTATAATGGCTGGGTTAATAGATTAAATCATTTAAAAAAATTTTCGGAAGAATTATAGTTAAAATAATTAATGTTTTAAGGATGAATACAAAATTAGTAATTCCTCAAGGCGATATTTTTTATTTTGATATTTTATTTCAGAACTAACTAAATATGGTTCGAAATGAATATCTTTCTCTAATAGATTTCCTAATAGAATATTGTCTTGATTTACAAATTCTTCCCATTTTAATTGTGAAGCTGATAGAGAAAGTTGATTGTTTTTATCAATATTTTTATTTATTTTTTTTAGTAATTTGCTGATTTTAACGTCACATTTCTCTATAGCTTCATAATTGCATTTTGCCATAGTGTAATCTGAAGAATAATTTGTATTAAGGCAAATTTGCCTATCTGCTTCAATTTTATCAATTACATTAGCCATTGAAGGATAGTGATTAAAAAATATAAATAAAAAAGATACAATAATAAGTTTTTTCATATAACAATTATACTAAATTAAAAAATAAACTTAAAGTATGCAGTTAAAATATAGAATTAATTTAAAATTTATAAATATTTGTTGGATTCTTCTTCATTCACCTCACATACAACTGGTTTGCCACGCCTTCGGTTCGCAAAAACTATTTGGATAACATTTGCGATACTTCACTAATGCTCAGTATGACCATTTTGTTTTACACTTTATTATTCACCCCATAACCAAACAAAGCGAAGTCGTATTTTATTGGGTCAATTGGGTCAAATTTCTTTAAATTATTTGTTATCTCAATTACGCTCTCATATCCATTATCATTACGTTTCAAGAGTCCTAATTTTCTACTTATCTTAGCAACATGGGTGTCTAATGGAATTAACAATTCTGATGTTGGTACAAAATCCCAAATGCCAATATCTACAGTACCTTTACGCACAAACCACCTAAGTAGCATATTCATTCTTTTCATTGCACTCTTTTTTTCTGGGTTCGGCAACATATGATAAAAGCCCTTTGTCACTTCCATATCAATATGCGAATAAAAATAATCTACAACGCCTTGAAACATCTGCCAAACTTCACCATTATAATTATGCTTGAACAAGGTTTCTAATGTTTCATTTTCTGTATATAAGTTGTTTAAAATTTTCATTATCTGAACAAAATCACAATCTTTTGAAAATCTATAATCACACCCACAAAGGTTATGACTTTTACAATCAAATGATTTAACAAAATCTAGTGGTTTATTCTCCATTAAGGAAAAAATATGGTTCAATTTAGCAATGAAAACTTCTCTTTTACCATAAGCAAACATTGAAGCTATAAAACCAGAAATCTCCTTATCTTCTTTTGTTTCAAAACGATGAAGAAATAGTATTGGGTCATCATTTATAAAAGCTTGTTTTTCATATTCTAAAACATATTTATCTAATTGAGTTTTAAGCATTAACGTAATCTTTCAAAATAATCATGCAAAAGTTTAGCACATTCATCTTCCATAATGCCACCTTTTACCTCAATATCATAGTTCATAATCTTACGCATATCAGATTTTGAACCCATTGCGCCATTTAACATATCATAAGCACCAAAATACAATTTAGAAATTCTTGCTTGCAATATAGCACTTGCACACATCGGGCATGGCTCAAGCGTTACATACATTTCACAATCATTCAAACGCCAATTTTTTAGCTTTTTATTAGCTTTTTGTATAGCAATAATCTCTGCGTGGTTTACTGTATTTTGCTTCTTTTCACGCTGATTAACAGCCTTTGCAATAATTTTCCCATCTTTTACAATAACAGCACCAATAGGAATATCATTCCCAGATGTTTTTGCTATCTTAATAGCCTTTTTCATATATTCAATATTAAACGTCATCTTCTACACATACGGGAAGTGTAACTTTTGCTGTAAAAGTATTATCTTGATTTGATTTTAAATGAACACTACCATTCATTGCCTCAACCAAACCTTTTACAATAAATAGTCCTAACCCCGTTCCTCTTGTTGTTCTTGTAGTCTTATCATCAATTCTTATAAATTTATCAAACAGTGTATGCAACACGTGTTTTTCAATATAATCAGCTTCATTTATTACTTTTATAGTTACTTTTTCATCATCAGCTTTTGCTGTAATTTTAATAGGCGTATTTTCATAAGCATATTTATTAGCATTACCAATCAAGTTAATCATAACTTGTTCAAGTCTATCTTTATCCGCCCAAATTAGAGGGAAGTCATTTGGAATTTCATTAATAATTTCACGAGTTTCAATATTTTTAACCGAATAAACAGAAGCTTCCACAATATTTTGAAGGTTAACTGGCTCAATATTTATACTTAATTTAGCACCTTCAATATCTGGAATAACAAGTAAATCTTCAATCATTCTTGATAGTCGTTCTGATTGTTGTTTAATAATCAATAAAGATTTGTGTTTTGTTTCTTCATCAATCTCTATATCAGTTCTTAAAAGCCTTGAAGTATAGCCACGAATACTAGTTAAAGGTGTTCTTAACTCATGGCTAACTGTATCAACCAAGTTAGAACGGAAAGCATCTAGTTGTTTTAACTCTTTATTCTTTTGTTTTAATTTTTTATATGAAGCGTTGATTTCATCAATCATACTATTAAATTCTTCTGTCAAAAGAATAATCTCACGAGGGGTTAAAAAGTTTGTTAATGGTTCAATTGGGCGTTTATAGTTACCACGCGAAACGGCAATAATACCTTTGAACAACTGACGCATATTTTGATACAAATAATAGCTATATAAAAGAGTCAAAAATATACCAACCGCTATTGAAATCAAAAACGCAATTAAAATTTTAATTCTTGCTTTATTAATTGTTGCATCAGTCAATTTTTCAGTTGTATTAACTAAAATAACCAAGTTCAAATCAGGTATTTTTAAATACACTTTTGGTTGGTTCTTTACCTCACCAAACCTTGTAACAGTATTAAGAACAAGGTTTTTAGGTAATTGTTTTATACTATTTTTAAAATCTTGTTCATCAAAATTATGAGAAAAAATTAACTTTTCTTCTTTATCTATTACATAAACACGCCTATCTTTTTCATCAGCAATATTTTTAAAAATATTATCCTTAATTAATTTTGTATTAATTTCAGATTTTAAATATTTATCATCATGAATTTTATCTGTTAGCCAAAGTTGTTCAGTTTCTGACATAAACTCTAAATTCTTTTCCGTATTAAAATCCGGATGTTCTGACGGACGAACTATTTCAAAATCTTTGAATACATCAGAGTTTATAGATAAATCTTGCAAATAAATATCTTGTTTTTTTTCATTAGGAATATGTTTCAGAGAGATAATAATTTCTTCTAAACGATGTCTATCGGATTTAATAACCGAGTAAATATTATTTTCGATAATCCTAGCAACCATTTGTGCAGAATTACCAAGCTCTTTTCTAATAGACTGTTGGCTTACGTTATTGATAATAAACCAAGAAATTACAGACGGAACTAACACACTTATAAGTGAAATAATAATAATCTGTTCAACTATTTTTAGTCGTTTTAATTTCACTCTTCTTCCTCGCCAAATGGAGTTAGTTTATAGCCAACATTTGTAACTGTTTGAAGGTATGTTGGAATTTTAGGGTTTTCTTCAATTTTTTGACGAAGTCCACCCACATGAACACGCAACATTCTAACATCATCATCAGAGTTATATCCCCAAACTTCATTTAGAAGAACCGCAAGCGTTACGGCATTATTAAAATGTTGCATTAAGCAATAAAGGATTTCAAACTCTGTTGGAGTTAACTTTATACGCTTGCCCTTAACTTCTGTTTCTAAAGAGTCTGGAAAGATTTCAATATCACCAACTTTTAAAATTTCTTGTGCAGTTTTTTGTGGTGTTTTTGCTGAAGGACTGCGACGAACTAAAGCACGCACTCTCAAAAGCACTTCTTGAATATCAAAAGGTTTAACAATGTAATCATCAGCACCAGAATCAAAACCTTGGGTTTTATCTGTTATAGTACCCTTTGCTGTAAGCATTAGAATAGGTACTTCTGGTTTTGAAACACGTATATTTTTGCACACATCAAACCCATTCATTTTAGGCATCATAACATCTAAAAGAATTAAATCATAATAACCACTAAGTGCCTTTTGAAGAGCTTCTTCACCGTCTTTAGCACTGTCTACTTCATAGCCACTATGAGATAAGTCAAATTCTAAAAGTTCTCTAATTTCATTATCATCATCTGCAATTAAAAGTCTTTGTGCCACAATAAAACCCTCTTTTTGAATACAATTATTATTACATATTCTTTTGTTTTTCTCAATTTTTATCATCAACTTATAAAGATTATGTAAAGGCATTATTTATATGTGCTACACTAGTTATATAGATATGGTAGGAAGTTTATAGGAGAGAAATATGATACCTATTTTAGATTCAAAAAGACAATACGCAAAAATAGGAAAAGAAATTGAAAAAGAAGTTTTAGAAGTTCTAGCTTCTGGTTCATACATTTTAGGCAAACACAACAAAGCGCTTCAAGAAGAATTTGCTGCTTATGTTGGTTCTAAATATTCATTAGGTTTAAACTCTGGTACAGATGCACTTCACTTAGCATTAAGAGCATTAAATATTGGTCGTGGTGATGAAGTTATCACAACTGCATTTACATTTGTGGCTACTGCAAGTGCTATTGGTTTAGCTGGTGCAACTCCTGTATTTGTTGATATTAACAAAGATACATTCAACATTGACCCAGATAAAATTGAAGCAGCTATTACACCAAAAACAAAAGCAATTATTCCAGTTCACTTGTATGGTCAACCAGCAGAAATGGATAAGATTATGGCAATTGCTAAAAAACACAATTTAAAAGTTGTTGAAGACTGTTGCCAAGCTATCGGTGCTGAATATAAAGGTCAAAAAGTTGGTACATTTGGTGACTTCGGTTGCTTTAGCTTCTACCCAACTAAGAACTTAGGTGGTATGGGGGATGGCGGTATGATTACTTGTAACGATCAAGCATTATTTGATAGAATCGTTGCTTTAAGAAACCACGGTGGTGCTATCAGATATTATCACGATGAATTAGGTGTTAACTCAAGATTAGATGAAATCCAAGCAGCTATCTTGAGAGTTAAATTGAACTATATTGATGAATGGAACAAAGCAAGACAAGAAAACGCCTATAGATACAATGAATTATTTGCTAAATATCCAGAAATTGAAACACCAAAAGAAATTGAAAATTCATATTGTGTTTATCACCAATATACAATCAAAATTGAAAACCGTGATGAAGTACATAAACTTCTTCAAGAAAACGGTGTTGGTGCAATGATTTACTATCCAGTTCCATTACACTTACAAAAATTACACAAAGAATTAGGCTACAAAGTTGGTGACTTACCATTAACAGAAGAAGATACAAAACTTGTAATGTCGCTACCAATGTTCCCAGAATTAACTGAAGAAGAACAAAAAACTGTAGTTGAAACTGTTGTTAAATGTTTAAATATGACAAAACAAACAGTATAAAATAAAGACTTTTTCGAAACTAAAAACCCTACCAAAATGGTAGGGTTTTTTACATAAATAATGTTATGAGTATGTCTTTGCGAGCATAGCGTGGCAAACCAGAGTATTAATAAATAATAAAAGACAAAATAAGTGTGATTTGAATGACTTGAAATAATAATTTAATTTTCTTTAGTGAAGTAAACATCACGGCAATTCACTGTTTGAGCG
>JAFTSM010000055.1 GCA_017467305.1 Candidatus Gastranaerophilales bacterium
AAGATGACAGAAAAAGGTTGTTCTTTAGAATTTGTGATAGCATATAGTGCAATAGACAGACTTTCAATAGCTCTTTAGAATAAAGCTGGTAACAGTGACTTGTAACCATAGAAAAAACTACCGGTTTAACCTGTAGTTTTTGTATTTATGTTTCCAGTGTGTATTTGTAAAATAATTTTAATTAGCTAACAAAAAAAAATATGTTCATATTTTCAATCTAGCAAGACATTTGAGAGTGATTTTGTGAAAATTCAAAATATAACAAATTTATATAATCCTTTTAGGATAAACAAGAATTATAATAATTCGGAAAGTAGAATATCAAATCCGTTTGTTAACAATAAATTGGTTGGGGATGTTATAACTTTTCGAGCAAAGGCTTATAATGCTGATTCTGTTGAAAATCCTACTTATCACTGTGCTTATTGTGGTTGCAAAGTATATACAGAACAACAAATTGATAGTTTAGCAAAAGAAATGTTAAGAGACAGTTCTCATCGGCTACAGGGAGACATAAAAAGTGTTCTTGAAAAACTTGAAGCTGCAGTTCGTTCTGAAGAATTGACTGTTGCGAAACAAGCCGCAAATAAAAAAGAAATAGAATTTTATAAAAAGTTTTTACAACAAGCTGAAGATAGAGCTTGGTTGAAGGGTGAAGCTATTTTTCAACAAGTTTATGGTATTGATTCTGATGAGACACTTGTTCATCTTAAAAAGAATTTACGTCCTTTGACTAGAACGATTGATCATGTTTCACCTCAAAAATTAGCTGAAGATAATAAAGATGAGGATATTAATCTTGTTGAAGCTTGTTATTGCTGTAATCATGACCTAAAAGAAGGTATGCCATTTTCTGAATTTTATAAAATGTATCCTTCTATCAAAGAAAATATGCCAGTAGACAAATTTAAATTTGCGCATGCTCAAGCTTTGGCTTCTTCTTCTGATGTTTTTACAAACTTTAATGTACCAGCTAAAAAGGTAGTCGAGTTTTTCTCGGGGCTATTGGCTCAAAGAGATAAAGCAATTGCACAGCTGGATAGTGTTAATTTTAGAATTGCAGAATCTGTACCTTCTCTTGATTACAGTATACAAACATGTCAAGAAGAAATTGATCAAAAAGATGCTGAAATTTTTGATTTAAAGGCTAAGCTTGCAGCTATTTCTGATGATGAAGAATATCAAGCTATGCTTGAACGACAATCTTTGTTGTCAAAACAAACACAAATTGATGAAGAGTTAGCTTTTTTAAAAGAAAAGCGTCAAAATATTAGTAATGCAAAAAATGAATTAGAAAGTCCTCCTAAAAAAGGGAAAAAAGTAAAAAGTAAATTATCAGATGACCAGAAGCAACAAAAAATTGCTTCCTATAGAATTCAGCTTATAGATTTAAAGGCTCAAATAGATGAAAAAGAAAAAGAACAAGCTGAAAATAATCGTCAGTTACTTGCACTCGATGAGGTTTATCCTACACCAGAAATTTTGCAAGCAAGAAAAAACTCATATGATTCTATTGTAAATGCACATAATCAATTAGTTGAAGAACAATCTAAGTATTTTGTGCTTTCTGGTATTTCTTCAAAATTAGGGTTTGATATTCAACAGTTAGAACAAGAAATTGCTTCATATTCTTCTGAAGTATTTGATGTGACTAAATATACTCCAGAAGAACAACTTCAGTATCAGCAATATTCTGCTCTTTTTGATGCTTTAAAATATATTGACCAACATTCTGCTAATGGTGGTGTTAAATCTGTTGTAAATCGTTCTGCCAAAATTCAAATTGAAAAAGAAATGCAAGAAATGGCTGATTTCCCAGTTGTTATTGCAGCTACTAATTTCTTAAGACGTAAAGATTTGATTGCCCAAAAAGATAGGGTGGTTAAAGATAAAGAAGAAAATGAAAGAAACCTTACCGCTTCTAAACATAAAATAGAACAGTTACAAAAAATAACTACTAAGTGCTCATTAGAAGAAGCAAAAAAACAAAGTGCAGATATTTCTCTATGGGTTAGACGTTTAAATGACAAACAAAATTATTTGCAAATACCTAAGACAATAGAAAAATTAGAAGCTGAAATAATATTATTACGTAGAACGATAGCTAATTTATCAGAGAAAAAGAATCAAATAAGCTCTTTAGATATTCCTCAAGCTTAATATATGTAATATAGTTGTTAATTTTGGAATTCTAATCTATTATTTTAAAAGGAGTGTGTATTATAATGCAATTGCCGTATAAAGTATTAGTATTAGATGATGATAAATTAGTGACTTCTTCGTTAAAGTCACTGTTAATGCTTGAAGGGTTTACTGATGTTGTATATTTTAACAGTCCTAATGATGCTCTTTCTTATTTAAAGGAAAATATCCGAGATGTTATAATTTCTGATTTTAAAATGCCAGAAATGTCTGGTTTGGAGTTTTTAACAGAAGCAAGAAAACTTTATCCTAACTCAAGTATGATACTTCTTACGGGTTATGCAGATAAAGAAGATGCTATTAAAATTATAAATGAAGTTGGTTTATACAAATATATTGAAAAACCTTGGGATAATGATGAATTAGTAATTAATATAAAAAATGCTTACGAACGTGCACATTTGGTTGATGAGTTGGAAAAATCAAATTCTCAATTAAAAAAATATTCACTTCATTTGGAAGATTTAGTAAGAGAAAAAACGGCTGATATTATTGATATGAATGAAAAATTGTCAGCTATTATTAGTAATTGTGCGGATGGGATAATAACACTTAATAGTTCTGGAATGATTTTAGATGTTAATCCAACTTGTGAAACATTATTTGGGCTTTCTGATGAAATATTAAAATCTAAGTATGCGAATCAGATATTTTCTTCGTCAGATGTTGATTGGAATCTTGTTTTTTCTTCAACAGATGAAAATCTTTTGAGGGAAGTAGATGTTATTAATTTTGTTAATGGAAATAAAATCCCAGTTGAAATTAGTGTTTCTCACATTCCTCCAAAGGATGATAGTGATGAGTCTAAATATGTTTTTGTTATAAGAAATGTTCATTATCAAAAAGAAATGGATAGATTAAGAGAAGATTTTATTGCGACTCTTACTCATGATTTAAGAACTCCGGTTGTTGCGGCTATTCAAACTTTAGAATATTTTACAACTGGAATGTTGGGTGAATTATCTGAAAAACAATCAATGTTGCTTTCTACAATGAAAAGAAGCAATGAAGATATGCTTGGTTTAGTTAATACTTTACTTGAAGTTTATAAATATGAAGCTGGGCGTTTAAAATTAGTAAAAACACCTTTTGACTTTAAGTTGTTAATTGAAGAGTGTGTTAATCAAGTGCGTCCAATTGCTGAAGCAAAAAAACAAACTATTGAACAAAAGTACAATAATATATACGAGTATAAAATAATAGCTGATAGAAATGAAATAAGACGTGTGATTATTAATCTACTTGGTAATGCTATCAAATATACTCAAGAAGGTGGTTCTATTGAAGTTAGAACTGAAGTTGAAAACAATGATTTACACTTTGCTGTAAAGGATAATGGAGAAGGTATTTATAAGCAAGATATCCCTAAGTTGTTTAAGCGTTTCTCTCAAGGAACTCAAGAAAAACGCTCTATTAGTACTGGGTTAGGTTTATATCTTTCAAAACAAATTATAGATGCGCATAATGGGAAAATATGGCTAGAAAGTGATAAAGGCAAAGGTAGTGAGTTTTTCTTTTTGCTAATTGATGCCGCAGTTAAACAGGAAGAGGAAGTATCATGTCCACAATAAAAGTTTTACTTGTTGAAGATCATGAAATGATGAGAGCTGGGCTTTCTCTTATTTTTAGTAATACTCCAGATATTGAACTAATTGCTGAAGCTGATAATGGCAAGAAGGGTGTTGAATTGGCTTTAAAATTAAATCCCGATGTGATTCTTATGGATATTGGTTTGCCAGAACTGGATGGGATACAAGCTACTTCTTTAATTAAAAAATCAAATCCCAATATGCGTGTATTAATATTTACTTCACGTGAAGATGACGATGATGTTTTTGAATCGCTTTCAGCTGGTGCTGATGGGTATATAACTAAAGGTGCAAATAAAGAACAGATAATCTCTGCTGTAAAAGCTGTTGCTGAAGGTACAGCTTGGCTAGATCCTGCTATTGCAAGATTAGTTCTATCTAATGTTCGACCTCTTAAATCAGTTAATTTAATAGAAAATAATAATTCTGTATCAAATATAAATGTCGCAAAGAATACCTATGGTTTGACTGATAGAGAAATAGAGGTTCTTCGCTTAATTGTTGAAGGTATGGGAAATGACCAGATTGCTAAAAAATTAGTTATTACAATTTCAACGGCTAAAGCACATGTCCACAATATCTTACAAAAATTGTATGTAGAAAATAGAACTCAAGCTACAATTCAAGCGGTTAAAGAGGGGTTAGTTTAAGTGAAAAATAGAGTTTTTCTCTTTGCTATTGTTCTTTTTATTTTTTCTTCTTTTTGTGTTTTTGCAAAGGAAAATTTGCCAGATCCTTTGTATCGTTCTTCTGACACATTAGATTATACAAAAATCGAAAAAGAACCAGAAAAAGAAAAAGATCCTAGAACATTAAATGAAAAACTTAGGGAAAAATTACACTTACCTCCAACAAAAAGAATATATTATCATCATATAGATAAGTCTAATATGCCAGTTACTATTGATGATTATTATCAATATGCTCAAGATAAAAAACGTAAAGATTTTGAAATTCCTTTACCAAAGTTTACTCAAGATGAGGATATTATTCTTCCTAATCCGCACTTTAGAGTTGTTAAATATAATACTACACCCGGACAAAGAAATATTGATTTAAAACAATTAGTTGCAAGAAGAACTGTATCATCACCAGGTATTTTATCTCCAGATAAAACTAAGATGGTATATACAAAATCGTTCTTTTATCCACGTTTAGTTCAAACATCGTCTGCTGTATATTCTATACCTATTAATCCAAATATAACTGATGCGTATGATATTCTTTACAGAACTAATGTTATGGAAGGTGATGTAGCACCTCTATTTACGGTTGGTATGGATACTCAACAAAAGTATCAATATAAGACTTTATATCCTATTGATTGGTCTTCTGACAGTTCTAAAATAGCATTTAAGGAAAAGATTGGTTCAAATATTCACGATACTTGGAAAACCAATGTTATTATTTATGATTTTGATTTAAAACAATGGAAACGTTTAACCGCAGTACGCGAAGCTATTATCTATTGGTGGCGTCAAAATAAACAAATTGAATTAAATGATTATATGTGGGATATTTTTCCAATAGGTTGGGATAAAAATAATCCAGATAGAATAGTTGTTTATGCGTATGCATTTACCTCTGGCAAACCTCTATTTTTAGGCACTTGGAGTATTGATTACAATGAGGATAAATCAGCGCTTATTTCTATAGATTCGACCTATGTTCAGATTGATTTAAATGGTTATGGTTTAAAAGAAGTAAAATTAGAACATTAAAATTACATAAATAATGTTATGAGTATGTCTTTGCGAACGTAAGCGTGGCAAACCAGAGTATTAAAATAATAAAAATAATTTCATTCTGAACGAAGTGAAGAATCGCAAGGATTCTACAATATTTTTATAATAAAAAATGAAATATTCTGCTAGATATTGTTTGTTATTATCTTTGAATAAAATAAAATTATCATCCGGCAGCTACGGATAGATAACATCTAAGCTCAGCCAAGCTGCGGAACTCGGCAATTACATTGCCTCAAACAGGTCCTCGCCTGCAATTTCTTCGCTAATATGTTCTTACTATCCTTCGCTA
>JAFTSM010000056.1 GCA_017467305.1 Candidatus Gastranaerophilales bacterium
AAAATATTTTAAAAATAATGCTTGACTTAATTTTTTCAGCACGTATTATATAAATTGTTGAGGGCGTTTAGCTCAGTTGGTAGAGCGCCTCCCTTACAAGGAGGATGTCAGGAGTTCAAGTCTCTTAACGCCCACCATAAAAAGGATTACTTCGGTAGTCCTTTTTTTATTATCTAAGTGGGCGAAAATCAACTTAAATGAAGTTTCTTTTTGTTGAAAAGAAACTTCCAAGTCAGCACAAGGCATACTTGATTTGTAAGGTTCGGATTTCATATCCTCACTAACAAATCAAGCATCTTAACGCCCACCATAAGAAAGGCCGAGGTTTTCGGTCTTTTTTATTTTGCATTTTTTCTTCAAATGTTCACAAAATGTTCACAAAATGTTCACAAAAATTTTAATTTTTATTTTTCATTCCTATAAAGTTGAATTTATCTTGTAAAATAAAGATAATGTAGTTATATAATTAAGTACAAAAAAGGATTGTATAGTGCCTAAAATTGAATGTACAACTGTTGGTAAAATGCTAAAAGAGGAGTTTATTGTTCCATTTAAACTTACACAAAATGCTTTAGCTAATGCTATATTTGTTCCGCCAAATAGAATACACCAAATTGTAAAAGGACAAAGAAGAATTACAGCTGATACTGACCTACGTTTAACAAAATTCTTTGGTCTATCTCAAGGTTATTTTTTGCGTTATCAAGAAGATTGTGAACTTAGAATAGCTAGACGTGAAATTGCAGATGATATAGCCAAAATACAACCTATAAAGGCATTAGGATAAGTTTAAACATTTATAATTAGAACAAAGCAAGACCAATAATATAGTCTTGCTTTGTTCATCTTATTCAATATCATTCTATTAATTATTATTAGGTATATCTGTTATTTGTTTTGGATGTCGTTTATTTCTTTCGCCACTTCATGTAAAGGTTAACTATGGCTGCTAAAGTAACGACAACATCATCTGCAATACCAATCAACGGTGTTACATCAACAATAAAATCAACTGGTGATACATTATAAATTAATGCAAATATCACTAAAATAACGCTCAAATATTTACTAACTCTTTTATTTTTAGCTAATTTTTTTTCATCCATTACAGAACACCTTTATTCTTATTTCTTATATTCCACGTTATACAGATTTACCAACCCTTTTTGCACCCTTAAATGTTTGATAACTATTTGAAATATAATCAAGGCTTGGTTCTACAGTCTTTTTAATTACAACACGTTCAACAAAATCATCAATAGGTTTTGTCAAAAGAGCTAAAGCAACAAATCCACCTATAGATTTTACAATTTTACTATTCAACAACTGCCTATTATGATGTTCTTTTATAATACTTTTGGCAGCTTTACCCAAATACTTATCTTCTGGATATATTTTTCTGTATTCGCTCTGTATTTCTTGAAATTTTTTAAACAACTTTTTAGATAATTGTTTTGGCTTTTGATTTTTCATTAAACTTTCACGCATAGAAAATATTGTTTCGACTTGCTTTTCTGCATATTTTGCCAATTTTTTCTCGTTAGCAAAAGCTATTTTATCTTTGTTTTTAAAAGGATTAATTATATTTAAAAATTTTTTAGGTTTAGATAAAGTATAAAACTCACCCTTTGTATCTCTTGCTCTTGTTGTAATAGATTCTACAAAACCTTTTTTGTATCCATCTATATCATTAACGAATTTATGCAAACTCTTTGACTGCATATATTCTAGAGAATGTGAAATAACTTCTTCTCGTGCATTTAAGGTTAGTCCATTTTTTGTAAATGCACCTAGTGAAGATGTTGTTTTTTGCCCCAGATGAACAGCTGCTGTAGGGAGAACAACACTAGACATTGCTTGAAAAACTGCTTGTTTTACCCCTCTTCGAGCACTCGGCTTATATGAGGTTTCTTCATTTTTATATTTATCATAAATATCAGCACCAAAATACATAAGTGCTGGAGCCCAAAGAGCTGTTCCTACTTTAGGATACATTACTCCAATCACAGCACCAATTTCATTTGAAAAAGCCAAACCTTTTAAAGGCCATGAAAGTAATGGATCTTTATACTTTTTTTCACTATTCTTAAAAGAAGGTGCAACAACAGAACTACTACGCACTTTTAAAGTGTAATTGTTAGATATATTCATTAAAACCCCTATTTACTTGACCAATATTCTAAATATTCATTCCCAAGTATCTATAATCTATCATAAACAAAATAAAAAATAATCACTTATTTTTAATGACCAAATCTGTCGCAATTTAAATTTATTATATGGACAAAGGAAAGGGAATTTACAACATGAACAAACAATTAAAAAAAGGGGACATCGTTAGAGTTATCATCTCTGCTTCAAAAATGAACTTGAAAGAAACAGAAAACCAGTTTGATGAAAATTTTGAATATCGTATTGATATTTCATATCATCTAAACAATGAGAAAGAATCATTTATCGATACATCTTATTCAATAGGTTCAGACTTTGCTAATGAGATATTCCTAGATGATGAATTATTAACTGATGTTGAAATGCAAATGAAAGAATATGGCGTAAAAAAATATTCTATTTTAAAAACTAACGTTAATACTATTGAAGGTTACGGCAAACAACAAATTAAAATAATTGAAATGGTATAAACAAAATAAAAAGGACATCTAATGATGTCCTTTTTATTTTGGAGGATAGGAGATTCGAACTCCTGACCCCCTGCGTGCAAAGCAGGTGCTCTACCAGCTGAGCTAATCCCCCACTTGGGTTTGTTTTAGGTTTTATCCCTTCCACACAAATTATAGTATCACGTCATAAATTTAAGTCAACTACTTTTTTGAAAAAAATTTATTTACTTTTTATTTTAATATTTTTTGTAATAATCTAACCATGAGATATAATAAAATAATGTTTGATAAATTGTTCAAAAAGAATATACAACATAACAAGATTTTGATGCTTAATGCACCAAGTTTCAATATTTATCTACAGTATCCTTATCTCTCTGTACCTCTACTTACTGGGCAGTTACAAAAATTTGGATTTAATGTCTATACTAAAGATTTTGCTTTTGATTTTTTTCTGATTTATCTCAAGAAAAATATATCAAAAAAATTTATAATAAAATCAAAAAACTTCAAAAAAAATATGGAAATTCTTATCAAACCGAATTTGAAAAAATATTCAATCTATATAAATCTATTAAAAAAAACATTACTAATTCCTCGAACATTGATGAAATTAACAAGATTTCTTTATTAACTTTTTCTAATTTCCCTTATTCTTTTTTTTACAAATATATTTACTCTAAATCAAATAATTCTCAAAATATTCCAACTAATGACTTCTTTTCCAATTATAATATTAACTTTTATCTGGAATTTTTAGAAGAAAAAATAAAAACTCTTCCTTCTGACGTTGATATTATCTGTATTTCTAAAGTTCCTGATTTTGAATTGACTGCTATCTTAACTTTAGCAAAATTATTAAAAGAAAAATATAAAACGAAAAAATTGTATTAGGTGGATATTGGTTTTCTTTCATTGCTGACGAATTATTAGAACATCCCGAGTTTTTTGATATTTTTTGCGATTACATAATGATTGGTGATGGTGAAAATTCTTTAATAGAACTTATAGAACACATTTATGCACAAAGAGACATTAATGAAGTTTCTAACGTTATTTACAAGAACAAAAACAATGAGATTATCAAAAATGACTTTTTTTCTCCTGTTAATATTAATCTTGTTCAACCTGCTGATTATTCTGACTACGACCTTTCGAATTGCAAAACTATCTCTATGATGTTATCTAAAGGTTGTTATTGGGGAAAATGCAAATTTTGTTCATACAACTACAAAAAAAATTTCCAAATTAAAACTATAGATAACGCAATTAACGAAATTAAGCATTATATTGCAGAATATGATGTAAAACACATTTCTTTCATTGATGACGCTATTCCGCCCGAATATTACAATAAATTAGTGGCTGCACTCATAAAAAATAACATTAATATATCATTTGATTCATATGCAATCTTTGATAAGGGGTTTACAAAAGAAGTACTTGCTAATTGTAAGAAAGCAGGTATTTCAAAATTAACTTGGGGACTAGAAACTCATTCTAAACAAGTTTTCGATTATATTTCCAAAAGTGGTTGTTTTGAAGCAAAAAGTGAAATTTTAAAAAATGCACATACTGTAGGAATTTATAATGAAATAAATGTTATGGAAAAACTACCTAATGAAAAACATGAAGACCTAATACAAACGGTAAAATTCATATATGATAACATTGATTACATCGATGATATGACTATTCAAAAGTTTCGACTTCGTGTTGGGTCTGAATTTGCACAAAATCCAGAATTATATAACTTAAATATCATTGAAAAAAAGTCACTTGATTTATACTATGAATTTTCTAATAATAACTCAAATATCACAGAAAATACGTCCTTTTGCAACGAAATAAATAATAAAATAAATAAAAATAGAACTTCTCAAAATGCATATAAAAGAGAAATTATTAGACTCGAAGCTACAAAATATTTAGAAGAATTTGCTCCAAATTTACTATAAAACATATATTTAAGCTAAATATAAGCTTTAAGTTGATTAGATAATTTTTCTCTATCATCTTTAGAAAAATTTTTCAGTGCTGATTTTAACAAATCCTTTGCAGTGCGTTTTTTACCTATCTTAAATAAAAAGTCAGCATATTCACTAACATACATCATATTTGTTGGGGCTATTCTTTTTAATAGAGAATAGCATACAATGGCATTTTCATTATCTCCCATATTTTCACAGCACTTAGCCATATAATACCTATATTCTGGAGTAGAAATATCCATACTAGCTGCTTCTTTGAAGTAAGAATACGCATCCTCATAATTTTTTAAATGATAATAACATTCTGCTATTTTTGAATAAAATTGTGTATTTTTAGGATTAATAGAAACTGCAATTTTATAATAATTAATTGCTTCTTCCCATTTCAATTTTTTATAATTCGCTTCTGCTAATATTTCATATGCTTCAACTGAATTTTTATCCAATTTTAAAGACTCAGATATATTTTCAATTGCTTGTTCATAATTTTGTTTTATCAAATTAATTCTTGCACGTAATAAATATGCTTGAATATACTTTGGATTTATTTTTATTATTTCATCGCATATATTTTGTGATTTTTCGTACTCAGACACATTAAAATATAATTTGGCAATTTGATATTTATATTCAAAAGAAGTAGGATTTAGTTCCACAGCTTTTTTAATTGCAAGCAAAGCCTTTTCCCAAACATTCAACGTTGAATAATAATAAGATATTGAATAATACGAAAAATCATCCAAACCTTCTTCTTTATACATCACATCAATATATCTTCCAGCTTGTGTAACATCATTTTTTTCTACAAGAAGAATTATCTTCAAAGAAATCGCTTGAATATTGTTTTCATCAATAGATAATATAAAATCTACTAACTTCATCGCTAAATCATATTTTGAATTCATGTAATACAAATACGCCAACGCATAGTTATAAACAATATTATTTGGTTCAATAGAAATAGCTTTACAATACGCTTCTTCAGCTTCTTTAAAGAACCCTTTTATTGAAAAATTTACAGCTATTTTAAAATAGTACAATGAATTTTGTGGATTATTTTTTATTGCATAAGAATAATACTTTAATGAATTATCATAATTTCCTTTTAAATAGTATATTTCAGCCAATAAATATAATATTTTATCGTTTTCAGCATATTTTAAAAGATTCAAAACTATCTTTTCTGCATCAACTAATTCACCTTTTTTAAAATAGATTTCAGCGAGTTTTGCGCCAGCTTCCACATTTGAATTATCAACTTCAAACGATTTTTCATAGTATTCTTCAGCCAAACTAACTTTTTCTAATTTTTCGTACGCTAACGCAACATAATACAAATTAACACTAGAACTTAAATTATTTGAATGTAAATTAAAATAGCTAATAATTTTTGAATAATCTTTTTTTATTTCACATATAGAAAATAATTCTTCAGCAACCAATTCTGTATTAAAGGTTGTTTGATATAGTTCATCTAAAATATTTAATGCTTTATCATATTCTTTTAAGCTTTTTAACAACAAAGCATAATTAAATTTAACCAAATAATTTGTTTGATTTTGAGAAATTATCTGTTCATAAAAACTAAAAGCTCTATCATACTGGCATAATTTAGCATATAAATCAGCCAATTCTGACATTATTTCAACAATTTCATTGTCTAATGCCAGTGCTTTATAAAAGAAGTCTATAGCCTCTTTATAATCACCATTTTCTTTGTATTCAAATGCTTTTTTTATATAACTGGTCAAACTATCCATATGTTCATTATATTTTTAATAACTAAATTAGTAAAGCAAATATTATATCTATTTTTTCAATGAAGAATATATTCTATACAATAATTCAACATCAACCTTTTCTTCTTGAATAGAAAGAAGAAGTTCCTCTTTTTTCACAGCTACAGTTTCTAAATGTTCAAAATCAAACAAATCCTTATACGAAACATTTAATGCTTTTGATAAATTTTCCAAAGTTTCAGCACTAACAAAATTAACACCACACTCAATCTTGCTCAAGTTTCTTTCTCCAATACCAAGCAACTCAGCAAGCATTTCTTGCGTATAATTTTTACGCAATCTCAACTCTTTAATTCTTTTACCAAATAATTTTTTCATAATACTACCTTAATATTTTATGTTAGTTTCTTTGTAACAATAAGGAACTAAAAGACTCCTTTTAGGATTGACAGAGAGTTTTACAAGACGTATAATAAGTTAGGAAGTTCCTAAAAAGACTAGTTGAGAAGAATAAAAATGAAATTCATACTTGATAAGTTTTACGAGAAAACAAGAGGTTTTTACCCGTTTTTTAAATATTGTCCGCATATATACCAAGAACACTATTTAAAAAGGAGAGCATATGATACCCTTGGTTACGAATATAACTGGAAGAACCCAAAGACTCTAAATGAAAAAATCAGATGGCTAGTTTTTAATGAAAAATTAGATTTAAAAACAAAGCTTACCGATAAAATTGGGGTTAAATCTTATGTTGCACAGAAACTGGGTAAACACCACAGCGCAGAATTATACGGAATATATAATAATCTTGATGAAATTGATTTTTCCATTCTTCCAAACAGTTTCGCCCTCAAAGCAAATTGCGGTTGGAGAATGAATATTTTTATAAATAACAAAAGATACATAGAAGAAAGATATGAAAAAGTAAAAGGTATAACAAATAAATGGTTAAAAATAAATTATAATGAATTCAGCTTAGAACCTCAATATAAAAAAATCAATAAAAAACTATTAATTGAACATTTGAGAAAAAATAATGACGGTTCAAATAATTATGGAAGAAAAGATTTACAAATTTTCTGTTTTAACGGTAATCCGCTATTTTGCGAGTGTCAAAGATTCAATTATAACCAATTATTTGCACAATTTTATGATACAGATTGGCAATTACAAGATTTTACACACTCAAATGAGTTAATTAAAGAACCACTATTTGAAAAGCCAAAACAATACGAAAAAATATTAGACTTTGCAAGAATTCTTTCAAAAGAATTTGCATTTGTTCGTGTAGATTTTACATACGATAACGAAGATATTCATGTTGTCGAAATGACATTCACTCCGGCAAGCGGAATGATACCATTTCAGGATAAGGAAATAGATTTAAAATTAGGCAAACTTTTAAAAATTTAATTATGATACAAGAAAATGAAACAAAAAAATTGAATATTTTATTTCACAGTCTAAACAGCACAACGCAAGGAGTAATTAGACAATTTAAAAATTCTGCAATTGATTTTGAACTATTCATTATTTCAAAAACAAAAGATAGTTTTGTCGAAGGTAAATATATAGGTGATAGTGCAAAAATAAGAATATGCGAACTTAAAAATATTATCAAAGATACTAAAATTGATTTTGTAGTATGTTTACACGAAGGTTATTCAGATAAAGGTTTAATAGACTTTTATAAGAACATATTAAACGTTCCAATTATTGGTTGTAATTCCAAGTGGATGAAATTAGAAACTTCAAAGTTTGAAGGCAAAAAATTCTTTATAGAAAATAAAATAAATACGCCAGAGTATGAAATTATAAGCAATATCAAAGAATTAGATACTAAAATAAACAAATTTGGACTTCCAATTGTAATAAAGTACAACTCTTTAAAGGCAGGCTTTGGTTCTTATATATGCAAAACCAAAAGAGAAGCAAATAAAATTGCAAAATCAGTTCTAAAAGAAAACGATTTTTGTATTGTTGAAGAATTTATCAAAGGAAATGAAATTTCTGTTCAATATATTTGGGATGAAAATAACTTAATTCCACTAAACCCAGTAAAAGATTTCAAAAAATCTTCTTCGAAAGAAAATGCAGTAAATACAGGCGGTATGGGATGTTATACTCCAGTAAAATTAAGTTCAAACGAAGAAATATTACTTATTGAGTACAATGAAAAATTAGAAAAGATATTTATAGAAAATAAAGTAGATTTTACTGGTATATTTACTGCAAATCTATTATTTACAGATTCTAAAGTGTACACATTAGAATTTAATATGAGACCAGGAATAACCGAATTTGAAACGCTTATTGAAAATATGGATTGCGATTTACTTGAATTATTTTGGAACACAGCAAATAAAAGAGCAAAAAATACAAACATAAAATATAAAGATGAAATAACCGGCTGTGTTAATGTTGCACATAAAAATTATTTAAAACAGAAAAGTAAAAAAAGACTGATTAGTATAGATAAAATTTTAAGAAACAAAACTGATGAAATCTTATTAAATTTTTTGATAGGTTCTTTAGACAAAAAAAATAGAGGAATTATAGACGAAAATAAAAGATTTTTATCCGTAATTTGTTCAGACAAAATTAACCCGTTTAAAAAAATATATAAGTACATAAAAACAATTAAAAATCGAAGTTTATATTACAGAAAAGACATAGGAGTATAAAATGGACAAAGATTCTTTAAACGACAATTCAAATGAAACTGAAAAACAAGATGTAAGCCAATCTGATATTGACGAAATGGCACTTATTGATGATGTATTTCTTGATACAAAAATTGCTGCTTATTTTAAAGCTCCGATACTTTAACACATAAAAAAGGGGAGAACAATGCACAAGGTTTTAAAATATCCAAGCGTTAGTTGGTCAATGCCTTTGTTATTTTCGCAAAGCAGCTTATTCATCCCATTTTTTCACGAATTATTTAAGGAAAACAATCCAATAAAATATATTTTTGGTGCGCCAAGGTGTAAATGGGCAGGCGGACGAGATTCAAATTTCCATATTCCAAGTTTAAATCTTACCGAAAGAATGATTAAAGGGATATCAAAATATGGAATGACACCCGCTTTTACCTTATCAAATACAAGTTTAAAAAAAGAAGATTTAGACGATAAGTATTGTAACGGTTTACTTGAAATTATTTCTGATTGTAATGCTGAAGTTATTGTTGTATCTGAACTTTTAAGTGAATATATAAGAAAAAAATTCCCCAATATCAAAATATGTGCTTCAATTATCAAATCAATACCAACAACACTTGGTAATAGAGATGAAGCAGAACATTTAAACGAACTCATTGATAAATATGATAGAGTTGTAATGCGACCAGAGTTCATAATAGATAATAAACCAATCGACAAAATAAAAGATAAAAATAAAATTGAAATATTGATAAATCAGTGTTGTGCTGTAAATTGTAAAACGTCTAAAATTCATTACAAGGTTGAAGAACTTTGTTTAAAAGGATTGATTACAACAGAGCAAAGAGGACAGGTAACAAGAAAAATTTGCCCAATTTATAATGAAGCAAACGTTAGACAAAATGATTTAACAGAAGAACAAATTCAAAGATGTATAGATAATGGGATAACTCATTTTAAATTAGCAGGAAGAAATTACCCATTTAATGTATTATGGAATGAATTTTTTGAATATTTCTTTTCAGCAAATGTGAATAAAGATGAATTAAGAAAACAACTTGATAAATTTATGGTTACAACATTAGAAACTTCTTTAGACTTGCAATTATATTATTTTATATGTAAGAAATTTTAGTATTAATATATAATACTAATATGAATAAACGTTTTGAAATATGTTCTAAATATAAACCCTCAGGTGACCAACCAAAAGCCATTCAACAACTTACAGAAGGGCTTATAAAGGGGTATGACACACAAACATTATTAGGTATAACTGGCTCTGGAAAAACCTACACAATCGCAAATGTTATTGAACAAGTACAACGTCAAACACTTGTTATTGCACACAATAAAACCCTTGCAGCACAACTGTACAACGAGTTTAAAGAACTATTTCCAAACAATGCTGTAGAGTATTTTATTTCATACTACGATTACTACCAGCCAGAAGCATACATCCCACGTAGTGATACCTATATAGAAAAAACTGCCACAATAAATGATGAAATTGATAGACTCCGCCACAATACCACAAGAAGTCTTTATGAACGAAATGACGTTATTGTAGTAGCTTCTGTTAGCTGTATATACGGCTTGGGTCTGCCAGAACAATATTTAAGTAGTGCTCTTAAAATTGAGGTTGGTGATGAAATAGACCGCAATGCCTTTTTAAGAGAACTTGTGAAAATTCAATATACAAGAAATGATATAGAATTAACCCGTTCTACTTTCCGTCCTCGTGGTGATGTTATAGAAATCATGCCCGCTTATGAAAAAATGATTACAAAAATCTACTTATTTGGTGACGAAGTTGAAAGAATAACAAGAGTAAATCCTGTAACTGGTGAAATATTAGAAGAAGTTGAAACAACAGTAATTTTCCCAGCTGTTCACTATATTTCTGGTTCTGATGATAAAGAAGAAACAATCAAAATGATTAGGCAAGAAATGCAAAGCCAAGTCAAACAGTTTGAGTTTGAAAATAAATTGATTGAAGCTCAAAGAATATTCCAAAGAACAAATTATGATATCGAAATGATAAAAGAAATGGGCTATTGTAGTGGAATAGAAAATTATTCTAGAATACTTGAACGTCGTCCAGCAGGTAGCCACCCTTCTACATTATTAGACTATTTTAATGAGGACTTTTTATTAGTAGTAGATGAATCACATGTTTCATTGCCACAATTAAAAGCTATGTATAATGGTGACCAAGCAAGAAAATCAGTACTTGTTGATTATGGTTTCCGCTTGCCTAGTGCAAAAGATAATAGACCACTTAAATTTGAAGAATTTTATTCAAAAGTTGGTCAAAAAATATTTGTATCTGCAACCCCTGGTGATTTTGAGAAAGAAACATCTTCACAACTTGTAGAACAAATTATTCGCCCAACTGGTTTAGTAGACCCAGAGATTTTTGTTAAACCAACACAAAATCAAGTTGATGATTTGATTGAAGAAATAAAAAAAGTAACAGACAAAAATGAAAGAATTTTAGTAACTACACTTACTAAAAAAATGGCAGAAGATTTATGCGATTATCTTCAACAATTAGGTATCAAAGTAAGATACTTACACAGTGAAGTAGTATCAATGGAACGTGTTGAAATTCTCCGTGATTTGAGGCTTGGTCTATTTGATGTTCTAATTGGTGTAAACCTATTAAGAGAAGGTTTAGATATTCCAGAAGTATCTTTAGTTGCAATTATGGACGCAGACAAAGAAGGATTTTTGCGTTCCGAAACAAGTTTAATTCAAACAATAGGGCGTGCAGCAAGAAACGTATGTTCTAAAGTTATTATGTATGCTGATAAAATTACAGATTCTATGGATAGGGCAATCAAAGAAACTGAAAGACGTCGAGCAATTCAACTTGAATATAACAGAGCACATAATATAACACCAAAAACAATTAAAAAGCCAATCGAAAACAACTTGCTTCAACTTGTTGCTAGTTATAGAAATATTGAAGATATCGTTGCAGAAGAAATGGTTGAAAATAATATTGAACCAAAAGATTTACCAAAACTTTTAAACAAGTTAGAAAAAGCAATGAAAAAAGCTGCCTCAATCTTAGATTTTGAAAGGGCAGCTGAAATTAGAAATCAAATTAAAAAGCTTAAAAATTTACCTTATTGACGTATTCTTCTTCTTTTCTTATCTTGTCGTTTTTTAATTTCAGGAATAACATCTTGATACAAATCTGAACTGAATGAGAATACAGATAGGAATGATATTACAATAACAACAGCTTTCAATATTAACAAACCAACATGGTCTCCAAGCATTTCTAATATTGTAATATATACAAGATATGTGGCAAAGCCCATTATAAAAACATATTGTATTAAATAACTAGCAAATTGTACTGTATAGTTACCAGAGGCTTCATATATAATATTAAATTTAAAAGCATCTGTTAGGTTACCATTTACTGAATATAAAACCATTGGAATAAATATAAAAGATACAAAGAACAAAGTAACGCACAAATATACAATAAATGCCACAAAGGGTTCAAACTCAAAATTTTCATAAAGATAATTAACCACTATGCAAAAAAGAACTGTACCCGGAATTGCAACAATTGATGAAAAAATTGAATCTTTAATTAATACCGGAATATTAAAAAAACTTGGCAAAATTGGCGTTCTATTATTTATATTTCTATTCATAAGAAAGGACGCACAGCCAAACCCTAGCATACACAACAGTAAGTAAACTATCATGTAACTTTGGTTATTTCTTTGATAATATCCTTGATCTAACACAAAAAATACAACAGCTGAGAAAAACGCAATCTTGACAAACCACCAAGAGTCACTTGTTATATTTCTTATTGAATTTATAAATGATGCCATCTACATACTCCTATATTCTTTGAATAATTCCCATTATAGTTTATCGTTAAACTCTTCACCTTTTATTTTAATAATGATATCTGTTACATCATTATCATCAAGTGTTTCTTTTTCTAATAATTCTTTTGATATTGCATCTAACAAATCTCTATGTTCAGTAAGTAGTTGTTTTGCAACTTGATATCTAGAATCAATAATAGACTTTACTTCTCTATCTAAATCGGCAGCAAACTCTTCAGAAAAATCTCTTGTAGTACCAAAATCTCTACCCATAAACACATGTTCTTGTGATTTACCATATGTCATAGCACCCATTTTTTCAGACATACCCCATTGAGTAACCATTTTTTTAGCAATTGATGTTACTTTTTCTAAATCACTTGAAGCACCAGTAGAAATTCTATCTTCGCCATAAATAATTTCTTCAGCTACTCTACCACCTAATGTCATTGTAATTTGGTCTAATAATTTAGCTTTGCTCACGTGAACTTTATTATCCTCTGGTTTTGTCCAAGTAATACCTAAAGCATAACCACGAGGAATAATTGTAACTTTATGGAGTTCATCACACTCTTTTAATAATTTAGCAAGTAATGCGTGACCAACTTCATGGTATGAAGTAATTTCTTTGTCTTCATCTGTCATTACTTTGCTCTTTTTTTCAATACCAGCGATAACTCTATCAATAGCGTTATCAACTTCTTCCATATTTATTACTTGTTTATTCTTTCTTGCTGCAAGAAGTGCTGCTTCATTTAATAAACTTTGTAAATCTGCACCAGTAAAACCGGGCGTACGTTTTGCCAATACTTTCATATCAACATCTTTATCAAATGGTTTACCTTTTGCGTGAACATTTAAAATTTGTTCTCTACCTTTTACATCTGGCAAGCTAACCATAATTTGTCTATCAAATCTTCCAGGTCTTAATAAAGCGTTATCTAATATATCTGGTCTATTTGTAGCCGCAAGAATAATAATATTTGTGTTACCATCAAAACCGTCCATTTCAACTAATAGTTGGTTAAGAGTTTGTTCTCTTTCATCGTGTCCGCCACCCATACCAGCGCCTCTTTGTCTTCCAACTGCATCAATTTCGTCAATGAAAACGATACAAGGTTGATGTTTTTTTGCTTGTTCAAATAAATCTCTAACGCTTGAAGCACCAACACCAACAAACATTTCAACAAAATCCGAACCACTAATAGAAAAGAATGGAACATTTGCTTCACCAGCAACAGCCTTTGCCATTAATGTTTTACCAGTACCAGGAGCACCAACCAATAAAACACCTTTTGGTATTTTTGCACCTAGTTTTAAATATTTATCACCATTTTTTAAGAAATCTACAATTTCTTCTAATTCTTGTCTTTCTTCATCAATACCGGCAACATCTTTAAATGTTACTTTAACTTTGCTATCAAGCATCATTTTCGCTTTACTTTTACCAAAAGATAAAGCTTGAGAACCACCAGATTGAATAATCTTAGCTAAAATAATAAAGAAAATTACTATGATTAATATAGGAAGCGCTGTTCCCATTAATCCCATAAATGAAGAGTTTTCATTTGATTTTTTAATCTCTACATCAACTTTATTTTGTTCTAATGTTGAATAAAAAGAATTATCATTAACTGGAATATTAACTTTATATCTTAAAGAAGCAGTAGCTTGTTCTTTACCATTAACCTCTGTTTTTATTTCATCATTAACTGGAACAGCTGTTACTATATCATTGTCAATTACAACTTCCTTAATCTCTGCATTTTTTACCTTATTCAAAAACTCTGTATAAGTTAAGCTTTTTGTAGAGGTAGTTGGTGCTGTAAAAAATGTAGATATTAAGGCAAGAACCAAAATACCAATAACTAGCCAAATTCCCATTGATTGATTTTTATTCATATTAAATCCCTTTTAATAACAACCTTTTCACTAAATTATAACATCAATTTAGGGTTTTAAAATAGATTTACACTATTTTACCCTACCGTACATATCTTCATAACGAATAATATCATCTTCAGATATATATTCACCTTTTTGAACTTCTAATATTTTAAGAGGTTCACTTGTATGATTTTGTAATGAATGTTTTGCTTGTAATGGAATATCAATACTTTGACGTTTTTCCAATTCATGCACTTCATCTTCTAATATAACAGTAGCTGTACCCTCTAATACAACCCAGTGTTCACTTCTATAATTGTGTGATTGAAGTGATAATTTATGTCCTGGAGAAACAGTAATAATCTTAGATAACCAACCTTCTCCACCATTCAAACAAGTATAAAAGCCCCAAGGACGGAAAACCGTTTTTCTACATACAGTTGTTTCATCCTTATCTTTCTTCAACTGTTTTACTAATGAATTAATTTCAGAAGCTTTTGATTTATCACAAACGAGGACTGCGTCTTCTGTTTCTACAACAATTTTATTTTCAATTGAAGAAACAGCAACTAACTCTTTTGATGAATATATAAAAGAATTTTTTACTTTATCTGTGACAACATTACCAGAAATCACATTTCCTTTTGAATCTTTCTCGCTGCTATTATAAATAGCTTGCCAAGAACCATAATCATTCCACTGAGTTTCAAGTTCAACAAAAACGATATTCTTTGCTTTTTCCATTAAAGCATAATCAATAGAAAGTTCTGGCAAGTTATCATAATATTCAAATTTTATCTTATTATTTTCATCAAACATATCTTTTGTGAAAGTTTCATTTATACAAGAAGCAAAATTTTTATATGCATCAAGTAAAACAGACATTTTAGAAATATAAATACCAGTATTCCAAAAGTATCCGTCTTCATTTACAAATTTTTCAGCATCTTGAAAACTTGGTTTTTCTATAAACTTATCAACTTTATATCCTTTTTTAATTGCTTCCCCAGCTTTGATATATCCAAAACCTTCTTCAACATATGTAGGTTTTACTGCCAGTGAAACAATATATCCAGATTTTGCAAGCTCTTTTGCACTATTTATAGCTTGCGAAAATTTATCAACTTCTTTAACACCAAAATCAACTGGAAGAATAACGACAATTTCATCCTTTTGACCTTGCAAATATGTAATTGAAGAAGCAACTGCTGGAGCCGTATTTTTTGACATCGGTTCAGCAATAATATTTGGCTTTGATGACAATTCTTTTAACTGTCTTGTTGTATCATCTAGTTGCCTAATATTTGTTATAGTTAAAATATTTTTTTCTGTAGCTAAATTTAAAGCCAACTCAAAAACATTTTGAATCAGTGTTTTGCCATTGTATAACTTTAACAATGATTTTGGATGCAAATCTCTAGAAATTGGCCATAATCTTTCACCAGAACCACCCGCTAAAATTACGCATTTCATCTATTTAAACTCCCAGTTAACTATATATTTATACTATCATAAACTACCTATAATGCTAAATAAAAAGTTATGTAAAGATACTTATAATTCTTAGACAAAAAAATTCAAAATAGTTATAATATTTATAGCGAATAGCATGCTTTTAATCTAAAGGGGATTGTATTCATGGGAATATCTATGGTAGAGAAGATTGAAAATAAAGAATTTTCACCAAAAGAAATTAGAGAGATGTTAGGCATTGATAATGCTCAAATTCAAGAGCTTTGTAAAATGGCTGACATTAAATTAAAAAAGAATCACAGAGGTTTAACTTATTTTACACAAGATGATGCGAAAACATTGAAAGCATATTCTTCTAAAAAGAAAATGCAATATGTTACTCCAGCACCTTCTAAAAATGTTGTTTTAAAAGGAACAAATTCTATTTCTAGTGCTTCAATTGTTCAGCTTGTTGATACTTTAAGAAATATAGAAAAATCTATGACTGAAAAAATCACTGCTGTTCTTGATGAAAAACTAGATGGCATGGATGATGTTGTTATGGAACTTATTAGAGTTAAAACCGAAAACGAAACTATGCGTTTTAAAATCAATGAATTAAACAAAGAAAACTACAGACTTAAAAAAGAAGTTAATTCATTCAAAAAAGTTCCATTTGGTTTCTACGCTAAAACCACACCAGAAACAAATCTATTTTAGATAAATTCAATCTTATCTATGGTGTTAGAGTCAGTCCAATAAACTTTTAGATTACTAGAAATATTATGATATTTTAATTGATTAGAAGATGCACAAATAGTAGCATCTTCTATTTTTAAAAGATTTTTATCTGCAAGATTTTTAATAATATCGCATAAAAGCATTGAGCTACCAGCTAAAACGCCGTCAATATTTGTTAATTTTCCATTTCTATTATAAATAGTTCCTCCAGCAAATTTTTGTTGTTCTATATCACTATGCGCCAATGGAAGTGCATCACTTATTAATAATATTTTTTCTATTGACTTTTGTTTAAATGTTATTTTTAATACTTCATCTGAAACGTGCATAGAATCAGCAATTATTTCAACATTAATATTATCATCAGTAAGTGCTGATATTACCGTTGATTTTTCTCTATGAGAAAATGTACCCATTGCATTATACAAATGAGTTACTTGGTCTGCCTTAGATAAATCAGTAGCAACAGAATGTCCTACTGAAATTTTTATCCCTTTTGACTTCAAATAGTCTACAAAGTCACTTTCAATATCTAGCTCTGGAGCAAGTGTCACCATCTTAATCACATCATCTTCAATTTGCTTAAACAAATCTATTTTTAAAGGTAAAACATGCTTTTTCTCATGTATTCCTAACTTATCAAGATTGATAAATGGTCCTTCTAAATGAACACCTATTATTTGTGCAGCTTTCTTTTTCTGCTTCTGCATTGCTTGTTTTACAATTTGAATACGTTCTTTTATAACATCTAAACTATCTGTCATTATTGTTGGAAAAAATGCAGTAACTCCACAAGAAGATAAAAGTTCAGAAACTGTTAATATATCATCCACACTACAATTCATAAAATCGTAGCCAAAAGCACCATGAATATGCTGTTCTACTAAACCATTAGATACAAACATTTTTACCTCAAGGAAGCAATTGCTTCTTTCATATTATCACTAGAAAAGACATAATTTCCTGCAACCATCGCGTCAACACCTAAGTCTCTGCAATATTTGGCTGTAATATTATTTATACCACCATCAACTTCAACAATAACATCTTTTGAAATTGCTTTTACTTCTTTTATTTTATCAGCACAATCTTGCATAAACTTTTGACCACCAAAACCAGGTTCAACAGTCATAATTAAAATCAAATCCACTAATGGTATAAATTCTTCTATTTCTTTAACACTTGTTTTTGGCTTTATAGATAAGCCAACTTTGATATCAACATATGATTTTATAAGATTAATAACTTCTAAAGTTTTTTCTTTTGTCGCTTCATAGTGGAATGTAATTATGTCTGAACCAGCTAGAGCAAAATCTTTTATATATTTTTCTGGATTTTCAATCATCAAATGAACATCAAGAGGAATACTGCAAACTTTATTTAAAGCTTTTACAACAGGAGCACCAATAGTTAAATTAGGAACAAAATGACCGTCCATAACATCAACATGCACCCAATCAGCGGCACTATTTTCTAATCTTTTTATCTCCGTTTCAAGATTAGCAAAATCACTTGATAATATTGACGGCGCAACTATAACATTACTCATTTGCACAACCCTCAACTATTTTAAGCTTTTTCAAAGCATTTAAAGCTGCTATTTTTTCAGCTTCTTTCTTTGTTTTTGCAATACCTTTTCCTAAAATATCACCATGGTAAAAAGCACAAACTTCATATGTTTTATTGTGCGCTTTACCAGTTTCATTTGTAACTTTATATTCTGGTAAATCTTTATTTTGAGCTTGAGTATATTGTTGCAAAAGTTCTTTTGAATTATAGAAAAATAAGATTTCATTTACATTTATATTTTGATTTTCATATATTTTCAAAAGAAATTCTTTTACGTATTCAAAACCATTATTTTTATAAATTGCACCTAAAACTGCTTCCATTGCACAAGCATTAATGGATTCTTTTTTTCTGCCACCATCTTTTTGTTCGTGTTCACCAATATTTAAAAATTCATCAAGGGTCAGTGAAAAAGCAATTTTAGCTAAAAACTCATCACTAACTAAATAACTTCTAATTTTAGTAAGTTTGCCCTCATCATAGTCTTGATGTTTTTCATATAAATAATCACTAACAACAAGTCTTAATACAGAATCACCAAGAAATTCTAATCTCTCATAATCTGGTGCATTATCATTATTTACTTCGAAATTAAAAGACGGATGAGTTAAAGCCACATCCAATAACTCAACATCCGTCAATTTAATATTTAAAATGTTTTGTAATTTATTTAATTGCTCTATTCTAGCTGCAGATAACATTTATAACTTTCTTTACTAATTCCATAATCATTGGGAATGATAGCCCAGTAAGTATAAAATATTTGATATAGAAGTATGCAACTGGCACTGAGAACAAGTAGCTATCAGCTCTATCTAAAAAACCACCGTGTCCAGGAAGTGAATTACCAGAATCTTTAACGCCAGCATCACGTTTAATTAAAGATTCAGATAAGTCTCCTAATTGCGCCATTACAGTTGTAATCAAGGCAAGTACAAAAGAATGATATAAAGATATACCAATCAATTTACCAATTATCAATCCAACAATAATTGCACAAAGTCCACCGGCAACTGCACCTTCAACAGACTTCTTTGGACTAATTACAGGCGATAATTTATGCTTACCATATCTAACGCCAAAATAATATGCACCAATATCTGTAAGCAAAATTACGAAAAATATGAATACTAAGAAATACAAGCCTTGCTTGAATGTAAATCCTAGTAGGGAAACTTCTGCCCCCATATTTCTGATTAGACATACATGACAAGGCATCCAAGCAATTAAAAATCCTAAAATAGTTGTTGCCACGTTTGCTATATAAGGTTGTCTTCCTCTAAATAAAACAGCTAAGAATGAGCCAATAGTACCAACAACTAATGCAAGTGGTATCAAATTATCATAACCAGAAGCTGACAATAATACCATTGTAACTGATACTATAAGTATTACTTTAAAGAAAGGCAAAAAGCCCTTATTTCTTAAAATATCCGCATACTCTTTTGAAGCAAGTATAATGAATACTAGCAATAGAGCAAGCAAAAATTTCCCGCCAAGCAATATACATGAGAACACCAACGCTCCCATTAAAAAGCCTGTAACTAATCTATTTTTTGCAAGAGTATCTAATACAGCCACTATACTGTTAAAACCTCTTTTTCTTTTTCTGCGCATCCGTCATCAACGATTTTTGTATATTTATCAGTTAATTTTTGGATTTTGTCTTGATTATCTTTTACTGCATCTTCTGGAAGATTTTCAGCTTTTTCAATTTTTTTCAATTCATCTGTCATATCTCTTCTGATATTACGGATAGCAACTTTTGTATCTTCACCAATTTTCTTAACGTCTTTACAGATTTCTTTTCTCTTATCTTGAGTTAATGGTGGGAATGGAAGTCTAATAACAATACCGTCAGAGTTAGGAGTAATACCCAAATCAGCTTTAATAACAGCTTTTTCAACTTCTTTTAAAATAGTTTTATCATATGGAGCAATAACTAATGTAGTACCATCTTGAACACTAACTTGAGATAACTGTCTCAATGGAGTTGGTGCACCATAATATTCTACTAAAACTTTATCTAAAATCATTGGATTAGCTCTACCAGTACGAACAGAAGCAAATTCTTTCTTCATCTGTGCAATAGCTTTTTCCATTTTATCTGTACCTGTTGAAAACATTTGTTCAACTGCCATTTTAACCTCCTACGTATGTTCCTATATTTTCACCTTTTAATATTTTATTAATGCTTCCTTTTGCTGCGAAATCAAATACCACAATTGGTATAGAATTTTGTTTACATAATGCACAAGAAGCAGTATCCATAACTTTTAGACCTTTAATAATAATATCATCATAAGTTATATTATTGTATTTTTTCGCATTTGGATTAGTGCGTGGGTCATCAGAATAAACACCGTCAACACCATTTTTAGCCATAAGCATAACTTCCGCACCGATTTCAGAAGCTCTAAGTGCAGCCGCAGTATCTGTTGTGAAGAATGGGTTACCAGTACCAGCAGCAAATATAACTACTCTTGATTTTTCTAAGTGTCTAATTGCTTTAAATCTGATATAAGGTTCTGCAATCTTATCCATATCAATTGCAGATTGAACTCTACAGTGTACATCCAATTTTCTCAATGCACTTTGTAAAGCTAATGCGTTCATAACAGTTGCCAACATACCAATGTAGTCACCAGTTGCTTGATCCATACCATATTTTGCCGAGTTTTTAACCCCTCTAAATATGTTTCCACCACCAACTACGATAGCAATTTCAGCACCTAAATCATATGCTTGTTTAACTTCATTAGCAATCATTTCTAACGGATTTTGGTCAATACCAAATTGCTGTTCACCCAAAAGAGCTTCTCCACTAAGTTTTAGCAGGATTCTCTTATATTTTAAATTCTCTTCCATATAAACCTATTCAAAAAAACTAATATAAACAACAAGTTAATTATAACTTAAATACAGCCGAATTGTATATATATTAAGCAAATTAATTACATATTTCTTTAATCTTTTTAAATTTATATTTAACAAGAGCGGCTTGACCTATCCCCATTGAACATAATGAAATAGCTAGCGCTATCCAATATCCTTTCAAGGATAGGTTATAATAACTAACACAAACAACTGCAACAGGTAAACCAATTAGCCAATAGCCAGTCATCACAGATGCCGATACTACTTTAGTCATTTTAAAACCTTTTAATGTACCACCCATAATAATTTGAAGTCCGTCAAAAATTTGATATGCGGCAACAACGCTCATAATAGGTAGTGCTATTTTCATCACATTTACATCGTCTGTAAACAATCTAATTATCTGACTTGGGAATATAATCAAAGTTAAACTAATTAAAATCATTATTAACATACACATAGTTGTTGAGGCAAAAATATAATTTCTTATTTCATCACATTTCTTTGCACCATAATAATATGCAACTTTAACCGATGTTGCAGTTGCTAAAGACAATGGGAACATAAATGTTGCAGATGAAATAGTAACTAAAATATTATGAACAGCAGCCAATAATCCAGATTCACGACCAACAAGAATTGTTATAATATTAAACGCTAAAAATTCAAATAATAAAGCTAAACCAATAGGTGTACCAATTTTTATTATTTGTTTCATGTATCCAAAATCAATTTTTGCTTTGAAATCAATAAACCTAAATACATAAATAAACATTACTAAACCCATTAAGATACGCACCAATGTTGTAGCAATCGCAGCACCTTGTGAACCCATAGATGGAATTGGTCCAAAACCAAATACAAATACAATATCAAAAATTAAGTTCAAAATTACAGAAAAAAGAAGTAAAGCATTGGGGAAATTAACAATTTCATAAGATTGTAAGAATTGCTTTATCCCTTCAAATAAAAACATTCCAAGCATAGAAAAAGAAACTATAGCAATATATTGTTCAATATAAGGAACAATATGTGCTTCAAAATTCATCATTGGAACAAAAAACTTAGAGGCATAACAAATTCCAGAAAATAATATTGCTGTAGCAGAAGAAAAAACAAGAGTAGAAAGTAAATGCTTTTTAGTTCTTTCTCCAGAACCTCTCATATTGGATAAAAGAATTGAAATGGCACACAATATACCTATTCCAAGAATAAATATTGTAAATAAAATCGAGTTTGCAATACTTATAGCTGCAAGTGCATCAATACTGTATTTAGCAACAACTAAAACATCAGTTGCACCTATTAAAGTATGCCCAAGATTTCCAATAAATAATGGAATAGAAAGAATCAACAAATCTATAAAATATTGTTTAGTTAGCTTGTTCATTTTTTCTTAGCTTTTTATATTCTTCTTTGTGAATACGCATATCATTTGCTCTATCATAATATTCAACAAATTTCATACCCAATTCTTCTGTTTTTTTTGTAGCATATTCAAGAAGTTCATATAAATAATCTGGAATATTATATTTGTTATTAATATACCAACCACCCTCAACATCAATAACAACACTTTTAATTCCGGCTTTAACTGTTAAATCAAACCATTTATCAAGTTCTTCTTTATTATCATTAAAACCAGGGTAAATTATATATTTAGTTTTAGCTTTATATTTATTCTCACCTTGAGCAGCTGCATACTTTTCTAAATTTGCCCAAACAGTTTCAAAGTGTGGAACTCTTTTTATATTTTTGTATGTTTCAGCAGTACCAGAATCAACAGAACAAACTAAAGTAACTTTTCCTTCCTTTAATCCTCTTTCAATAGCTGGAGAATATTTAACACAAGAAGAATGAACTCTAATGTTATCGCAACCAGCATCCATTAACATATTCATCATTGGTTCAAACTCTGGTAATAATGCTGGTTCACCGCCACCAAAACCAATTTCACCGCCACCACGAACTTTACCCATTTCAACAAGTTTTTTTATAACAGGGTACATATTGTAGTTTTCTCTTGCATTAAAGAAATCTGATTGTTCGTTAGTAAAACAATATTTGCATTTGCAATTACATAAAGTCCAATGATTGAAAACCATAAAATTAATATAGTCTTCATCATCCCATTCACGTTCTTTTAAGAAGAAACAACCTTTGCAACGTTCGAGAATAATACCTTTTTTATTAAGTTCTCTCATTTTACGTTTTTCTTTAAAGAACTTATTCCAATCAATCATTTGACCTTTGTATTTATCAATCAGAATCTGTCTTCCTCCACCCTCGTGGCAATTAAAACAACACATTTTAATATCTTCATAATCAACATTAAAGCCGTGTTGAATATATTCACAACTAACATATTTTAATGGTTTATCACTCTTTTTTTGAAATAAAGACTTAATTTTATCAAACATAATATTCCCTCAACTACCAATAATTTTATATTAAAAACCCTTATTCTTCAAATGTTGAAGAAATAAGAAGAAAAAGATATAATAAAATCTGTATTTTAGTAAATTAAGGAGTTTTTATGGAAAACAATAAAAATTTATTATTCTTTGTAACTTTATTAGCACTTTTACCAGTAATTGGATTTCTAATTCCAGTTATCGTATGGTATGGAAAAAAAGAAGTTTTAGAAGGTGAAGCAAAAGTTTATTTAAAAAATCTTGTTAATTTTGAATTGCTTATTTTCATTCTTTCATTAATATTCGGATTTGTTTTTGCTCCTATTACTGGTTTAATAAGTTTCTTTAACCTAGTAATTATTATATTAGCTACAATTAGCGTATTTAATAATAAAAACTACAAATTCCCATTCTTGTTGGAATTAATCAAATAATAAAACAATTAAACAAAAGAGAGAGGTTTTAAAACCTCTCTCTTTTATTGATTTATCCAGTTCCTAAAAAATTTCAATCCCGCTTCTGAACTTTTTTCTGGATGGAATTGAACAGCTGTTACATTTCCACTTTGAACTGAAGCACAGAACTGACCATTATAATCCGTATATGCGCTAATAATATTTTCATCTTCTGGAACAACATAATATGAATTAACATAATAAAAATAATTTTCTTCTATAAAAGAATTATTTTCAGTAGGAATAACTTTATTCCAACCAATTTGAGGAATTTTACCTTGAGTAAATTTTTTAACTTCGCCTTTAAAAATTCCTAAACCTTGAACATTTGGTGCTTCTTCACTCTTTTCAAAAAGGATTTGCAAACCAATACAAATACCTAAAAATGGAGTTCCCTTGCTACAACATTCTTTTATAACTGGAACTAATCCTTTTTTCTCGAGATTACTCATAGCCTGTGCAAAGTGACCTTGTCCTGGGAAAATGATTTTTTCAGCATTAAGAATTTTGTCTTTATCAGAAGTTATTTCAAACGGAACATCAAGAAACGTAAGCATATTTGCTACGCTTCTTAAATTCCCTGCATCATAATCAACAATTACTGTTTTATTTTTCAAAATAGAATCCGTCTTCTTTTAATCTTCTAATTACTTCTATCATGTCTTCATCTTTAGCAACGATAGACATTCTAAACCAGCCTTCACCATTTTCTCCAAAGCCGTTACCAGGAACTAAAACTACGCCTGATTTATTTAAAACAGCATCTGTAAATTCTTTAGAAGATTTATATCTTGGCGGAATTGGTAACCATAGATAGAAAGTTGCTTTTGGTGGATTTAACTTATCCATATCCCAACCAAGTTCTTTAAAGCCTTGAACAACAAGTTTTTGCTTCATTTCAAAGCCCTTATTAGCTTCTTTTATATATTCATCACCTTCTTTTGAATTTATAATAGCAGCTGCTGCTTTTTGAATTGGTTTATAGATACCAGTATCGATTGTTGATTTCAATTTAGCAAATACACCTACGGCATCTTTATTTCCACATACCCAACCAATTCTCCAACCTGTCATTGAATATGGTTTTGAGAAACTAAAGAATTCAACTGCAATATCTTTTGCACCTTCAACTTCAAATACACTAGGAGCCGGTTCTTGACCTTCAAACACCATATCAACATATGCCGCATCTGACATTAATAAGATATTATGTTTTTTACAAAATTCTACAGCGTGCTTCATATAATCTAAAGTACAAACTGCACCTAATGGGTTATTTGGATAGTTAACAATCAATGCTTTTACTCTTTTCATTGATAAACCATCTTTTTCAAGCTGAACAGCAACTTCATCTAAGTTTGGCATATAGTTATTTTCTGGTGTTAAAGGTAAACCATATGCTAAACCGCCAGATACTTTTACCATTTCTTTATATGAAGCATATCCTGGGTCTGGTATCAAAATAATATCTTGTTTTTCTTTATCAGTAGTAGGATTTACTAATGCTCTTATCATATTAGCAAGACCTTCTTTAGAACCAATTAAAGAGCAAATTTCAGTCTTAGTATCAAGCTCAATACCAAAACGATTTTTCATTCTTTTTGCAATAGCTTCTAGTAAGTATGCCTCACCTTTTGGTGTTGTATAAGTATGCAAACCGTCTTCTTTTACAGCATCAATTAATTTTTCTGTAACAAAAGTAGGAGGCACTTTAACTGGAGCACCCATAGCTAGCGTAATAGGTTTTCGTCCTTTTGCGGTTAATTCTGGTGTTAAACGTTGTGTTTCTTGTTTTATTTGAAACATGATATATGTTTCAAGCGATTGAACATAATCGTTAAATAATTCTTTCATTAATATGTCTCCAACTAGTTTTGTTTGTTTTCTGATTGGAAAGCCCACGCATTATGGTTATGGATACTTTCCTGTGCTTCTACTTCTACCTCATAGAACGTAACTTTCTTATCATCTTCCATAAGGCAAATTACATCACGTAACACATCTTCTACGAACTTAGGGTTTTCGTACGCAGCTTCAGTTACGTATTTTTCATCGCAACGTTTTAATATTGAATATACTTGACTTGAACCGCAACTCTCAATTTTTTCTACCAAGTCTTCTATCCAAATTATATCATTTTCATCATAGCTAACTTTTACTTTAACCATTGTTCTTTGGTTATGTGCTGAATATTTAGAAATTTCTTTAGAACAAGGACAAAGTGTAGTTATTGGTACTTTTACACAAAGTATAAATTTATAATCTTCACCATTTAAGTCACCTTGAAAATAGCAATCATACCCAACTGGGAACTCCATGCCACTAACTGGTGCTTTTTTATTTATAAAATATTTAAACTCAAATTTTACGTGTGCTGATTCTGATTCTAGACGTTTTTTCACATCAATCAACAAACCTTTTATATCAACACCAAGCTTGTTTTTATAATCACTTAAAACCTCGATAAAACGTGACATATGAGTCCCTCGATAATTATGAGGCAGTGTAACACTCAAACGAGCTTTTGCAGAAACGACCTGACTTTCTGCATTTTTTCTTTCTATAATTAAAGGCACTTCAACACCATTGACACCCACTTTTTGGATATCAATGCCCCTTTTATCATTTTGGTTTTGTATGTCCTTTAATTGACTATTCATCTATTCTTCTAAAGACCCCATGTTATTACTTTCCATAGCAAGTAATAATTTCAATGCTGCTACTCTTTGAGTTTGTGGCGGTGCTGCTCTTAGTAATTCTATTGCTCTTAACATTACTGGATCAGCGTCATACCAACGATTACCCTTTCCTGCATATTGTGTTGTAATTTCATATATTCTCTCAATTACATCACCAGCAACTTGCTCTTGAAGAGAAATGATAAAATCAGCAGCTGCCGATTTTTTATCGTCAGTTTGTAATTTTAATAATTCAAGTGCTTCTTTTAAAATTGGGTCATTATCGTACCAACGTCTAGAAGTTCCAGTCATTTTCTCTCCTTAATTTCTGTTTATCAAATCTATTATAATCTTTTTTGCGTCTTCGAAAACTGTTTCAATAGAATTATTTGCATTTATTAACTTAATTCTATCTGGATTTTCTTTTAAAAGTTCTAAATAACCATTTCTAACTTTTCTATGAAACTCAATACCAATAGATTCCATTCTATCTTTTTCGTTGCCGACACGTTGTTGAGCAGTTTCTGTTGAAACATCAAAAAGCATAGTCAAATCTGGTTTTAAACCATTAACAGCTATTTCATTTAAGCTCTTCAATAACTCTATATCTTGTTCTCTTCCATAACCTTGATAAGCAATAGTAGAATCAGTATGTCTATCACAAAGAACAATTTTACCTTCATCTATAGCTGGTTTGATAAAAGTTTCAACGTGTTGAGCTCTATCTGCTAAAAATAAAAATATCTCACATCTATCAGCCACAACACCGTCATAGTGCAAAAGAATATTTCTAATCTTTTGACCTAATTCCAAAGAACCTGGTTCACGAGTTACAACAACATCAAAACCTTTTTCATTTAAGAAAGTTTTTATGTTATTCAACTGTGTTGTTTTTCCAGAACCATCAGCTCCTTCAAATGTAATAAACAATCCTTTTTTCATACTATAGAATATCCCAACCTGTATATTTTCTTAGTACTTTTGGAATTGTTACACTACCATCTTCATTTTGGAAGTTTTCTAAGATAGCAGCAAAAGTTCTACCAACTGCCAAACCTGAACCATTCAATGTATGAACAAATACTGGCTTACCAGTTTCTTTGCTTCTGTATCTAATATTAGCTCTTCTTGCTTGGAAATCACCAAAATTTGAACAACTTGAAATTTCTTTATAAGCATTGTAAGAAGGCAACCAAACTTCTAAGTCAAAACATTTTCTTGCTGAGAAACCAATATCACCAGTTGATAGAGCTACTCTTCTATATGGTAATTCTAATAATTCAAGAACTTTTTCTGCGTTTCTTGTTAATTTTTCGTGTTCTTCTGGGCTTGTTTCTGGAGTACAAAGTTTAACTAATTCAACTTTGTTAAATTGGTGTTGACGGATTAAACCTCTTGTATCTTTACCTGCAGAACCAGCTTCACGACGGAAACAAGGTGTATAAGCTGTCATATATTTTGGCAGGTCATCTTCAGATAAAATTTCACCAGCATAAATGTTTGTAACAGGAACTTCTGCAGTAGGAATTAAGTACAAATCTTCTTCCTCACATTTATACATATCTTGAGCAAATTTAGGTAATTGACCAGTACCAGTCATAGCAGCAGAATTTACCATTACTGGTGGCATAATTTCTTCATAACCATGCTCCATTGTATGAGTATCTAAAAAGAAGTTAATAATAGCACGTTCTAATTGTGCACCTTTTCCTCTGTATAATGAAAATCTTGATTGAGATAATTTAACACCACGTTCAAAGTCAACTATATCTTTTTCAACACAAATATCCCAGTGTGCTTTTTGTTCAAAGTTAACTTTTCTTGGTTCACCCCATTTTTTTACTTCTACATTATCATCTTCTGATAAACCAACCGGAGTTGTTTCATCTGGAATATTAGGAGTTGAAAGAAGTAAATTCTTTTGCTCTAAATCTAATTCTTGTTCTTTTTCTTCAAGAGCTTTGATTTCATCCCCCATAGCTTTTACTTGGACTTGAATTTCATCAGTATTTTGACCTTGTTTTTTCAACATACCAATTTCTTGAGATATATTTTTTCTTTTAGCTCTTAATTCATCAGCTTGTGTTTGAACTTTTCTTCTTTGTGCATCTATCTCTAAAATCCCGTCAATAGAAAGATTTGGATTTCTTCTTTTTAATAATTCATTAACTTTTTCGGGATTTTCCCTAATCATTCTTATATCTAACATAGTTCACCTCATTTTACTCATTTAATATTTTATTAAAAACACATTTAAAATAAAAGCAATTTTTTGATATAATAAAAAAATAAGGAAGAAGATATGGCTGATAAAAAGTATAAAAAGAGAATTCTATTCATCGGTATGCCAGATATGGCACTTGTTTGCTTACATAAATTAGCTTCAAAAGGTATAAATATCGTGGGTGTTGTTCCCCCTGCGAAAGATGATCCAACTCATCGATTAATGGTGGATACGGCTTTATCTTTAGGCTTAAACGTTATTGACTACAACATAAGTTTAAGTGACAAAGGCTTTTTACAAAGAATTAAAAATTTAAATGTTGATTTAGGTGTTGTTTCTTCTTTCAATAAAAAATTACCTAAAGAGTTATTACAATTATCAAAAGACGGTTTTATAAATCTTCATCCGTCTAAATTACCAGATTATAGAGGTGCAAACCCTTATTCTCACGTCATTATAAATGGTGAAGAAGAATCAGCCATTACTCTTCACTATATGGATGAAAACTTTGATACTGGAGATATCATTTCTCAATATTGTTTTAGTTTAGATTTAAATGAAACAATGGGAACTCTATTCTATAGAACTAACCAGATGTGTGCTTCAATGCTTTTTGAAGCATTAGATTATTATGAAAACCATGAATTTCCACACAGACCACAGCCAAAAGACGGTAACTACAAAACAGCAGAGGCACTATCTTTTGAGAAAAAGAATATTTTTATTGATTGGAATAAATCAGCAGAAGAAATAGAACGTTTTATTCGTGGACTTAATCCATTTATAGGTGCTTTGACTTGTTATAATGGAACTATTTTAAGAATAAACTCCGCTTATGTTATTGAAAAAGCACATAATTTCACACCTGGAACTATTTGTGATACTAAGAACTCATTAAAGGTTGCTTGTGGCGAAGATATTTTAGAAATAGACTCAATCCAATACGGTGCATATTTCCTATCTACTGGTAGGGATTTTGTTGAACGAATAAACCCTAAAAAAGGAGAAATTTTATACAGTGAATAAACTTCATTTTCTAACAGCTGGCTTACCTCTTTCATCTGAAGGAAAAGGTTATAAAAAAGGACTAAACATAATTAATGAAATGGATTTAGATGGTCTTGAAGTAGAGTTTGTTCACGGTGTAAGAATGAATGATGCTAATCAAGCACTTGTTCAAGAATTTTCAAAACAACAAGATAAACTTGTAACTTGTCATGGTCCTTATTACATCAATTTAAACTCTCAAGAAGAAGAAAAGATTGAAGCAAGTGTTGAAAGAATTCTTGAAACTGCGAGAATGGGACAAAAAATCGGTGCATATAGTATTACTTTTCACGCTGCTTTTTATATGAAACAAACTCCAGAGGAAGTTTATAAAACTATTTATAAATCAATGGAAAGAATTTGTTCTACACTTGAAGCAGAAAATAACAATATTTGGATAAGACCAGAAACAACTGGAAAAGGTACTCAATGGGGAACATTAGAAGAAATAGTTCAATTATCTAAAGAGTTCAAAAATGTTCTTCCTTGCATAGACTTCGCACATATACATGCTAGAAATAACGGAATATACAATACTTATGATGAATTTTCTAAAATGTTAGAGTATGTTGGCAAAGAATTAGGTAATGATGTATTCAATAATTTCCACGCACACTTGGCTGGTATTGAATACAGCGTAAAAGGCGAGAAAAATCACTTGATATTTGAAGAAAGTGATATGAATTATAAAGATCTTTTAAAAGTATTCAAAGAGTTTAATGTAAAAGGTGCTTTAGTTTGTGAAAGCCCAAATATTGAATTAGATACAAAGCTATTAAAAGACTATTATTTAAGCTTGTAAGATTTTACATAAATGATGTTATAGGTATAAGTCATTGCGAAAAAATCTTTGATTTTTGTGGCAATCCAGATGATTAAAACAATAAAATAATAAAAAATAAAATATTCTGCTAGATATTTTATGTCATTCCGAACTGGTTTCGGAATCTGACAAATTATGGATTTTGCGATAATTCTTAATTTGTAAGACCTTGAAACAAGTTCAAGGTGACAAATAATAAAAAAAATAAGCTATCATATTTCATTTTTTATTACTTTTTCTTTAAAACTAAATATTTTTAGTTTTGTTTTTATAGTACTCATAACATTATTTATGTATAACTCAATTACTCGTTAATTCTTTTATTTTTGTAACCGTAGCCAATATATATTGCTAAGCCCATTGCTACCCATAACAAGAAGTACAATGAAGAATCCCCACCAGAAAGGCTCTTATATATCATAAAGCAACTACACATTACAATCCCTAGAATTGGGAATAATGGACAAAATGGAACTTTGAATGGTCTATGTCTGTTTGGTTCTGTTTTTCTTAAAATAAGAACTTCAATACAGATAATTACAAATGATGCAAATGTTCCGTAGTTACAAAGTTCTGCTGAAATATTTAAGTCCATAAATAAAGAACCAATAATTACGATTAAACCAGAAATCCAAGTTATGATATGTGGTGTTTGGAATTTTTTATGTATTTTCATAATATTTTTTGGTAAGAAATTATCTCTAGCGATTGCGTAGAAAATTCTAGTTGTACCTAATTGATAAACTAATAAAACTGAAGTTAACGCACATAAGGCACCAACAGAAATTGCACCTGCATACCAATCTTTACCAATTGTTCTCATTGCATGAGCTAAAGGAGCTTGAGTATCAATGCTACCTAATGGAACAACACCAGTTAAAACTAATGCTACAGAAACATATAAAATAGTACAAAGCACTAAAGTACCTATAATTGCGATTGGTAGGTCTTTTTGTGGATTTTTGGTTTCTTCTGCTGCTGTTGAAATAGCATCAAAACCGATATATGCAAAGAAGATGATAAATGTGCCTGCTAAAATACCTTCAATTCCATTTGGGGCAAATGGTACCCAATTTTCTGGCGCAACATATTTTGAACCAACTAAAACAAATGAAATGATAATTGATAAATTAACAAAAACCATTATGCCAGCAACTCTAGTAGATTCTTTAACTCCTTTGATTAAAAGGATTGTTAAAACTAAAACAATAAAAATTGCTGGAATATTTATTGCGATTGGCATTTCTATACCAAATGGTAAATGTAAAAATGGCATTTTGTCGTGAACATCCCAACCGTATTTTTCACATATTGCGTACATTGAACGGAAGTCATTTCTTAGCCATAATGGACAATTTACTATAAATTCTGGAAGAATGTGTTTAAAGCCTTTTAATAATTGAGTTAAATAGCCAGTCCAAGCTGTTGCAACAGTGATATTACCGATTGCATATTCAAGCATTAAAATCCAACCAACCATCCACGCCATAAACTCACCCATTGTTGCATAAGTGAATGTATAAGCACTACCAGCAACAGGTATCATAGCAGCAATTTCAGAATAAGCTAGTGCAGAAAATAAACTTGCAGTTGCTGCTATAAGCATTGAAATTATTACACCAGTACCAGCACCACTACTACCAGAACCACCAACTATTGCACTTCCAATAATTGTAAAAATTCCAGTTCCTACTACCGCACTAACACCTAAAATCAATAAATCAAAGATATTTAAAGTCTTTTTTAATTCAGTTGTATTACTTTCTTGAATAAATGAATCTGTTGATTTTTTACTAAGCAGATTCTTAATTACAGCCAAAATTTGTTGTTTCATTTCTCTCATTATCTTTTTCAATCGCAATGAGTATTATTATAAAACAAACATGATTATTGTATATTTTTTAGATAATTTTTAGCCGCTTCTTCCATAGAAATTCCCTTTATTGTTTCAATTGAGTTAGCCCTAATTTGTTCAATTTCAGAGTTGCTCATTAATAGAATTTTTTCTAAACATTTTTTTAATTCTAATGGAGTTGCTTTTGTTAAAAATCCATTTTGTTCGTGATTAATTATTCCATCAATTCCGTCATTTTCTTTGGCAATTACAATGTTTCTAGTTGCCATTGCTTCTAAATAAGTTAATCCAAAAGTTTCATTATTACTTAGTAAAATAAATAAATCAGAAGCTTTTAATTTTTCTATTACTTCTTCTCTTTTTACTTTTCCAGTGAATGTTACTTTTTTCTCTATTTTAAATTTTTTAGCTAATTTTTCTAAGCTTTTTCTTTCTTTTCCATCACCCATAATTGTTAGATGAAAATCATTTTGAAGGGTAGAAAGTGTTTTTAAAAGGATGTCTACGTTTTTACGTTTTATAAGTGAAGCAACTGTAGAAATTTGTAATTGTTCCTTGTTAAATGATTTCTGTTCTATATCTTTTTTTATAAATTCTTCTTTAATACCAGAATATGCAACAAAGGTTTTATCTTTTATTGTTGGAATAATTTCTTCAATTTTTCTTTTTAAAACTGGGCTTCTTGCAGCAATTTTATCAGCTTTTTTATATGCTTTCTTAAGTTCATTTTTAAAGAAAATATATTTAAAACCCTTTAGTACAACAATATCCGAACAATGGACACCACAAATATATTTGATTTTATCTCTTTTTAGAAGTTTATTTGCCATTAAAGTACCACAAGGCATATGGGAAATTATTACATCATAATTTTTAAGAGAAAAATCTTTTGGTAGTTTGTTGTAGATATTGAACAAAAAAGGTGTGTGGAAATTTAGATTATATATTTTAATGTCGTGTTCAAAATAGACTTTTTCTTCAATAATTTTTCTGCCACGGATAAGTGTGTTCAAAATGAAGTTAGAACGAATAACTTCAACTTCGTGACCTTGATTTTTCCATTCTTGAACAAAATAAAATAAAGCCTTTGCAATATTTTCTTCACCAATAGGATATAAATCTGTAACAAAAAGTATTTTCATATTATAAATATTACTATATTATTGATAAAAACGGAAAGATGATTTTGCAAGAATTAAACATTAAAAATTACGCACATATAGGTGATGCTGTTTATGAAGTTTTTATTAGAGAGAGAACTATTTTGTTAACTTCTAATTTAAAAAAGCTTCATCAATATACTGTGCACTTTGTTAATGCAAGTTTTCAAACAGAACTTTTAGAAAAAATAACTCCTTCATTAACAGAACAAGAATTAGAACTCTCACGTCGAGCAAGAAATATTCCCACATCTTCATCAAGAAGAATTGATAGAGCGTTACATTCAAGTGCAACATCATTAGAAGTTGTACTTGGTTATAACTATATGCACAATAAAGAACGCTATAACGAACTTTGCACACTAATGGAAAGTTTTTTAGATTTACAAAATTTAAAGAACTAACTAAAAAATGTATGTTTGGTTGTTGTATTTGTAACTATGCAAATACAAGCGATTGGTTATAAGACTCCTTGTTTTAGCAAAACAAAGCTGAAACAAAATAATGTGCAACATAATCAAAATCCAAAATCAGCTGTTGCACCATTTTCTAGTGAAAATTTAAAGGCTAAATTTCTTCCAATATCATTTAAAGGAACTCCTTCAAGACTTGAAGAATTTAAGAAATATACGACTGAAACAAAATTAGATAATTTTATATACGATGATTCGTTTTACGAAAATCCAAATTTCGATGCTAGTGGCTGGTTAGAATTTTTTAACGCTTGTACAGTTTATGATTATGTAGAAGATGACTTTTTTCTCAATATATATATAAATCAACCAGATTTTACAGCAAAGCTAAACAATGAAGAGTATTCACCAAGACGTGCTTGGGCATTTATTCAAGAGTTTTTAGCAAATGAAGAATTACAAAAAGATTTCTGCACACAAGATTTACTCTTTTTTACAGATTATTTTGCACAAACTGATTATGAATTAGATGAATTTGCAGACGAAATAATATATTTTAAAAGTTTAAAAGATAAAAAGGGTGAACAAATTTTTATCCCCAAATTTGATGTATTTGAACAGTCAGAACTTATTATTTATATGATGGAACTTGATAGAGGAAGTGTAGATGCAAGTAATTTCCAAATGTTATTGGAGCTTGTTACTAATGGTGAAGTAGACTCGAATGTCCTAAAATTTTTACCACCAAATAGCAAACTAAATCCAGATATTATTTCTGATATCGATAAATTGTATCAAGCATATTCAGATAACATTAACCCTATAGATGTTTTTGTTCCAATTTTTGAAAATGATGAAGAAGCAAAAGAAAAATTAAATATTGGTGATGTATATCAAGTAAAAAACACAGAAAAAGCCTCAATTATTGGAGCAAATGGTAAAATAATTCCTTTGAATATTTCTAGAGAAAAGTACTTTGAATTGTTTCCACCAATCCAAAGATTTGCCACTACACAAAATTTAATTGGTAATTGTTGGGAATTATCGCCTATTAATGCGTTATTTTCTACTCCAGAAACAAGACAAAACGTACTAAAATTATTTTCTCAAGAAGGTGACGATATTATAGTTGAGTTACCAAGTTCAGAATACGGAAAAGTAATTTTTAAAAACTCTCAAATGCCACAAAATTTGGATTTAAAATATTATTCACTTGGGGCAAAAGGTTTTCAAATGTTAGAATACGCTGACGGAAAAGAATTATACACACAAGCCTTAAATAAATTTTATTACCAAACATTAATAGGAAGTAGCTCATCTCCAACAAAAGAAGATATTGAACTGGCAGAAAGAATAAGAGATAACAAAAAATCTATCATTGATGAAAATAGTATTGTTGTAGAATATGATGATACAAATAAAAAATGGAGTATTTCTAAATTTAATAAAGAAAAACACGGTTTCAATGACCCTACAACCTTATCTCGACATATGGGGAAAACATTAACTCTTTTTAGAAACTTAGGAACTAGGGCTAGATATTACTCCATCTCACGTAATGATGTACAAAAGGCACTACAAAAACCTTCATTTTTTAAAGAGGCTGTTGTTTGTTATTCTACAAAAGAATCAGATGAACTTTCTGGAGATAATATTGAAGAACAAATTATAGACTACTCAACAGGTCTTCTTTCTTCTCACGCATATAGATTGCTTCCTGCTGATATAAATAAGAAAGGTAAAATAACTAGTTATTATTTGATTAACCCCTATGGAGTAATGCAAGTAAAACTTTCTAAAGAAAAATTATTTGAATATGGTCACGAAATTTCACTAGCAATTAAGGATAAAGATGAAGATTAACTGTATAAATAAAATATCTAATAATTATCATATTCAATCTTTTTCTGGTGAAACGAAAAAAGAGAAACGTAGCTTTCCCAATTTGTCTGGATATACTCCATATACTCTTGAAAATATGCAGGCTAACTATCTTTTAGCTCAAAAAATAGAACAACCTACATTAAAAAATGTGTTAAAAAAACATAATTTACCAAAAGATATTTTGAAACAATCTGGCTACACAAAAGAAGATGTTTCACAAGATATGATAAAAGTTTTTGATAAACTGAGTCCTAAAGTTATTGAACATATACTTGAAACCGACCAAAAAGGTGATTTAATAGCAAAACTTTTAACTGAATCTGGAGAATTTGAAACATTTTGGGATTATCAAGGTATTCCTAATTTATTGAATTTATTTAATTCAACAAGAGTTAATGGCGAAACTCTTCTATCTCAATTAGATGATTTTTCTTTTATGGCAGATGAAGATTTTGACGTAACAGAATGGGAACTTTTTATTAGTACTTTTGATAGCAAAAAAGGAAATGAAGAAAAAACTTATCTTGAAAAATTTTTAGGCAAAAACTCCTTTGCTGAATTATTTTATTCAAAAGAATTTTCTCCAAGTGATATTCTTGAAGTCAGGGATAAAATTGAAACTTCAATAGGCTGTGGAAATTTTGTTCCAAATAGATTTTTTGAAATAATGGATTTATTAGTAAATAGCGAAAGTTCAAAGTATTCACAAACAGAAAGAACTCAAGCACTTAATTATTTTATTGGCTTAGAAGATAAAAGTGGAAAAAGAATATTTAATGTTTCAAATCCAAGACACTCCAAACTCTCTACTTACAATTATTTTATGAATATAGATCCTAGTGGTCTTGAAGCAAGTAACATTCAAATGTTAATTGAGTTAGTACAAGAGGGGGTAGTCGGAAAACACATTTTTGAATACCTACCTTTAGATAGTAAAATTAATTCAAATATCTCCTCAGATATAGATAAACTTTATTCTGCATATATTAATGGAATAGAACCTATCGACAAATTTATCCCAACATATGATTCTTCAGACAATGCACAGAAAGATTTAAAAATTGGTGATATATATGAAATTGATGGAGAAGATTTTATTTATATTGTTAATGATAAACATTCTTCTACTCAATTACAATTAACAAAGGAAAAATATTTTGAATTATTCCCACCAGTAGAACGTTTTGGAACAACTCAAAATCAAATAGGAAATTGTTGGGAGATAAGTGTTTTACAAGGTCTATACTGTAACCCCAAGACAAGACATCTAGTTTTAAGTTTGTTCTCTCAACAAGGTACCGATGTTATTGTTAACTATCCAAAAGGTGGTTATGGAAACGTTATATTTATCAATGGCGAATTACCAAAAGATGAAGATTTAGATTTTTATTCTCAAGGTGCAAAAGGTTTTCAATTACTTGAATATGCTGACGGAAAAGAAGTACAAAATTCTAAAATAAGAGAATACAGAATGCATTTACTTGCTTTATCAATAAAAAATCCACAACTTGCGGCAATTAAAAGAAGAAATTTTGAAGAAATGCTAAAGCAATATGGAAGTGAAAACCTACGTGTAGAATACGATTATAAAGAAAAGGAATGGGTGGTTGAAGGATATAAACAAGAACCATTTGATTATCCTTCTATTGAAATAATGGGGCGTGATGGTGGTTATGCTCTTAATATATTAATGAGAATCGGTTTTGAAA
>JAFTSM010000057.1 GCA_017467305.1 Candidatus Gastranaerophilales bacterium
AGGAGGTTCCTCCATTCACTTCAACTTCTCTTGCGATATACGGACTGTTGGGTTTGTTGATTTGTAACCTTAATGAACGGGTACTCTTTAACCCTTTAGCCTCTGCGATTTCCTTTATATTTATATAATTACTTTCCATGTGCAACACATTACCTTCAAGTCACACAAATTGGAACACCACTTCCGAGCATTGTGTCGAAATGTGTTGGTTAATTGAATTTTAAATTATCAATATATTTTTTAATTTCAGCAAATGAAAGCTCCGGAATATTATTTTTTTGTAATTTTGATAAGGATATTCTCTTTTGCTTGTTAAAATTTAGATTTAAAAATGAAGTTGGAACAATATAAAAAACCCATTGCTTAAGTAATAGAGGGTTTATTGTTTCTCTATCTTTATGTTTTAATAAACAAAAAATGTAAAGGTCCGCTTGTCTTTTACATTCCTCGCAATAATGTTCTGTCTCCATATCAAATAACCGAGTAGGAGCGATGTCAAATGAAATTTTTGAGAAATCTTTTTGCTCCCAAGCTTGAATATAAGCACAACTTTTTACTTCTATTTTTAGATTTTTATACTTGATATCAAAAGGATCCCATTCTAACCTTTTTTGTGAAACAGTATTCAAAGCCTTAGCAATAATGTATTCAGCAAGATGCCCTCGTTGATTATTTACTAAAAAATCTGAATATGCCCATTCATAAAAATCATTTTTTAATACTAGTTCTTCCATAATTTAAATTTAGCACAAAACTATTTAAAATTTTCAAAATTCCCAAAGGTGTCATTTTGCGTAATATTCCCATTCTAAGTGTCCAAGCCTAAAATTAGGCTTAAAGTCCCTCTTAATGTAAAAAAATACTCCCTGCTTAGAAATCCCACACTATCCGTCTGAGTAATAGATGAGTATTTTCGTCACCTTTCGGGACAGATAGATTGGAATTTTCCGACCCCTGAAATCCAAACACAAAGCCTATTTGCTTAAAATTCTCACTTTATCCGTCAAACCAAACTACTCATTAAAATACACACGGACTGTGCCGAAGCAAAAAGAACTAAATGTTGTTTTTGCGAGAGGGGACGTGCGCTACAAGAACAAAATGTGAACACTTGAACATTTTGTGATTGTGGTTTGGAAAAACCTGCGCTCGGCGAATTACCCGTTTTTTAACATAAAAAAATAGCAAGGGAGAGATTCGAACTCTCGACCTCACGGGTATGAGCCGTGCGCTCTCGCCAACTGAGCTACCTTGCCATAAGCTGTATATATTATTATATGCTAAAAAAAAAATTACAATACCTTAGTAAAAAATAGTTTAAGTTATATGTAACTTTATTGTCACTATGAGTAAAACGATGTAATCCAGACTTGAGTAATTAACTTTTTAAATTACAACGGGGCTGCTTCATTTTATTTGCAGTGACTAAAACAATATTTTTTATTTTGCATAAACAATAATTATTATAAAAATTGAACCATTCGCATAATGCATAAGATGTTTTTAAATTCCATAAATATTCATTATGAACAAAAATCCTACAAATAAACTTCTGCATGCTTTTAATGAAACAATGATTCTTCATCCTGATGAATGGACTAAAGAAAGGACATATTACGCTCATGGTTGTTGCAAAAAATGGATAGCAAATGTACTTCCATCAGAACTTCTTTCACGAGAAATAAAACAATCCATTGAGTCTATTGTAACTCTTAGTGAAAGCAATATTTTTTATGATAAATTCCCTAATAACATTGAAACACCAAATTATGGTGATAGCTGGGGAAGGTTTGCGAATTATATTGAATTAAACAACCGAGCCATTGCCAAAATGCAATATGACCGTACTTGTTGTGGGATTTTGAGTTGTATAAAAATGTTGCCAGCTATTCCTCCATCTGCCAAAAGTTGGGCAAATTGTATTATTATTTCTCAAATTTTTCCGAATATCTATGGTGATAGCTATAACAAAGGTCCGTTTGAAGAAAATTCTATCTATGGGATAAAGTTAAACGCTGGTTATAGTGATAATGTTGTTTCTTACGCGATAGTTGATAAAATTTCGCCAGAAGACCAATTGCGTGCCTTTAACGATTTAGCTCATTTTAGAGGAATAAAAACTGGTTTTAGAACAGTTATTTCTGCTGACCAAATAAAAGTTGCACATCAAAATAAAGATGACGAAACATTTCGTTGGTGTGACCCTAATCATGTTGAATTATATATTCAAGAGAGTGTAAAACTAATGGATTTGGGTTTTGAATGTATGTTTATTGATTCCGCCAAGCACATCGGTGGATATGATTGTAATAACTATACAGGTATTGGTGATTTGCCAGAATACCCACAAATGCAATATATTTTGCACGAAATAAGAGCTCGGAGTGGAAAAACAACAATAAGTTTTGTTGGCGAAAAAAGTACAGATGATTTTGGGCGTTATCAAAATATGGGGTTAAACGCTGGTACAGATTTTATTACTGGTGATGATTTTTATGCGGTACGTGAACTCTCTGAAAAATTAAAATATAACAGAATTTATGCGGCTGGTGTTGAAATTGAAAATGATAATTATGAAGGTGGTATAAGCTACGAACAAAGGCTAAATCGAATTAATACTGCCCTATTTGGCTTTTATCAAGCTAGTGATAAACTACCTAGTTTTATGCAAATGAATGATATTTTTCCACTGAGATACGACACCAATACCCATCATATTATGATGACAAATCCATCATATTCAGAAGATGGTTCACCAATAAGCCATTGGGAAAATCTTTTTACTAAAGATGATGGTAGATTTTATAACCATAAAGTTGCAGAGCTTTTTGCTCACGCACTTTGCTTATAAGAAAGGAAAAATAATGAACGTATTAAAAGAAAAAGGTATACCTTTAGAAAAACAAATTAGAACTTGGAATGATATAGTAAAACGCCCATACAATAGATTTGATGTTGATAATTATTCTAGAACAAGACAAATTTTATTGAATGGTATTGAAGTTGAGTCTTGGGGCTTCAAGCACGCATTTGTTCGTAAATGTAGTGATAGTGATTTAAACAAAGTTTTAGTTAATATCCGTAGAATTGAAGATATGCAACAAACCACAGTCAATTGGCTTTGCCCAGTTAACCAAACAGTTTTAGATACAACTTTAGGGTATGAACAAGTTGCTGTAGATTTAACAGCTTGGTTAGCTCAAAATGAACCAGATGAATACGTAAAAGAAGCCTTTAATTTTGGATTGCTTGAAGACTTTGACCATTTATATAGATATGCACAATTTGCGTATATGATTGAAGAAACAGACCCTAATGAAATTTTGCACGAAATGACAGATGTTACGCTTGCGAGACCAACTCAATATCATCACAATGATAATGCTATAAGGATTAGAATCCCTTATGATAAGGATAAAACTTCTCCAATCACAAAGGTAAATATTTTAACTCTTGTCTCTGCAGAACAACAAACTCATAATTTCTACGCAGAACATGGGTTTATGTATGGTAATCGTGATTTAAAACGATTATATGCTGAAATTTGTGATATTGAAGAAGAACACGTAACTATGTATGAGTCATTGATTGACCCAAATGAATCTTGGTTTGAAAAGTGGTTATTACACGAATTTACAGAGGTTTGTAACTACTATAATTGCTATAAAGATGAAGTGTGTGACAAATTAAAAATGATTTGGGAAGAAATGTTCCAAATGGAAATAGAACATTTAAAAATTGCTGCTGAAATGTTTGAAAAGTATGAACAAAGAGACCCAGAAGAAATAATTGGTACAGAATTAATTTTGCCTTGTCACTTTGAAAGTCAAAAAGAATATGTAACTAATATAATTGAAAATGAAGTTGATAAAAGACTTTGTGGTGATTTGCATTATAAAAAAGTAAATGAATTAAGTGAAGATTGGCCAAGCTATAAAGTTCAAGAATGTGTTAATAAAGACGGTGCGCCGTCAGAAAAAGCTGTTAGATTAGCTAAAAAATCTATCGGTAGAGATATTGCTTGTGCTGATAAAAAATTATTAGATAAACAAGCAGAGTTATTAGAACGTAGCTTAGAACCAAAATATCAAGCGCCAAATACAGTTAAACCAGAAAAATATGAAAAATTTAAAAAAATTCCACCATTAGAATTTTTAAATGAATAATAACAAGGTCGGGTTTATAACCCGACCTTAATTTCTATTTTTGCGCTTCCCAAGCTTGTTCTAATACTTTCAATTGCACCGCTAAATTTGGGTTATTATTAATTGCTGAGAATACTTTTTCCATTACATCTGTTAATTTATACGAAAATATTTCGCTACTATCACCACCAAATTTATGAGTTAATTCATGTAGTGAGGTAGCAAGCATATTTGAAAAGTTCTCATTCTTCATTGCAGTTCTATCAAGCCAGAAACCTAATGATTTTTTACTTTCTATAATTGCTTCACCAGTAACATTTTTATACGCATCATCTTCATTGTTTGATTTTCTATCGTAGATGAATATTTTTGTATCTAATTCTTCATCAGAAAACATATCATCTTCTTTTAATACTGGTGCTAATAATTGTATTGCTTCTTTTAATATTAATATCTTATTCTTTTCACTTCCTGTTGGTTCAAGTGGTTTATGTTTTCTTGTTTCTTCAACCAAGTCTTCTAAAGATGGCATACCCATTAAATGAAAATAAGAACTACATAGTTTATATCCCGCATTTGCGTACATATCTGCTAAAGATGAAGAAACAAATAATGTATCTGTTACATATTTTTCATCTGGGAATTTTATTTTTAAATCATCTCTATCATATGCCCCTTTGAATAATCCATTGATGAAGGAGGTACCTTTTGTATTATGTTTGAACATTGAATGTCTTGTTCCAATATCCCAGTAGTCTTCTAAAGCGTGGATTAGTTCAACAACTTCTTCTTTCTTCATATTTTCTTTTGAAGTAATCCAAGAACCAAGTGCTTCTAAATTGTCTTTGTTTAGTGATGTTCTATCTCTTGAAGGGTCAAAAATGTATGTGCCGTTATGTGATAAAGGTGGCTTTTTCTTGATATATATATTCATTCCTTTTAAACCGTCATAATCACCGTCAACTTCAAACGCTTGACCAGCAATAAAAATTTTACCTTTTTCTTTTTTATCAATTAAGTTAATACCAATAATGTCATTTTCAAAGTTTGGGCATTTGAATGCAGGATTATTGTAATGATAGAATTTATCAAATGAATTAATCATTGCTTTTATAAAATCAACATTATCTGTATTGAATTCAATAAAGTTTCCATTAACTGGTGGAATTTCATCAAGCTTATATGCTAGAACTTTTTTACCAAATCCGCTATCTTCAAACTTCCAATTAACATTCCAGTTGTCTGCTGCAATATTAACTTCATCAGCGCCTTTCTCTCTTAAAAGCTTTAACACTACCATTTTTAAGCCTTCACCATAGTTTCCGGCTGCTTTATCGTTGTTTTTCTTTGAACTTTCGCCAAGCAAAATAGCTTTATCTGGTGAAAAAGTTGATTTTCCTTGTATTTTAACTTTGTATTTGCCGTCATTGGTTGGTGTAATATCAAATTTTACACCGTCTAATGTTTGACCGTGTCCGTCATAGAAATTTTGCATTAAATCTCTTGCAATTTTGTCGTTATTCCAAACTAAAGAATCTGCATAAGATTCACTAATTGTAGTTAAAGTTCTTTCTTGTGGTGCGATTTTGTTGTGTTCATGTGTTATTTTTATTTCTGAACTTGTTGGAAACTCAAAGGAATAAGTTTTTCCTTCTTTAAAAGTTGGATAGTTTAATTCTTTTGCATCACTTCTAAGAGTCGTTCTTTTATGTTTCCCAGTTAAAATAAATTCTGGTTCATCCTTTGTTTTTCCCCATTTATAATCTTGAACTTCTATTCTTGTAGTTGGCGAATATGATAACTTTGTAGCATTTAATTTTGAAAGTTTTTCATCAATTTTTTCTTGAAAGTCTTCTGGTAGTACAATTTCATCAAATTTCTTTTGAATTTTTTCACATTCTTCTTTTATTTTGTTATTTTTGACTTTCATTGTTGCGAATACTGCTAAAGCACTCAAGCTAGATGCAATAACGATTGCAATACAATTTTTTGCTTTGTTAAAAAATTCTTTTGCTTTTGTTTTAAAACTTTTTTTCTCTTCCTTAGTTTGTTTTTCAAAAGCATCTGGTTTTTCTACAAAAACTTTTTTTGTTTCATTTTTTTGAACAGTAAATTTAGCGCCTACGCTAGGCATAATCCCTTTTACATTCATAATTTTTCCTTTACATTCTTTGTTGAATTAAATAAGAAAAAACAAACGACAAAATTTACAAAAATAATTTTGTCGTTTACATTTTTTTACGAAATTTGGAATTATCTTTTACTTGCCCATTGTTCTGGGTTATAGACCATATCCATAAAATCAATCATTCTTACGTTATATGCTCTTACATATTCTCCGCCAGTTTTTTCGTTTTGAATACTAGGGATAGGGAACCATTTACTTGTTTCATTTATATAAGTTATATATTTTTCATCATCACAAGATAACCCTGATTTTACACAACCTTGATACATTTTATCTGTAATGGTTTTTACAGAGTTTATAGTAGATTGTTTTTCTTCATCAGACATTTTATCAAAGTATTCTGGGAATAGAGTAAAATCACAAGCTACTGCAATCAAATCAAAACAAGAGTTTTGATATAAATGAGTTTCATTTGGGTTAACTTTGAAATAGTCAATAATATGAATTTGTTGTTTCTTTTCATCCACAAGTAGATTGTTTGGATTTATAGAATCTAACTTGTAACCTTTATCGGAAAGAACCTTAACATCCTTTGCAAATTGGTCAAAAGTTTCTTGAGGCATATTGCTAATTACAGAAAGTTGTTTTGTAAAATTGCTTGCTTGTTCTTTAGTTATTTGTAAAGGTGGTGTATTAACTGTTTTACTCCAATTAGGGATTGAATGTTCTTTACCTTCAATTTTTTTTAGGATTAAAATTCTTGGATTTTTATCATCTTGCCAGACTGGTTGACCTAAATTAACATCAGCTGGGAATTCACTCATATTAATTTTATTGGGGTCATCTTTATTTAAAACTTTTAATGCGTAATCATCTAAATGCGGAATTGAATAAACAATGGAATTTGCACCTTGTCCGAGTTTGTTTTCTTCTGTTTGAGCTAATTTTATGAGGTCTTGGATAGAATATCCTTCTGGCATTTTTGAACGGATTTCTTCTGGTAATGGGTTTGTTTTAACTAAATCACGACCATAAAAAGCAGGCATGCTAGCATAGCTTGTTATAGATTTGTGATGTTTTGCTGGCGTACTTTTTATTTTGTTGAGTTGAATATTGTTTGTTATTCTAATTGGTGCAATTTTCATAATCTATAAAACTCCGTTCGTTTTTATAAAACTACTGAAGAACTAAAATTGCCATTTAAAAATATATTTATAACATTATCTAAATAATTTAACTATCACATTAGTGAGAACAAATAATTATAATATGCTTTATATCCACTAACTGCAACATATAGAACTATCAAACCAACAAAACCAATCATTAATGGTTCTAAAAGCTTTAACATTACATCTAAAGCTACTCTTAATCGTGACTCATAATCAAAAGCAACCGCCTTTAGCATTTTTTCTAATTCCCCAGCTTTTTCTCCTGCTGAAACTTGAGATATAGCATATTCCGTAAATAAAGATGTTGCCCCAAGTGCAGTTGTTAATTCACAACCTTGTTGAACTCTATCTGCCGCTTTCTTTAGCTTATGTGCAACATTTGGTAATTTAACAACTGTATTTGATAAATATAAAGATTCTGCTCCAGTGAGCCCTGCTGCATATGAAAGCGATAATACAGAAAAAAAGTTAGAAAAATTATAATTTTTAATTAAATTAGCAATTGGTCCAAATGCAAAAAGAGTTGAGGCGATTTTTGCCAAAAGATTTTTATTCTTATATAAAGTAAAAATAATTCCACCAATTATGAGGAAAACAAAACCTATTTTAAGACAAGCACTGATAGCAATAGACATTATACAAGCATCACTACCAGCTGCTCTTGAGTTAAAAATTTCTATGATAAATGTCTTAAACAATAATCCGACAAAAAGTGCCAAAAAGAACATAGCCGCAGGATATGTCATTTTTGAAATAATATCATTTTTAACCTTTTCTTGCATTGTTATATTTTTAATAATCTCAGATAAAATATTCTCTAGTTTACCAGATTCTTCGCCGGCAACAACAAGCATTGTGTAAGCAATACCTAGTGCATTTGAACAATTTTTCATTGATTCTTTTAATGAACGACCTTGATTAATCCCTTTTAAAATTTTTGAGCATAATGATTTAATCTTTAAATTTTTAGATGAATTATACATTGAATCAAAAACTTGCATAATGGAATAACCAGATTTATACAAGAAATAAAATGAATTAAAAAATTCTTTCTTTTCACGAATAGAAAGTACCATTTTTTTTGAAAATGACATATCTGAATAATTAGAAGAATAAATATGGCTAGAAGAACTTTCTTCTTTTATTTCAAGAACAATAAAGCCTCTTTGTTCCAACTTTACAGCTGCATCTGTAAGACTTACAGCATTTATTGAGCCTTGTTCAATTTTATTGTCAGCATTTTTAACTTTGAAAAAAAAATTAGCCATAAGGTTATTATATATTACTGTTTATTTTTGTGCTACTATAATTGTATGAAATTATATATATTTCCATTACTGTTAACATTATTTTCTGGTATGTCGACACTGCTTGGCGGCTTTATTACCTTTTTTGTTAAAAGAGATAATTTAAAAGCATTATCAATTGGTCTAGGTTTTTCGGCTGGTGTAATGGTTTATGTTAGTTTAAATGAATTAATAGCTGAATCTGCAACAATGCTTGGTTCATTTTATGGTGTGCAATTATCAAAAATACTTGCCTTTGTCGGTTTTGCATTAGGTATTGTAATTGCAATTTTAATCGACTATTTTATACCAGACCACATTGAAGACGATTTTTTAAGTACATCAAAAAAAACACAAAGACAAAAGGTAAGAAGAGCCGGTTTAATTACGGCTTTGGCGGTTGCTCTTCATAACTTCCCAGAGGGTATAGCAACATTTCTTGTTTCTTCGCAGGATTTAATGCTTGGTATTCCTGTTGCCATTGCTATTGCAATCCATAATATTCCAGAAGGTATTGCAATAGCACTACCAATATTCCATTCGACTGGTAAAAAACGTTTAGCAATCTTATATTCGTTCTTGTCTGGTATATCAGAACCTATTGGAGGTTTAATTGGTGTTTTACTTTTAAAAACAGTAATGCCAGACCAAGCTGTAGGAATAATGACTGCAGCTGTAGCGGGTATTATGGTGTATATTTCTTTTGATACACTTTTACCTTTAGCAAGAGAATATGGAGAGAACCATCACGTTATTATTGGTATTGTATCCGGTATGTTGATTATGAGTTTAGGATTAATTTTCCTATAGTTCAAATTCCATAATATAATCATCCATAACAAAACCATTACCGATATCTGTAACTACAGCATCAATGGTTTTAAAACCCCATTTTTCATATGCTTTTATGGTGTTTATATTATTTTTGTTAACTGTCAAACGGATTGATTTTTTATTGAATTGTTGTGCTAATTGTTTTGTTTTATTAAAAGCTAATCTTCCACAACCACAATTGCGAAACTCTTTTTTAATATATAGTTTTGAAAGAAACAAATAATCTTCTTTTGGTGCAATTCCAAAATATCCAATGATATTTCCATTATCTTCAAGTATATTGTATACATATCTTTCACCTTCAATTTGATTTTTTATTGCTAGTTCAGATTGAAATTTATCTACCATATAATCAATTTGTTCAATAGACAGAATAACTGTCCAATATTCGTGCCATATTTCAGAAGCTAAATTTGCTAGAATTTTAATTTCTTCTTCTGAGTTAATATTTATAAAATTCATAATATCCTCTTCTTAAATTGGAATATAAGAAGAATACACTAAACTTGCAAAATCTTCAAAATAGCTAATTTGAGTAGCACTACCAGTTGGTATATAAACTTTAAATTGATTACCAAGTGGAATATTTAAAGCATTGGCAATAGCAGCTTGAATAACTTCTCCGTGAGTCACAATTATTATACGTTTGTATAAATTTTGTTCTATAACTCTGTTAATAGTTTCTGCTACTCTTTTATTTAATTCTTGAGTATTTTCACCACCTTCTGGCCAAAAGGTTTCTGGATTTTCATGATATTTTTCAAGTAAATTCGGATATTTTTGTTCGATTTCAGAAAATGAAAGCCCACTCCATACACCAGTTTTTCTGCTTCTTAAATCATCAAGAATTTCAAAATCAGTCTCACAAATATCAGCAAGTATTTGAGCACTTTGAACTGTTCTTAGGGCAGAACTTGAATATATTTTATCTATTTTTAAACCTTTGTTTTTTACCCATTCTGAAATTTTCTCTATTTCAATTTTTCCTTGAGCATTAATTGCAGGAAAACTTTCATCATCAAATAATCTATTTTCATCAGTGTTTATAGTTGCGCCGTGCCTTATAAAAGTAATTTTACACTTTCTCTTAAATAACATTAAAAAGACTCCTTTTTATAATATTAAATACCCCAATAACTAAATTTTGAAACAGTTAAGATATAGTAATAAATTAGCATTGCACTTATTTTTGTAGTACAATAATATGAGATAGTAGAGGTTGGGGTTTTAAGCATGACTAACAATAATTATGATGCTAGTAATATAAGAGTTTTGGAAGGTTTAGAAGCTGTACGTATGAGACCCGGTATGTATATCGGTTCAACAAGCCAACGTGGGCTTCACCACTGTGTATATGAGATTGTTGATAACTCTATCGATGAATCTCTAGCTGGTTACTGTAAACATATTAAAGTAACTATTAATAAAGATGAAAGTGTTACTGTTGAAGACGATGGACGTGGTATTCCAGTTGCAATAAAACCAGAAACAGGCAAATCAGCCTTAGAAATTGTACATACAGTTCTTCACGCTGGCGGTAAATTTGGTGACGGTGGTTATAAAGTATCTGGCGGTCTTCACGGAGTAGGTGCTTCTGTTGTAAACGCATTATCAGAAAAAATGATAGTAGAAGTATCTAGAGACGGTTTTGTTCATCGTCAAGAATATATGAGAGGTGAACCAACTGGTCCAGTTGAAAAAACAAAACCAACAGAAAAAACTGGTACAAAATCAACATTCTGGCCCGACCCTGAAATATTTAAAGAAACTACAGTAATGGATGCTGATGTTATTTCTAATCGTTTAAGAGAAATGGCGTTCTTAAATAAAGGTTTGAAAATCACATTTACAGATGCTAGAACAGAGAAATCAGAAGAATTTTACTACGAAGGTGGTATTGGAAGTTACGTAGAGTTTTTAAACAAAAATAAAAATGTTATGTTTGAAAAACCGGTTTATATGGATAAAACCGTTGATGGTATTGCCGTTGAAGTTGCACTTCAATATACTGATGCTTATAATGAGTCAGTATTAAGTTTTGCCAACAACATCAACACTCACCAAGGTGGTACTCACTTAACTGGTTTTAGAAACGCAATTACTCGTGTGTTGAACGATTATGCTAGAAAAAACAATATGCTAAAAGACTCTGAACAAAACTTCTCTGGTGAAGATGTTCGTGAAGGTTTAACAGCTATTGTAAGTATTAAAATTGGTGAACCTCAGTTTGAGGGTCAAACAAAAGAAAAATTAGGAAACTCTGAAGCACAAGGTGCTGTAAATGATGTAGTTAGAGAAAAACTTCAAGAATGGTTAGAGTTTAATCCTAAATACGCAAAATTAATAATTGAAAAAATTCTTCAAGCGCAAAGAGCTCGTGAAGCTGCGAGAAAAGCTAGAGAAATGACAAGAAGAAAGACGGCTCTAGAAAACTCTACTCTACCAGGTAAACTTGCTGACTGTTCAAATAGAGAACCAGAAAAATGTGAATTATACATTGTAGAGGGTGACTCTGCTGGTGGTAGTGCTAAACAAGGCAGAAACAGAATGTTCCAAGCTATTCTTCCTTTAAGAGGTAAAATCTTAAACGTAGAAAGAGCTAGATTAGACAAAATCTATGGAAACAACGAAATTCAATCATTAATCCAAGCTATTGGTATTAATATCAGCAAAAATGAAGATGATGTTAACTTAGAAAAATTACGTTATCACAAAATTATATTTATGACAGATGCTGACGTTGACGGTGCTCACATCAGAACATTATTATTAACATTCTTCTTTAGATATGCTAAACCATTAATCGATAACGGTTATGTTTACATTGCTCAACCACCATTGTACAAACTTACAATTGGTAAACAATCAGAATACTTATATGATGATAGAGCATTAGATAAAACATTAAGAGAAAGAGGAACAACCGGTTTAACTCTTTGTGATAATTCAAAAGATAGAGTTGTTGCGAATACAGAACTTGTTACACTTATTGGTAATATGTCTGGATATTATAATTCATTCAATAGCCCAATTATTAATGCTGTTCCATCAGTTGTTATTAGAGGTCTTGTTCGTGCAGAAGTAAAACCAGAAGACTTTGACAACAAGGAAAGAATGGAAGAAATTACAGCTTATATGCAACACTATATCAAAGACCACGCAGAAAACTATGGTATTGTTGAAGCAAAAGATTATTCAATTTCTTTAAAAGAAAACTTAGAAACTGGTAAATTCACTCTAAGAGTTGAACTTGGCGAAGGAATTGACCCAGTTGCTATTACTGCAAATATGATTAAATCTTCTGAATATAATAGAATTAAATCAACATATCCATTAATCAGAAATTTCTTGTTTGAAGAAGAAAAATCATTAAACTTAAATACTGGAACTGAAGACTTAACAATTACTTCATTTACTGAACTTCAAAGAATTATTGAAGAAAGAGGTAAAAAAGGTGTTGGTATTCAACGTTTCAAAGGTTTAGGTGAAATGATGCCTCAACAATTGTGGGAAACAACTATGGATCCGGCAAACAGAACATTATTGAAAGTTACTATTGAAGATGCAATGCTTGCTGACCAATTGTTTGACGTATTAATGGGCGATAATGTTGAACCAAGAAGAGAGTTCATCGAAAGTAATGCCGTATATGCAACAAATATTGATACTTAGTCAATAATTACGAGGTAAAGTCGTGGGCTTTATAGTAAAACTTTTGAAATTAAAAATAGTTAAAATATTCTTATCTATAATTTTAATTTCATTTATAGCTTCTTTATTTTTCTTTAAAGATTGGTATATTGTGCAATATCATAAATGCATAGGGTTTTACTATGTTCATAAAGGCGACAGTGCCTATAAAAACGCAAAATATCAACAAGCTATTGATTATTATAAACTTGCCCTTAAAAATTATCCGGGACATTCAAGGGCAAGTTGTAATCTAGGTAATATTTACGTTAGTTTTGAAAATTATCATGAAGCTGTTGAAGCATATGAAAATGCTTTAAAATATAGTCCTAATTTTATGGTATGTAGAATGGATTTAGGTATTGTTCTTGCAGAAAAAATGGCTGACTACGATAAGGCTATACAAGAATACGGTAGGATTGTTAGTGCCCATCCGTTTACTCTTCATATTCCCTTTCTTTTTGATAGTAAAAAATCAACTTCAACAAATAAGGGATTGGCATATTATAATATGGGCTTAGCCTATAGGGGTAAAGCTGTTTTTATGGGGGATAATTCAACTAGTTCGAGAAAATATCTTAAAAAAGCAAAAGAATCTTATGAAAATGCAAAAAAATATCTTAAAAATGATTACGATAACACATATAATCTTGCACTAATAAATCATTTATTAGGTAACTACAATGAGGCTGGAAAAGAATACTGTAGAGCCATTAATATAAAACCTTATAGTTATGAGGCTCATTATAATTTTGCTTTTTTATTAAGAGCAATGAAAAAAAATGAGGAAGCTTTAACTGAGTTAGAAAAAACAACCCTTCTACTTAATTATTATGGTGATGGCAAAAGAAATAGATATATATACGGTATAATCAACGAAGTTAAAAGAAGAATTTTAAACGAAGGAAATTATAATAAATTAAAATTAAGAGAGCCAATAACGTCCATTAAAGGGGCCGATATTGTTTATGAAAAAGGTAAAGTTACTGTTTCAAAACAAAAAAATTTCAAAATGAATGAACTTTTAAAATGCACATACCAAAAAGAGTTTGAACAAGATAATGATTAATAACGAAAAAAGCATAGAATTTTTGAATAAATTATCAAATCTTCTTATTAAAAAAATTTCACCAATAAATACTGTATCATCAATAAATAAACTATTAAAAGAATATTTAAGTGTTGAAAAAGCAGAATTTGTAATCTGGGATAACAATAATATGTTATTGAAAGATTTTGCTCAAGATTGGAAAATTTTTGATGAAACAAATAAAGAAAATTCTATAAACTTTTTATATAGTAATCTTGCAATAACAAATGGCACAAAATTTTATTTTAATGAATATGAGTTTGAATGTAACATAGATGAAGATGCACAATATAGAATATCTGAACTAAAAACTGATAAAAATAATATTGTTTTCCCACTGCTTTCAAATGGCGATGTATATGGATTAATGAATATTACGGTAGGAAAACTTCCTTTTACAAAAGAGTTCTTCACATTATTGAATATATCTTCAAAGTTAATATCTGGAGCAATAATAAACTTCATTTTAAATGACCAAATGGAAATAAGTTTAAACTTCTATAAAGCAATGAAAGATATTGCCAAAATTATAGAAAGCCAATATGAACTATCATATATTATTCCGCTTATTGGTGAGATGATTGATAGATTTATGTCTTCACATCTAATATATATATTTATATTTAAGGATGATAAGTTTAATTTGGTTTGGCCAAATGCTTGTAAAGATGAATCAGTATATAAGCTTTTATACCAAGTAAATTTTAAAACGGATTATGTTCTTTCTGATGATTCTAAAATAGGTGTATTCCCATTAATTAATGAAGAACATATTTTAGGTGCGATTGTTGCATATAGTAATATAGAAAAGCTTTTACAAAAAGATATTGATTATCTAGTTCAACTTACAAGACAATCAGGGCTTACAATTCAAAGAGCAAATGTTTATGCGGAAGTTTTAAAATATGCAACAATGGATGCTTTAACAGGTTTAAATAATCGTAGACAGTTTGAATTGCGTTTAAAACAAGAAGTATCAAACAGTAAAAGAAACAATATTCCATTGTGTTGTATAATGTTAGATGTTGACTACTTTAAAAAAGTAAACGATACATATGGTCACGCAGCTGGTGATTGTGTTCTAAAGTGCGTATCAGATTTAATAAAGAGTGAAATTAGAGAATATGATATTGCGTGTAGATATGGTGGTGAAGAATTTTTTATAATTCTTCCTCAGACAAAATTACCAGAAGCAACGCTTGTTGCTCATCGTCTAAGAAAAGTTATCGAAGAAGCTAAAATGGATATTTCTGAAGCTGGTGTTGACGGAGTTTCTTACATAAAAGTTACTTCTAGTTTGGGTGTTTGTGAATATAATAGCTCAATGAGTACAAATGAATTTGCTCAAAAAGCAGATAAAGCACTATATGAAGCAAAAGAAACTGGACGCAATAGGGTTATTGTTGTCTAAGTTCTATAATGTATGGTATCTTATTATTTATAAAGGTTTTTTAAGAATAGTTTATGAAGTATTTAAAATATATATTGGGAGTTTTATTAGTTGTTGTACCAGCTGCTGTTACAGTATTAGTGTACAATGATAAAATCACTCAAAATTCACCTTTATATTATAAGCAAGGTGTTCATTTCTATAATGATGGTGATTATCAAAATGCTTACTATAATTTTGGAAAAATAAAATGGATTAGTCCATTATATCCAATGGCTATTTATAAACAAGCAAAAAGTGCACAAAAAGTTGGTGATTATCAAACAGCAATATTAAAATATGAGCGTTTTTTAGAAAAGATGCCGAATTCGGTTTTCGATTTAAAAGCAAGGTTGAATTTAGCCAAAAGTTATTACTATGCCAAACAATATCAAGAGTCTAAAGTACAGTTTGAAAAAATAAGAAAAACGACAAGCAATTTGGGAACAGAAGAAGTATATTATTTAGGTCTTATTGAAAAAAGAATGGATAAGGTAAAGGCGGCTAAATATTTTAGGAAATATTTAGAATTTGCACTTGCTGGAAAAGCTCTTAATAATAATTATATTCTTGCCGCTGCAGAGGAACTTTCTGCTTTAGGATTAGAACTTAGTAATTCTGATAAACAATTGGTAGGTATTGCATATTATAAAAACAATAAGTATAAAGAAGCATTGAATTATTTTTCTAAGTTGCCGATAAGTAACTGTTGGGATTATTTGGTTTTATCAAATCACTATGTAGGAAATAAAGTAGTAGCAAAAAAATTAATAGAAACTGGCTTACCTTTATACACACACTTTGCAGATGAAGGAAATCTTCATAACATATATGACATTTATACTTCATATATGATTGGTTCAAGAATGAAGAATTGGAATCTTTTATATAAAATCGTAAAAGACAAAGATTTGAATGGTGAAGATTATGTTATATATAAACTTGCAAATATTTCACAAAGAGATAAAGCAAATCTTCTATATAAAGATTTAGTTGCAAGATTCCCAGATAGTAATTATGCACCAGAATCTTTATGGAATATTTTTTGGAATACATATCGCAAAAAAGATTATAAAACTGCAGAGCAACTAGCTATTCAACATTTAAAAACATATAAAAAAGTTGAATCAACACCAAGAATTGCATTTTGGCTAGCAAAAACAGCACTAAAACAAGGAAAAAATTCTGAGGCTAACAACTATTTATCAAGATTGGCATCAAAATATCCAGATAATTATTATGGGTTAAGAGCATCAAATCTTTTAGAAAAGAAAAATGATTTTTGGACTACGAATGTTAAAAATAAACTTCCTGAGGGTGATGAAGAAATTGAATTTCCAATATCTGTTTCAGAACTAAATATAAAAGATTTGAAATTAATAAATACTCTATTTGAAATGGGTGACTATGAAATATGGCTTGATGCTGATTTTAGTAGTGGAATAATCGATAGTTGGTTTGCACAAAAGAGGGGTAAAAAATCTTCATCAATTGTAATGGCACGTGATAGCATAGACAAAATGTCTGTAAAACCACCTTATATCAGTGCTTCTTATAAATTAGCATATCCAAGATACTGGGTAGATGAAATTAATATTGCTGGTCAAAAGTTAGGTATTGACCCATATTTAATTATTTCTTTAATCAGAGAAGAAAGCTACTTTAATGAACATGCAAGAAGCAAATCAAATGCTATAGGTTTAATGCAAATAATGCCTTCTACTGCTAATTATATGGCGGATAAACTTTCATTTGATTCAAAATCATTAGCAGCTATTGAAAGCCCAAGAACTAATATGTACTTAGGATGTAATTATTTAAGATATTTAAAAGAAAGATTTAATAATGATTTAATGGTGATTGCAGCCTATAATGGTGGAGAGGGTTCTGTAAGCAAATGGATTAGATTGTATGGTACAGAAGACTTAGATGAGTTTGTTGAAAAAATCCCATATGATGAAACCAGAAACTATGTAAAAAAAGTATTTAAAACTTATCATATGTACCAAAAAGTTTATAAATAAGTTGTTTTTGGTCACTATATATGGTCTAAGTATTACATAAATAATGTTATGAGTCTGTCTTTGCGAGCGTAAGCGTGGCAAACCAGAGTATTAATAAATAATAAAAAACAAAATATTCTGCTAGATATTATTTTCTTACAAGACTAAGCTCGGCTAGAAGCTACGCTAAAGTTGCTACGCAACCGCTTCGCCTTGTTGTTGCCTTGCTAAGCGGATTGCGAGCAGAAACTGAAAAATGGAAACGATGAGTTTCTATTTTGAACGCTGTTTATCGCGAGCAACCAAGCGTATTCTTAAAGAAAAAATATATGCTATCATATTTTTTCTTTTATTACTCTTTTCCTTTCAAAACTAAATATTTTTAGTTTTATTATTCTTTTCTTATCCATAACATTATTTATGAAAAATATATTTTATGAATTTTTAATAGTTTCTTTTTCTTCAAATTTTTGTGTTCTTATTATTGTTTGAGTTTTTTCTGTTAATTGTCTATCAATAACAGCAAGTATAGATATTATACAAATGCCAAGAGAAAAACCACCTATTACATCTGTTAAAAAGTGGACACATAACCAAAGACGTGTAAAACCAATAGTTACAATCAATATTGCTAATATTGCTGTCATTGTTATTTTTGCTCTTTGATTTTTAATGTACTTCCAAGTGAAATATATCAATAAACCATATAGCACCATACTTGATGTGCTGTGACCAGAAGGGAAACTATAATTTCCTATTTCTATTAATCTGTATTCAACTGGTGGTCTTGGTCTTTCTATTACAATCTTTATTGATGAGTATATCCATTCTGATAGTTGTAAGGCTGCAAAAAATACAATTAAACTCTTATAATTCTTAAAGAATAAAAATAAGATTATAATTGCAAGTACGAGATAGTCCATTGGCACACCGTGACCAAAATCTGTAATGAAGGTAGGAACACTAAGTGGAACATTTGATAATATATTTTGAATAAATAAATTTATTTTTAATTCATAATTTGATAGGTTTGGAATAAAACAAACACATAATGTATCCAAAATAAAAATTAAAAGGAAGACTGAAAAAATTATAAGTTCCTTTTTGTATTTCATTTTATATCCCTTTCTTAATTCCTAAGCTAGTTCATTTTCATCAATAACCAGTGGTAAAAGAACTGTAAATGTTGAACCAACACCTTCTTCACTTGTAACTGTTATAGTGCCGTGGTGATGCTTTTCTACAGTCATTTTTACAAGGTGTAATCCTAAGCCAGTTCCTTTTACTGTGTGTACTGCATTTTCAACTCTATAAAAACGGTCAAAAATCTTTTCTAAATGTTCTTTTGCCATTCCTATACCGTTGTCTTTTACTGAAAATTCAATACATTCTTTTTCTTTGTTTTCTTTTACGCAAACCTCAATGTCTTTACCGTCTAAAGAATATTTTATTGCGTTTGATAAAAGATTTCTAACAACTCTATCCATACTTTCAACATTTATTGGAACAGTCGGAACTTCTTCTTTTATGAAATTAATTTTAATGTTCTTTTCATCTGCAAGAATTTTTATTGAGTTGATATTCTGCTCTAATAAATCGACAATGCTTGAGTATTCTTTTCTCAAGTTTATGTTTCCAGACTCTAGTCTTGAGAAGTCTAAAATCTCATTAACCATTGAATGAAGTCTCTTTGCTTCTGTATCAATAGTCTGCATAAATTCTTTTTTAGTTTCTTCATCGAAATCATCTCCATTGTTGCAAAGCGTATCTATATATGTTCTAAGAACTGTAACTGGTGTTCTCAGTTCGTGCGAAACATTCGAAATAAAAGTATTTTTTAGTTTGTTAACTTCTGTTTCTCTAGTGACGTCAATTAGAACGATGATATAGCCAACGTAGTCTTGTTGTTTAGAAAACATTGGAGAAATCATTGCTTTAATGGTTAGTTTTCCGGCTTCAATATTAAATTCAATTGGTTTTTGTTCAATTATATTTAATGGTGTATCTTTAAATTCTTCGATTTTATCTAGGAAGCATTTTTGACCGTGAGAGTCAATATATTCTTGTATTTTCATTCCTATAAATTGATTTTCTTCAATATCAAGCATTTTTAATGCTGTAGAGTTTGAAAGTACAACTGTATCAAAGTTATCACATACAATAACACCATTAATAATACTCATTAGAACAGCTTCTAACTTGTTTCTTTCAAGAGTTAATTGTTCAATATTTTGTTCTTCGTATTTAGAAAGAACGTTTGACATATCGTTGAAGGCTTCAGTTAATTCTTGCATGTGTTCAGATTCTACAGTATAGCCGAATTTGCCGATAGCTATTTGTTTTACACCTTCATATAGTTTTTTTAGTTCTCTAGACATAAATGTCATATTTAATAAGAGAATAATTGCAAAAGTAAGCCAAGTTAGGATGAATATTCCAAATAAGGATTTTTTTGTTGCAGTTGATATTAATTTGATGCCTTTACCAGTCATACCTACGGTTACATAGCCAACTATTTTATCTCTGTGGATTACTGGTGAGCTTACATTTACAACGGTATCTTCATCATCAACTGGGAAATCTTTTTTAGAAGTATAAATAATATTGTTAGATTTATCTTTATATTCAACGTAAGAAATATCTGTATTTCTATCAATTAATAAAGCAGACTCATGTGCCAAAACATCACGTTTTTGGGCTGTTGGAAGCCCTTCAAAACCAGCCGTTTGAATTGCTAAAGTTCCTGTCATTAATTGAGCAAATTCAGAATATGTTCTGTCCATTTTGTTTTGTATATCGTTAATAGAAACATACGCAATTGTTGCAATTACAGCTGAGCCAAACAATAGACCAGTTAATACAAATTTAGTTTGCTTATTTAAATTAAATATATTTATGCCCATAAGTGATTGTGATTATATCATCTATTTGAACATTTTGCGATAAAAACTCTAGAAAATAAAAAAAATAGAAGATATTTTATATCTTCTATTTTGTAAACTGGTAGTGTTTTTAAACACAGAATCCTAGTTTGCCCATAATTGAGTTTTTTGTGGGACTTAAAAATGCAACTTTATCAGATGTTTCAAATCCTAATTTATAAGCCAATGAGGCTTTTCTTGCCATCCCAATTGCAAATTTTTCGAATGTTTCAGCACCAAGTTTATCCGCAATTGAGCCTTTTCTTGCAGCTCCAAAAGCAACTTTATCTGATGTTTCAAAACCGAGCTTATAAGCCAATGAGGCCTTTCTTGCCATCCCAATTGCGAATTTATCTATTGTTTCAGCTCCGAGTTTATCTGCAATTGAGCCTTTTCTTGCTTGTGCAAAATTTACAAGCGAATTACTTAAATTAATATTCATCTAAAACCCCTTTCCTTCCCAAATTATTTTCTTTTTATTCTTGTCTTAGTTTATCGTCATATTTTTGAGCAATATCTGTTGCAAGAATTGTTGTTATAATTGTTTGAGCTTCTTCTTGTGTCACGTTTTCTGCAACAATATTGCCACTTCCATTTCTAATTGTTCCATTTTCTGGGTGATATTCGCCAGCTGGAGCTTCAGACGGCATATAGTAAGCTGCAAATCCACCATCTAATAATGGAGCCATTTTTATAACTAATTCAGCGTCTTTATCTACGAAATAACCAGTTTCTGGATTGTATGTTGCAATTGTTTCGTTGCATTGAACTACATCAAAACCACCATTTTCTTTGTTGTGAAGTTCACATAAAATAGTACCAGAATTTTTGTGTGTAATAATTGCATCAGCTTCACACATTTCTGCTAGTTCACCAGTATGATACTCATAAGAACCAGTTGGAACATTTATTCTAAATCCTTCATTATTTAGAAACTTATCAATTTTTCCGGCATTTTGACTTGGTGCCTTTGTGTCATATTTTTCAATGCTTCTGTTTACTAGAATCATTGAGTGTTTGCTTAGAATTGATGATTTGCCAAGCTCAGCTAAATTTTGCAGTTGTTGTTGCATTTTGACTGTGCCGTAATCACTGTCTTCTACGCATTTTCCACCTAATGATAGGTCACGATTTTGTTCATCCCAAATTTTTGTACCACAAATTTGCGACATACTTTGTCCGTTAATGTTCATAGTTACCTCCTACACTTCCCGAATTGATTATTGGCTAATTACTTACTTCCGAATTGTTATTTTTAAAAAGTTTTTTTGCTGTTTAAAATTGCTTGATGAATAAAAATAAAAAAATATTTTATTGAAAAGTGCTGAAAAAAATATATTTTAAAAGCTTAACAAAATGTAATATTGAATATTTCTCTTTGTGATTTTTTTATTTTTTACGTTTGTATAATCTTTGGATTTTTCATTTGTAAAAACAAAAAAGGTTCTTTTTGTTATAAAAGTCTGAAAACCCCTAAAATATTGGAGTTAAAGTGAAAATAATAAAAAAGTGATTTTGTGTGAAAAAAATTATAGGGCTTGACACTCTATTCCAGTGTTTTTGGGATATTCGAGGGTGTGAAAAACAATTGTAAACAATTGTTTAAAAAAGTTTTTGAAATCGCCTTATTTTGCTTGACTGGCATGTTTTAGCGGATATTATTTTATAATGGTTATGAATGTCTTTATATAAAATCGGGTTATAGTAAATAGGCGGAAGTGCTACTAACGAAGGGCCTTTTGAACAAATCCATCAAGCATAATCGCATAGCATGAACAAAAGTTTGTGCAGTCGTAGTACACCACACATAACGAGAGGTGAATGAATGTTAAAGAAACAATATTCTGAAAGAGTAACCCCGATGGGTATGCCAAAAACAAGATTGGATGACCTACCGGATTTAATCGAAATTCAGAAAAAGTCATTTGAGTGGTTTTTAAAAGAAGGTTTGAAGGAAGAATTCCTTTCATACTCACCAATTAAAGACTACACTGGTAGGTTAGAATTACACTTTTTGCCGAACTATACTTTCGATAATCCGAAGTATTCATTAGAAGAAGCAAGAATCCACGATGCTACTTACGCAAAACAATTAAGAGTAATGGCTCGTTTAGTTAACCGTGATACTGGGGAAATCAAAGAACAAGAAGTTTATATCGGTGATATCCCTACAATGACAAACAAAGGTACATTTATTGTAAATGGTGCTGAACGTGTTATCGTATCACAAATCGTACGTTCTCCTGGTATCTATTTCAAGAGAGAAATCTCTCCAACAGGTAAACGTTTATTCAATGCAACTTTGATTCCAAACAGAGGTGCTTGGTTAAAAATTGAAACAGATGCTAATGATATTATTCACGTTAAAATTGACAAGAATAGAAAAATCTTAGCAACTACATTGTTAAAAGCTTTAGGAATTTCTGTTTCTGAAATGGAAACATTATTCACACACTTTGAATTCTTAAAGAAGACATTAGAAAAAGATACAACTGAAACTACAGATGATGCATTAATTGAAGTTTACAAAAAACTAAGACCTGGTGACCCAGCATCTGCTGCAGGTGGCCGTTCAATTATTGAAGCAAGATTCTTTGATGATAAGAAATACGATATCGGTAGAGTAGGTCGTTATAAATTAAACAAAAAATTAAACTTAAACATTGCAGAAACTCAAAGAACATTAACAATCCAAGACTTAGTTGCTGCAGTTGAATACTTAATTAACTTAACTTATGACGAAGGAAGTTGTGATGATATTGACCACTTAGGAAACAGAAGAATCCGTTCAGTTGGTGAATTATTACAAAATCAATTCAGAGTAGGTTTATCAAGAATTGAAAGAATCGTTAAAGAAAGAATGACTCTTCAAAATTCAGAAACACTTACTCCATTAAACTTATTAAATACAAAACCATTAATCGCTTCATTAAAAGAGTTCTTTGGTTCATCTCAATTATCACAATTCATGGACCAAACAAACCCACTTGCTGAATTAACTCACAAAAGACGTATTTCAGCTTTAGGACCTGGCGGTTTAGTTAGAGAAAGAGCTGGATTCGCAGTTCGTGACATTCACCCTTCTCACTATGGTAGAATTTGTCCGATTGAAACACCAGAAGGTCCAAACGCTGGTCTTATCGGTTCATTAGCTACTCACGCAAAAGTTAATGATTATGGCTTCATTGAAACACCATACTTCGCAGTAAAAGACGGTGTTGTAACAGATGAAGTACACTATATGAGTGCTGACGAAGAAGAAAACTTCCGTGTAGCACCTTCTGACTTAACATTAAATGAAGACAGAAGTATTAAATCTCAATATGTACCAGTTCGTTATAAATCTGAATTTACAATGGGTGAATCAAAACGTGTAGACTATATGGGTGTTTCTCCAATTCAGGTAATCTCAGTAGCTACATCAGTTATTCCTTTCATTGAACACGATGACGCGAACCGTGCATTGATGGGTTCAAACATGCAACGTCAAGCTGTACCACTATTAATTACAGATAGACCAGTTGTTGCGACAGGTCTTGAAAAGAGAGCTGCTAAAGACTCTTGTATGGTAGTTGTGTCAGATGTTGACGGTGTAATTGAAAAAGTTGTTGGCGAAGAAATCTGGATTAAAGATAACGCTGGCAAATTACACAAATATCAATTAATGAAATATGTAAGAAGTAACCAAGATACTTGTATTAACCAAAAACCAATCGTAAAAGAAGGTGATAAGGTTAAAGCAGGTGATGTAATCGCTGACGGTGCATCAACTCACTTTGGTGAACTTTCATTAGGTAAAAACGTTTTAGTAGCGTATATGCCTTGGGAAGGTTACAACTTCGAAGACGCGATCTTACTTTCTGAAAGATGCGTACACGATGACATCTTTACTTCATTACACATTGAAAAATTAGAAATTGAAGCACGTCAAACAAAATTAGGACCTGAAGAAATTACAAGAGAAGTTCCAAACGTTTCTGAAGAGTC
>JAFTSM010000058.1 GCA_017467305.1 Candidatus Gastranaerophilales bacterium
ACAACACAGTGTAGCGGTTGCGTAGCAACTTTAGCGAAACTTTTGGTTGAACTTAGTATTGTAAGAAAAAAATATCTAGCAGAATATTTTATTTTTTATTATTTTAATACTCTGGATTGCCACAAAAATCAAAGATTTTTTCGCAATTACACGTAATGATAATATTATTTATGTAATTTAAAACTAATAAACTTTAAATTATTTTATCCCCAATTCTTTAGCTTTAGCAAAGTCTTCATCTGCTTCTTTGTTTAAGCATTTTATTTCCTTTAATGCACCACGCATAAAGTATGAATGTGCATCATTTTGATTTAATTGTATTGCTTTTGAATAATCTTCTATTGCGCAGTCATAATTCTTTTTTTCAAAATGATAAAAACCACGTGTTTTATAAAATTCTGGATTTTGGTTGTTGATTTGAATTGCTTTGTTGTAATCATAAATAGCGCTTTGAGTATCACCTAAAAGATATTTTATTTTTGCGTGTGTTTCAAGATAATCGGTATTTAAATATTCAAATTTTATCGCGTCATCGTAGCAACTAATAGCAGTTTCATATTCTTTTATTTTTCTATACAAATCACCTTTTATTGCGTATAGAATACCGTTTTTGGGGAATTTGTTTATAGCTTTATTTATAAAATCAATTCCGTTTAGAAATGTTTTATGTTTTCTGTTAACTCTAGCAATTGCAATATATGTTTTTATAGAACGAGGCATTAAAGATAAAGCAAGATATAGATAACTCAAGGCTTTTGGGTATTCACCAATGTTTTCTCTGTTTATTCCTTTATCAAAAACAGAGTGGAATATAAAAAATCTTCTTACCTTTGCTAATCCAAAGTAGAACATTATTCTCCTTAGTTGTTTAAACTGTGAATAGGTGCTGGAATTCTTCCGCCACGATTGATAAATGTTTCTGATGATAGTTTATTTATTGGCATAATTGGTGCTTCACCAAGTAAACCACCATAAACTGCATAATCACCAACTGTTTTATTTGGAACAGGAATAATTCTTACAGCAGTTGTCTTTTTGTTTATCATACCAATTGCCATTTCGTCAGCAATCATACCAGATATTGTGGTTTCTGGTGTATCACCAGGGATAGCAATCATATCTAAACCAACAGAACATACGCAAGTCATTGCTTCAAGTTTATCGAAGGTTAGAACACCTTGTTTTGCGGCTTCAATCATGCCAGCGTCTTCTGATACTGGAATAAATGCGCCAGATAAACCACCAACGTATGAGCTAGCCATAATACCACCTTTTTTAACGGCGTCATTAAGCATTGCTAAAGCAGCAGTTGTGCCGTGAGCACCAGCGTGTTCTAAACCCATAGCTTGGAAAATACCTGCAACAGAATCACCTACTGCTGGAGTTGGTGCTAAAGATAAGTCAATAATACCAAATGGAATACCCATTTTTTCAGCCATTCTTCTACCAACAAGCTCACCAGTTGATGTAATTTTGAATGCAATTTGTTTTATTTTGTTTGCTAATTCGCCAAAATCAGCATCTTTGGGTAGGTTATCTACGGCAGCTCTAACTACACCTGGACCAGATACACCAACATTAAGAGCACATTCTGGTTCCCCATATCCGTGGAAAGCACCTGCCATAAATGGGTTATCACCAGGAACATTACAGAAACAAACAAGCTTTGCTGCACCGATACCATCAGCATCGGCAGTTAAGTTTGCAGCTTGTTTTATTATTCCACCCATTTTCTTTACGGCATCCATATTGATACCAGCTTTAGATGAAGCTAAATTTATTGAAGAACATACTCTTTGAGTTTGTTTCAATGCTTCTGGAATACTTTCAATTAATGCTAAATCACCTTTTGTACAGCCTTTTTCAACTAATGCGGAAAAACCACCAATAAAGTTAACGTTAACTTCTTTTGCAGCTTCATCTAGAACTTTTGCAAGATAAACATAGTCCATATTTTTACACGATTCACCAACTAAAGAGATTGGAGTAATTGCTATTCTTTTGTTGATGATAGGAATTGAATATTCATCTTCAATTTCTGAAGCATAACTATAAAGGTTTTTTGCGTATTTTGTAATTTTATTATAGATTTTATCTCCAACTTCACGGACGTTTTCACCACAACAATCACGCAAGCTAAGTGCTAAAGTTACTGTTCTAATGTCCAAGTTGTGGACTTTTATCATATTAATAGTTTCAATAATTGAGTTTTCGTTGAAAAAAGACATTTATAAAATCCTTAAATTGTGTGCATTTTGTCGAAAATTTCTTTCTTTTGAATCCAAATTTCCATACCTAAATTTTTACCAGATTCAATAATGGATTCTTTTAATTCTTTGAAAGAAGTTGTTGATTTACTTATATCTGCTAATAAAATCATAACAAAACAACCTTGCATAATTGTTTGTCTGATGTCTTCGATATTAACGCCATATTTTGCAAGTACTGCAGAAATTTCGGCAACGATACCAACACCATCTTTACCAAGTATGGTAACAATTATTTTATTTTCGCTCATAGTTACTCCAATCGTGAATTATAATATTTATTTTATTAGTAAAGTAACTTAAAAGCAATGACTGGATATTTTTATATTAATGCTTTTATAAAATTTTTTATCGCATTTAGTTTTGTTGTATCTTCTTTAAAGTAGGAAAGAATTTTTAAAATATCTTCGTATGTTTTTTCATCAGAAACATTGTCTTGGAAAGTAAAAAGTTCTGATACCTCAATATCAAGTGCATTAGCAAGTTTTGATAGATTTTCTGCAGATACAAAATATTTGCCAGTTTCGATTGCACTGATACTAGT
>JAFTSM010000059.1 GCA_017467305.1 Candidatus Gastranaerophilales bacterium
GCATACCTTCTACAACTTTTAGGTTTGTACCAGTTGATTTAGATTCTTCAACGGTAATAACACCGTCGTGTCCAACTTTTTACATATCTTCTTCAACAAGTTTACCGATTTCTTCATTGTTACCAGCTGAAATTGCAGCAACTTGAGCTAATTTTTCTTGTGAATCTACTGATTGTGACATGTTTTTGATTGTATCTAAAGCAATAGTAACTGCTTTATCCATACCTCTTTTAATACACATTGGGTTAGCACCGGCTGTTAAGTTTCTAACACCTTCTCTTACAATAGCTTGAGCTAAAACAGAAGCTGTTGTTGTACCGTCACCAGCAACATCATTTGTTTTAGATGAAACTTCTTTTAATAATTGAGCACCTGAATTTTCTAGTGGGTCTTCAAGTTCAATTTCTTTCGCAATAGTAACACCGTCATTAATGATTTGTGGTGCACCAAATTTCTTTTCTAATATTACGTTACGACCTTTTGGTCCTAGTGTAACTTTAACTGCATCAGCAACTGCATCAATACCTCTTAAAAGGCCTTTGCGTGCTTCTTCATCAAAAATTATTTTCTTAGCCATTTTATTTTCTCCCTAAATATTATTCAATAATGCCTAGTACATCTGAAACAGACATGATTTTTAATGTTTCATCAGAAACTTTAACATCTGTACCTGCATATTTTGCAAAAAGAACGATTTCACCAACTTTAACGTCCATTGGTTCTCTTTCGCCCTTTTCTGACATTTTGCCTTCTCCAACTGCGATAACTTCACCTTTCTGTGATTTTTCTTTTGCACTATCTGGAATAAAGATACCACCTGATGTTTGTTCTGCATCTTCAATAACTCTAATAACGATTTTGTCGCCTAAAGGTCTAATTGTCATATATTTCCCTCCTATTACCTATTGCATCCTAATATCTTTATACTATTAAATTTCAATTATTCTTTAAATATTAATGAAAAATTAATTATTTAAAAATAGCCAATCTATACATAGTTTCAAAAATTTTTCTTTATCTTGTATAAATAGGTCTTCAGCGTGGCAACCTTCTTTAAATAATTCATATCCTTTTTTGCAAACAGCTTTTTTATAAAGTTCTTCTGTGTGCCAGCTGCAAACTGTAGGGTCTTTTTCTCCGGCTAGGAACAATGTTGGGCATGTTACTTTTTCAATAATATCTATAGGTTTTATTTTTTTACAGATTAGGTTTAATGAAGGTCTAATTGAAAACCATCTTTTTAATTCACATTTTTGCAATGTTGGAAACCACGCTTCTTTTTTCCAAATATGATTTTCTATTTTTTCAAAGCTTGTAGGGGCACTAACTGCTATAATCTTTTCTACAAATTTGAATTTTGAACCTGCAATTAAAACTATTGCACCACCTAATGAAAAACCTACTAAATAAATCTTTTTATACTTTTCTTTTGCATATTCTATTACAGTTGAAATATCATTTATTTCTTTACTTGTAAAAGTGTAAAATCCAGTGCTATTTCCGTGTCCTCTAAAATCCATTGCAAGAACATCAGAATATTTAGAAAATGCTTTACTTATTTCAGTAAAAGCCTTGCTATCTTTTGTCATAAACCAGCCAGGAGCAATAATAATTACACTATCATAATTATTTTGATAATGATTTACAGCAATAATAACTCCGTCTTTAGTTTTGAGCTTTTTTTCTATCATTGCCTTTTCCTAAATAATAATTAAATTTTTAACATAAACATTAATTAATGTTAACAATTTAAAGTTTAATTCTAAAGTTTAAAAAAAATCTGCCGAAGTAAATAGTATAAGAGGCAATTAGGGAAATAAAAATGAACAATACAGTAATTATTCCAACAAGCAATATATCTCAAGGTGTAGAATTTTTCTTAAGAGGAGCAAAAAAACGCAGAGCTATGGCGATAGCAAGCGTCAGACAAGTAAACAGCGAGATTGGCGTAAACTTAAAATTAGTATCCGTCAAATAGTGTGTTAAGAGAATGTGTGAGAGCTACCTTTATCAAAGGTAGCTCTTTTGTATTATTTGTTTTTTAAATTTTTATTATTGTTTGAGTTAGCTTCTTTAAGTTGTTCTTCTGTTGGTTTGTTAATTATCAACAAAATTTCATTTTCACCAGCCATTTTTAAATTGTTTCTTGCTATTGATTCTAAATTTGTTTTTGAATTAAAGTTTTCAATTTCTGATTTTAGTTGCTTGTTTTTTTCTAATTCTTCATTTCTCTTTTCTTCTAAACCTTTTATTTTAGAGATGAAATTTATGTTCTTATTTATATTTTGAATAGCGCTAACTGTTAACTCTATAATACAAATTAACAAAACAATTGTCAGAAGAGAAAAATACTTCTTTTTTCTTTTGGGTTGGTTATTTATTTGTTGATTTTTGTTAGTCGGCATAGTAAAAATTATAACCTATATTATTTGTAAAGCCAACAACTGACATTTGAATTTTCATTATAAGTATAAATTGGAAACTTAGTTGAGCAGATATCCATCCTTTTTGTACATCTTGGAGTAAATGGACAGCCTAAGAATGTATCCTTTATTGAAGGTGGTTGACCTTCAATTGCTTCTAATTTTGTTGTATTCATATCTGGTAGTGCATTAATTAATGCTTGTGTGTAGGGATGTTTTGGATTTTTAAATATTTCTTTTGAATTTGCACTTTCAATAATGTGTCCTGCATACATAACAGCAGCTCTATCTGCTATTTCATATACTAGCCCAAAGTCGTGTGAAATAAATATAAAAGATGTTTCTGAATTCTTTTGAATTTCTTTTAAAAGTTCCATAATTTGGGCTTGAACAGTAACATCTAGCGCAGTTGTTGGTTCATCAGCAATTATAATTTTAGATTTGCAAGCAATAGCCATTGCAATAATTACTCTTTGCCTCATACCACCTGAAAATTCGTGTGGATATGCTTTTAATCTTTCTTTTGCATTAGGAATTTTGACTTGTTCTAAAACATCTATTGCAACTTTTTTTGCTTCATAACCTTTTAAATTTTGGTGTTGTTCAATGATTTCTAATAGCTGAGATTCTATTGTATACAATGGGTTTAGTGATGTCATTGGGTCTTGTGGAACTAGTGCTATTTCTTTTCCTCTTATTTTTTGTATTTCTTTTTCTGGAAGTGAAAGCAAATTTAATCCATCATAGATAATTTCTCCAGATGTTATTTTTGCGTTTGGGGCCAACAATTTTAAAATAGACATTGCTGTTATAGATTTTCCACAACCAGATTCTCCAACTAAAGCTAGAATTTCTCCTTTTTTTAGTTGTAGATTAATATCGTACAAAGCTTGATATTCTTTGCCATTAGAAACGAATGAAAGATTTAAGTTTTTTATTTCTAATATATTCATAAAATTATACTATCTTATGAATTGATTATATGCAATTAGTAAACTAGGTTTTATTTATTTTTGCGGAATTTTTTCTTTTTTGTTTCTTTTATTTTTATTTGCGGTTTGTAGTTGTGTTGAGGTGTTTTTAATCTAAATTCTCTACTATCATATTCTTTGTTATAAATTCTAGTTTGAAGTGTATTTATGTATTCATCTGATAAGTGAGCATAATCAAACAGAATATTGCCTTTTGTTTTATATTCTCTTGTCTTGTGTATTTGAGTAAGCAAATCTTCTTCTGGACCACCCATAAATGGAACAAAAATTCCAGGATATATTTTAGTGTAATTACTTGTGTTGTTTATAACATCTTTTAATAACAATTCTGCTGTATTTTTATCTCCAGTTAGAATTAGTGGTGTGACACCGTCTAAATAATTATTAAATGACCAAACTTTCCAGTTTTGCATTTTTGTAGTTATAGATTTTTTAAGGTCTGGGAAAATTACCGCTGTGAGTAGTGTGTTTGTTTCTTGTGTTAATTTTTTTACATCTATTATAAATTCAGAAATTTGATTTTGTCTGTATATTGACCATAGTTCCCAATCACCAGTACCATATTGAATATTAATAGGGTCTATGCCATACATAGCAACAAATTCATCTCTTGCTGCTTTTGTGTAACCCCAATTCATTTGGGCATAATTAGAAAACGTTGGCTCAACAGTTTGAGGATATCTTATGTAGTCTAAATTTATTCCGTCTGGTTTGTAATTTGTAATAATTTCTTCAATTATTCTAAGCAAAAATTCTTTAACTTGAATATTTGCTGGGTCAAGAAAATATCCATTATGTTCTGATAATGAAGAAACTGGTTGTTCAGAATCATAATTCATCAACCTTTTATTTGACCATAAAGGATATACGCTTAAAATATGGTTTGGTGTTGTTTGTGGGTTATCTTTTCCAACATAAAAACATTCAAACCAAATATGTAATTTCATATTTCTTTTGTGAGCTTCATTTATCCATATTTCAAGTGGGTCAAAACCAACAAATTCTTCTCTTTGATAAATTACACCATTATTTTTTAAATGTTTACTTGGATAAATTGTTTTACCGTGAAAATAGGTTTCTAGAAAAATATCTGTAATGCCGGCATTGTACATTCTCTCAACAGTTTTTTCTATTTGATGAGGTGTTGTTTCAACTGGTCTCACCCAAGTTCCTTTTATTTCTGTCTTAATATATGGCATAGCATTTTTAATTGCGTTATCTAAGCTATCCATTGCATCGTGTATGTAATTCTGTGTCTTTTCTGGTTTTTTTTCTGCTTTTCTTAAAGATTCTTTTGCTGCCTCTAAATATTCATTTGCTTTTTTATCATTGTATAAGACATCTACTTGCCTATAGTAATTAATGATATTATTAACTTCTCTAAGCTTTTCTTTTGCCGAATAAATTAAGCTTTCTGGTGTTAGATACACTTTTAAAAGTTTATTTGTATAGTCAATATAAACTTTTGACCCCATTTGAATATTTTTAGTTATCCAAGATTTAGCCGTACCGTGACCTGAAATTACAAAACCATTTCTTGGAATTATTGAGTCAGCCCCATTTAAGCGAACAACCATATTGTTTTCTATAATAGCTTCTGTTCCAAATTCATTTGTTCCAGTTCTTAAACCAAATGCAGGAGAATATATTATTAATTGGTTTGGCCCTCTTAATCCTGGATAATAAGAAGTTGTTCCATTTTGTGGTTTTGGGTCGATAGTATAGTATTCTATTTGATTTTCTTGGTAGATAATATTTTCTAATGGTTTTTTTTGAACCACATTGAAATTTCTATTTTCTAAAGGTGATAATTTAAAGTTGATTACTTGTTCATTTAAATTTGCTCTGGGAGCTACTTTTTTAACTTCCTTGCTTATTTGAGGAGTAGCTTCTGGTAATTTAATTCTTAGGTTTTCCCTTAACGCAGGTGAAATTGAAGTTTCTGCATTAGAAACCAACTGAGTTAAAAGTATAAATGTAGCTAATATCCCCAAACATTTTTTCATACTTATATGATAGTAAAAAACGTCTATTTTGTTAATAACCTTAATGAAGAATTTTATAAAATTAAAAAATAATTAATTATTAAATATATTAGTGATTTTTATATTATCATTTAAATAAGGAGATTTAGTTCATGGAATATAAAGACTATTATAAAATTTTAGGTGTAGAACGTGATGCGACTGAAGCTAAAATAAAATCAGCTTACAGAAAATTAGCAAGACAATATCATCCAGATGTTAATAAATCTCCAGATGCAGTCAATAAATTTAAAGATATTAATGAAGCATATGAAGTATTATCTGATAGAGAAAAAAAGAGCAGATATGATAGTTTAGGCGCAAATTGGCAACAAGGTGCTAATTTTACACCTCCTCCTGGTTTTGAAGGTTTTAATTTTAATAATTTTAATCAAGGTGGATTTTCACAAGGCTTTGCTGGTGGTGGTGATTTTTCTGACTTTTTTAGTTCTATTTTTGGTGATTTTATGGGCGGTGGTCGTTCACAACGCTCATCGGGTGCTAGACAAAGTTTCTCTTATGATGATTTATTTGGTGGTGCTCAAAGAGCTTCTCAAAGTGGTTGTGGTTCTGGTGGATGTTGTGGTGGACATAAACAAGAAGAAAATCTTGATATTACACAAGATTTAAATATTACGGCAAAAGATTTAATGAGCGATAAACCAATTAGCGTAAAAATGAATACTGTGGAAAAATGTTTGAAATGTTCAGGTGTTGGTTCTAGTTGTAGTGACTGTGGCGGTACTGGCATTGTAAGCAAATCTAGAAATTTAACTGTTAAAATCCCAAGAGGAGTAAAAGAAGGTCAAAAAATAAGATTAAAAGGCGAAGGTAAAGTTGATAATTATGGTCGCAAAGGTGATTTGTACTTTACAATTAAGTTTAAAGATTCAGAATATCTGATTGATGGTGAAGATGTTACAAAAACTGTAGAAATCACTCCAGCGGAAGCTGTTCTTGGATGTAAAAAAGATATTCAGACTTTACATGGAATTATTGGTATAAAAATTCCACCAGAAACAAGAAATGGTAAAACACTAAGATTAAAGGAACTAGGTTTGCCTAAAAAAACTACTGGGTTTGGTAATCTTAATGTAAAAATAGCAATCAATATCCCAATGAGTATTTCAGAAAAACAAAAAGATTTGTATAAACAAATACTAGAACTTGAATAGTTTTATTCAAAAACTTCTTCATCTATATCTGATTTTTTTGCTTTTCTGTCTGTATTTTTATTGTTAATATTATTCTTTGTAACAGTAACAAGTTTGTTTAGCTCGAATTTGTATACGTATTCTTCTGTTCTGTATTCTTTTAGATAAGTAATATAGTCATTTACTTCATATGTGTATTTTTCTTTGTAAACTTCATTTAAATCATTAGTTGCTTCAAATTTATTGTAAAGTTGATATGGAAAATCTTTTTTATAGGTTAAATATCTATCTGCTGTTATAGTTTGAGTATCATTATTTATTTTTTTGTATGAAGTATAAGCATCTGTTAAATGTTTGTCGTAATATGCGTAATGTTTTTTTGCAATCTCATCACCAGAAGAAAAGTATTCATAATCTTTTTCAGCAGAGTCTATCTCTCCATTTGAATATGTAAATCTCTGTTTTGCAGAATATCCTTTTTCGTTTTCTTTAACCCCTTCAATATATGATTTAAGCTCACCTTTTTCGTTGAAGGAATATATGCAACAGCTGTTGTTTTTGTCAAAAGTAGTAATTATTAATTCATTTCTATCTTTGTAAATTTTTCTAGTGATTTGTTTGTTTGCATCATCAATTATTTCAATGCCACCACCAAATCTTTTTTTCTTTTCTCTTCTATAAGTGATACCGTTAACTGTTCTCTTTTTTCTTTCATTTTTTACAAGAGTTCCAGTCTCATCTAAAACTTCTTTTGCTGATTTGTATTCGTATTCAGAAAACCTTTTTATGTTTTCTGCAATTCTATACATTACCTCCGCATCTTCTTTTTCAATGTTAAAGTCAGTTATGAGTTTTTTTGCTTTTTGAACAATTTTTTCTGATTCTTCTAAAAAAGAGTTGTCTTCATCTACGCTGTTTTTTGCTTGTGAACGTTTACCATAAGAAACAGAATGGTTTTCTGTTTCATTTTTATGATTATTTTGGATTTTTTCATTTTTAACATTATAATTTTGTCTGTTAATGTTGTTTTCGGAAGAAATTCTCATAAATAACCTTTTGTTTGTTTCACTCTTTTTTATTTGAATTGTATCATTTATTTCTTAATATGTAATATTCCCATTATTTATAATTTTAACTTCTTAAAATATCTTAACTTAGTATCATTCTCTAGCAAAAAATAAGTGTTTCTTTGTTTGTATCTTAAAGAAATGTGAAAGGGAATATTATGAACAGTATTGAATCTAATAATTTGAAAACAAATTTTTCTTTATCACTAGCATTGGGTTCTGCTGCAACATTATCTAAATTTATATTCCTTCCACCAGAAGCAAAAGCTGCTATCAAAAATACAATGTTTGGTAAAGATTATTTTGTTAAAAACTTAAAAAAGTGTACTGAAGAAAATATCAAAAATACTGGTAAAAAATTAGATATGGATTTTGTGCTTAAAAATGTAGAGAAAATATACCCAGATTTGCAAAAAACATCTAAATTGGCTTTAAAATCTTTAGTTAAAACATTTGCTGTTGCTTCAAGTGGTATATTTTTAGCAAAAACATTAATGTCTTTTGTTGAAAAACAAAAGGTTAAAAGTGAAGAATAGTAAAGCTGAGTTTAATAATTTTATTTTAATTCTTGTGTAGTTTTAAAGTGCATTTTTGCTATTTCATTTAATCTTTCAAAAGAGTATGTTTTTATGAACATTTTTGCTTGCTCAACTACTTTTTCAGAAGCTCCTTTTGATAAAGGTAATTCATACTTGTTTTCTAAATCTTTCATTCTTTTTACAAATTCTGCCCTTGCTAAAACTGATGCAGCAGCCACTGCAATATCTGCTTCTGCTCTTACTATTTGATTTAATATGATATTTTTCCCTTTTTGCATTAGTGCATTTTTTATTAAACTTTCATCTCCAAATTTATCTGCCAAAGCATAATTACAAGGTGATTTTTCAAGTATATTTTCAATTGCTCTGGCATGGCCCCACGCTAAAAGTTTATTTAGGTTGTTAAACTTGTTGTATAACTCGTTGTATTTTGTGGGGGTCATTACGACTATAGAGTGTATTGAATTTGCTTTTATTTGATTTGCTAAAACTAGTATTTTTTTATCATCAAGTTTTTTACTATCTTTTATTCCTAAATCTATAAATTTTTGTTTGTTATTATTATCGACTTGTACACCAGCCACAACTAAAGGTCCAAAGAAATCACCCTTACCAGATTCATCTGTACCTATATATTTTTCTTCTTTGCACTCTATAAGTGTAGATTGTTCGAAAGTACTTTTTAATCCAAGAAGTTCATCGATTTCTTTTGCTATACTATCTACTTCTTTTCCTTGAATTAAAAACTTTCCACTAGTGTAGTAGGTTGCTTGATATGAAGATGTTTTTGCTCTCCAAACCGAATATTGAATGACATCAAAGGTAGCTCCTTTTGATATCAAAAGTTCTTTTATTTTTACTGCTTGTAATTGTGTTATTTTTTGCGTGTATGTATTCATAAAATTAAGATAGCATAATAAATTTATTTTATGAACATGTTATACTAGTTCAAAATAAAGGAGATAACATGAAATTAGAAATTGCACATACAGGCCCACTTGAAGTTAATACTTATATATTGATGGATGAGGAATCTAAAGAGGCAGTTCTGATTGATGTTGGTGGAGATTTTGAAAATATAAAAAAATCGCTAGATAAAAAAGGTTATAAAATTAATTTTATATTGAATACACATGGTCATTTTGACCACGTATTAGGAGAAGTTGAAATTCAACAAAAATATCCAGAAATCCAAATTTTAATGCATAAGGATGATACATCTCATTTTTCACGTCTACAAGAAGAAATGCAATATTTTGGCATTAATTATGCAACACAACCTCTTAAACCAAATGAGTTTATTGATGAAAATTCAATGCTATTCATCGGCAAAAACAGAATTGAAGCTTTTTACACTCCAGGCCATTCAAAAGGTAGTTTATCATACTATGTTGAGGGCAAAGTATTTACTGGCGATGCTCTTTTTTACCGTTCTATAGGAAGAACAGACTTTTTTGACGGTGATTACGATACACTTATAGAATCAATTAGGACAAAACTATTAGTTATGCCAGATGAAACACTTGTCTACCCAGGACACGGACCTAGCTCAACAATTAAAGATGAGAAGAAACATAATCCTTATTTAAAGTAATTATACTTTTTCGGCTAATAATAAATTATTTTGTCGTAGAAAATACTCAAGCCCAGTAACTACTTCATCTTTTATTTGCATAAAAAACTCATTAAGGTTTTCGGCTAAATTTAAGTTTGCTGTTTCCATAAATGCCTTCCATTCTTTCTCTAAATATATTATCGACATATAGTGGATATATCTTTATGTTGTATATATTTTTTGAAATATTTCTTAACACTAATTCTTGAAATTCACTCCAGTAAATGGTTGATTAATTTCATATATTGATTAAAAGATTAATGAATATTTCAACCAAAAGTATGATATTGAATTTAATCAAATGTGTTAAATTTAATGTACGCAAATGGTAAGAAATAGAAAGGTAAGTTATGCAAATAGGAAAACTCAGTTTACATAGTGTAAAAGCAGCACAACGTTCAGCAGAAAAAAATAACGCACAAGTTAATAGATTAAGTACTAACCCATTTGGTGTTAGCTTTAAAGGAAATGTAATTCAAGCAGATGTATTCGAAAGTGCTAAGAAAGAATCTGCTACAGCTGGAATTGTTGAAAAAGGTAAATTATTTGCAAGTGCAGTGGTTAGTGGTATCAACAATTTTAATGAAGCTTTTAATTCAAGAATTAATTCAATGGTTTCTTTTGGCAAGAAAATAACAAAAGATGCTTTTGATACAATCGAAAGAATTGGTAATACAGAAATTACTTTTGATATGACAGGAATTAAAAATAGACTTTTCCCAGATAGACAATATAGTGTTAAAAACTTAACAAATCGTTCGGTTGATGAATTAAAATCAATGTGGACAGAATTAACACCTCAAGAAGCATAAGTAAAGAAAAAAGGGAGAAGAGATATGGATAACAATAAAAAAATTAGAAATATTATACAAGCATTAGGCGAACATAAAGATAGTCAAGCTGCTATAGACTTATTAACTGAGTTAGGTACTAATTCTCCAGATGATGAAATCAGAGAATTAACTGCACAAACATTAATTAGAAAAAATACACACGAATCATTAAGAGTTGTTCTTATTTCTAAAGGTAAAGGTATCAATGACCTAAGTGCAAGAGTTGCAATGGCTTCTATTAATGAATTATTATCATTAAAAGATAAAGCTGAAGCTATTAAAATTTTAGATGATACAATTAAATTACATTCTGAAGAAGAAGTAAGAAATACTGCTCGTTCAGTTCGTGCTTTAATGACATTCTCTTCTTAGTAAATAAAATCGTAATAGGGAAATTTTATATATAGAAAAGAACTCTTTTAATAAGAGTTCTTTTTTGTTGACAAAAAATATTTTGTGCTGTTTTATAACAATATAAGTGAGGTCTCAAATATGAAAATAAATTCTGTATCCAACAACACTAGTGTTGTTAATTTTAAAGCGGCAGATGTTAATATTCTTGCTACATCAGATAACCATGGTAATGTTCTATCTTTGCCTAAGTTTGTTAAGACTATTGACGCTAACCAAGATGATATTTTTGTAAAACCAGATGCACCAAGTACATTGAATATTTTTGCTATTGCTGGTGATTGGTTTATTAATCCTTCTAAAAAGGGGTTTATAACAAAGCCTTCATTGTCTAATGGTGATATTCAATTGAGATTTTTAAAGAAAACAATTGATTTTGTTCATAAATTACTTGGAAAAGATGCTAATTATGATACTCTTTTTGAAATGGGAAACCATGATTTAGATGGTGGTGATAAATTTATGTACAAAGTTATTAAATCAACACCTATGAAAGTTCTATCAACAAACATTGATTATGAAAAGTCTCCTATCATAAAATCATTATCAGAAGAGGAAAATCCAAAAGTTGCAAAGTCATTTGTATATGAAATACCTGATGATAAAGACCCAAGTCGTATTCATAAAGTTATGTTTGTTGGTGCAACAATTCCTACAATGGATTTTTATAACCCGGGGTTACTAACTGATATGAGTTTTTACGATAATGGTAATAAAAAAGACTCTGGATTAAAGGAAGAAAATATACAAGGTACAATTTCTGCAATTAAGGCAGAAGTTGATAAATTTAAAGAAGAAAATCCTCAAGGTGCCGTTGTTTTATTGTCTCATATGGGTAATAGATTATCTAAAATAATTAGAGATAATGTTCCACAAATAAATGTTATTTTAAATGGACACGACCATAAATCATTTACTTCATTAAAAGGAAAAACAAATATTAATTCTTTGGGACAAGATAATGAAATGTTAAAGTCATTAAATTTACATTTCAATGATGACGGTGACTTAGAAACAATTGATATGAACACCTTTTTTACTGATTTAACCTTGACTGATGAAATATCAAAACATCCATTCCAAACATTTATAAAAGAAAATTTTGCTTCAGATATGGCGCCAATAGTTTCTTTACGAGACCTTAGTGGAAGTGTTTTTGAGCTTGATTATGGTAATGAAATAAGATATTCAAACAGCTATCTTGCAAATTATTTAACAAGTGCAGTTAAACGTAGTGTAAGAGAAATTGAACCCGATGTATTTTCTGTTGCAATACAATCTTCAATTATTCGTGGTGGTATTAAACAAGGTGCTAGTAATCTTGACTTAATGAAGGTTTTTGACGGTGTTAGTGAAAATCTTTCTAATTTACAAATAGGTAATGTTACTGGTGAAGAGCTTGTTGGCTTAATTACAGAAAATATTCAAGCTAACTTGAAAGCACCTACAAGAAATACAATTATTCACTGGTCAGATGTTCAAATTGATAGAACTTTAATGGAAAAAATACAAAATGGCAAATCTAAGAAATCATATAAAGATGCAGTAAAAGTTAGAAACCAAAAAACTAAAACATTTGAACCAATTGATTTGAAAAAGGATTATAGAATAGTGTTGCCAGAAAAATATCTAGTTAAAAATGATATTGAATGGCCGTCTCGTATACGTCATAAATTTGATTCGTTAAATCATACTTATGATGAGTTATTTAGACAATATTTATATAATCTTGATTATTCTTTGACAATAACTCCAAAAACAAAAGAACAAAGGATTTTATAACTATAATGGGACATTTGTTTTTGTATTTAGAACAAATGTATCGTCAAATAGTCTGCCAAACTTTGGATATTTTAGTTCTTCGTCAGAAAAAGAACCACCATCTTTTTTAAACTGTTCTAAAGCATCTTCTGTTAGATTATATCCTAATTCTCGGATATTATTCATTTTGTAGACTACAGAGTTAAAATATAATTGTTTTTCAATTTGCGAATAGTAAATTTTATCATCTAATTCTGGGAAATCTTCTTGTGAATATACCAGCGGAATATTGGGTTTAATATTCTTTAGCATATAAAATTTGATCATTTTTTCATATTGGTATTGTCTAATATTTTTTTGTCGTAGTGGGTGCACTTCGTCAGAATATATATGTGTTAAATTATTGTGTGTTCTTGTTGAAAATAATGTTATTGTTATGATTATTAATATTATGTAAATTATTTTTTTACTATTTAGTAATGTTGATAAATATCCTGCATATATAGTGCATGGATAAATAAGTAAAAGTGTAAATAGTGGTTGAATTTCAGTGTGCATTAACCAGAATGTTAGTGTATTGTTGTTTTGATGATCTGGATATGTTTTTCCGCATAGAACTAATGAAAACATAGCAATTAAAATACTAATTGTGAGAAATAAAGGAAAAACAACAATTTTTGATTCTTTTCTTTTAATTGTATATTTTAGTGTTAAAAATAAAAGAATAATATGAAATATCCAATATATACTTTGTTCAATAAAATATTTTTTTATAAATATTTGTGTGAATTCCCTTATATATTGCAAGTTTGAAAAAGCGTCTAAAATCCCTCTATCCGTTGATACACTTTTAAACCCACTGGATGAAGTAAACAAAAATATAGCTAAAAATAAGATTGCAACTGGTAAGTAGAAATTTATATTTAAATTGAATTTCTTTTCTAAGTATAATATTTCAGATTTTTTTATTCGGGAAATTAGTTTTATTATTAGATTGTGTGTAATGATTAGAATTGCTAATGTAGCTGATGTTATAAATGTTATTTCTATTGAGGTTCCAACAACATATCCACAAAAACAAGCTAACAGTAAATAAGCAGTTTTATTTGAAAAATCTTTAGTTAGAATGTTTTTTAGAATAAAATACCAAAAACTGCTGAAAAAAATCAAAGAGAATACGTACCTATAAAATTTGTAATTCCCCATAACAAATGAAATGTTTTCTATTGTAATTAGAACTAACATATAAGCTAATAAAAAAATAGAATATACAATAGATGTTTTCTTGTCATTTTTGTAAAAGTTAATAAATTGAGAAATTGAAAACACAATTATACTAAAAAAGATTCCTTTTATTGCACCGTGAGGTACTCCGATAAAGTCTATTGGATGTAATCCAAGTAATAAAGGTAATTTCATTACTAAAAATTTAAATATGAAATATCCAAAATATCCTTCGCCGTGGTCATTGAATTTTAAACAGTCGAAAATCCCTTCGTTAGGTTTATACCTTCCGTACCAAAAGTCATCACCCCAAAAACAATTGTATCTTGATATATATGCGAAATAAATTGAAACTATTACAATGCTAAGTCCATAAACTATAAAGTATAATTTATTTCTTTTGAAATGTTCATATAATTTTTTAAGCATCTCTTCCACGCTTTGAAGATAGCATTAATTTTATTTATTGGCAATATTTTAAAATATGCAATTATCTCATTTGTAACTATATGATATAATCTTTTTGAGGAGATTTGATATGACAACATATAATATTGCTTTGTTGGCTGGAGACGGAACTGGAAAAGAAGTTACAGATGAAGCTGTAAAGGTTCTAAAAGCTGTTGGGAAAAAATATTCTATTGATTTTAATTTTGAACCAGCTTTAATTGGTGGTTGTGCTTATGATGAGTATAAAAAACCTTTGCCAGATGTTACTTTAGATATTGCGAAGAAATCTGATGCTGTACTTTTAGGGGCAGTTGGTGATTGGAAATATGATACTTTGCCACCAGATGTCCGTCCAGAACGTGCTTTATTAGGTATTAGAAAAGAATTAAATTTATTTGCAAATCTAAGACCAGCAACTGTTTATCCAGAATTAACTTCACTTTCACCATTAAAAGAAGAGTTTGTTTCTGGTACAGATATTATGATTGTTAGAGAATTAACTGGTGATGTTTATTTTGGTACTCCAAAAGGTATTGAAAATAAAAATGGAGAAAAATTTGGCTTCAATAACATGTGTTATTTTGAAAGTGAAATTAGAAGAATTGCACATGTTGCATTTAAAGTTGCTATGCAAAGAAATAAGAAATTATGTTCTGTTGATAAAGCAAATGTGCTTGATGTTTCAAGACTTTGGAGAGAAGTTGTTGCAGATGTTGCAAAAGAATATCCAGAAGTTGAGTTGTCTAATATGTACGTTGATAATGCGGCAATGCAAATAATAAGGAACCCAAAACAATTTGATGTAATGTTAACAGGAAATATTTTTGGTGACATTCTCTCTGATGAAGCTTCTATGTTATCTGGTTCTTTAGGCTTATTGCCAAGTGCATCATTATCTGATACTAAATTAGCTATGTACGAGCCAATTCATGGCTCTGCTCCAGATTTAAAAGGGCAAAATGTAGTTAATCCAATAGCAACAATATTATCAGCTGCAATGATGTTGAAATATTCATTTAATTTAGATAAAGAGCATGATGATATTGTAAATGCTGTTAGAAAAGCATTAAAAGATGGTTATAGAACTAAAGATATTTCACAAAATGGCATGGAAATTGTTGGAACTGACAAAATGGGTAATGTCATTAAAGACAATGTTTTACAGAATTAGTACTGCTATAGGGTTACTATAACAGAATTATATTCTTGTTTAATAAACTATACTCTAGACCAGTGAAATGACCTAATAAATACGTTATATTGAAAATGTAGATTGAAACAGACGAACACTTTATTTCGGGGTTGCGAAAAAGTATTATTTTAAGTTCGGTAAGGATTGGTTTCAATCTACACTTTTTTATGTGGTTTTTTGTTAACAAAATGGTTAACTCTTGTGTATATAATGCCTTTTGTAAAAAATATGCTAAAATATTTTTATATATTTTTAGAGGTCTTTTTATGATGAAAAAATTGATTTATACATTAGTTCTAGGTTCATTATTATTTTTAAATTTGAATACTGTTGAAGCTGCGGTTCAAACGCCTATTAAACCTGCTCAAAAAGCACAATCTGTTGCATATTTGAATGTTTCACCAGTTGCTGTTGTGAATAATCCGGTAAATTATTTGAATAAAAATATTACTTTTAATGCTGAAATAGTAGCATTTACATCTTTAGGCCTTGATTATAAACCGGCATATCGCGACCCAGCTAAATATATTGGTGTTTTAATTAGAAGACCAGATGTTGTTGACCATGTTATACCACTTTCTGAAATGAAGATTTTTATTACAAGAGAAGTTGCAGAAAAAAATATGGATGTTGATGCTGGAGATAAAGTTAAAATATCTGGTAAGGTTTTTTCTACAGCACTAGGTGACCCTTGGGTTGATGCATCAACTTTTGTTGTCTTAGAGAAAAAAGAAAAATCTAAAAAATAATAATATAGTTAATTAGGAGTTAGTTGTGAAGGATAATAAAAAAGTATATTTAGCAATTCATGGGCACTTTTATCAACCGCCAAGAGAGAACCCTTGGTTAGAGACAATTGAGGTTCAAGATAGTGCATATCCTTATCACGACTGGAATGATAGGATTGTTGCCGAATGTTATACTCCTAATTCGGTTTCTAAAATAGTTACCCAAGAAAATAAAATAATGGATATTGTTAATAACTATTCTTATATTAGTTTTAACTTTGGACCTACTTTACTTTCTTGGATGGAGCAGTACTCTCCATATTCTTATCAGAGGATTATAAAAGCAGATGTTGAAAGTATTGCTCAAAATAACGGTCATGGTAATGCAATTGCTCAAGTTTATAACCATATTATTATGCCGTTAGCAAATAGAAATGATAAATATACACAAATCCTTTGGGGAATAAAAGATTTTCAATATCGTTTTGGTCGTAGACCAGAAGGCATGTGGCTCGCAGAAACGGCATGTGATGATGCCACTATGGAGGCTTTAGTTGATTGTGGTATTAAGTTTACTATCCTTTCTCCATATCAAGCAAAAGCGTTTAAAAAATTAAACTCAAAAGAAAATTGGCAAGATGTAAGCTGGGGTAATATTGATCCTGCAAGGGCTTATAGATATTATATTAAATCTGATAGAAGTAAATATATTGATTTATTCTTCTATGACGGTTCTATTTCTAAATCAGTTGCTTTTGATGAGTTATTAACAGATGGAAATAAGTTTATCTCTCGTTTAAAAGACGGTATTTCTCCTGCAAGAGATTATAATCAATTAGTTCATATTGCTACTGATGGTGAAAGCTATGGTCACCATACTAAATTTGGTGATATGGCGCTTTCTTACGTTCTTAAAATTAGGGCAAAAGATGAAGGTTTCATTATTACAAACTATGCTAATTATCTTGAATTAGAACCACCAAAATATGAAGTAGACATTAAAGATGTATCTGCGTGGAGTTGTGCTCACGGTGTTGGTCGTTGGTGTGATGATTGTGGATGTTCTACTGGTGGTGGATATGGTTGGAACCAAAAATGGAGAAAACCACTTCGTGAAGCATTAGATTATGTTCGTGATGAATTAATAAAAGTTTTGGAAGAACATGGACCTACATATTTTAAAGATGTTTGGGCTGCGAGAAATGATTATATTGATGTAATTTTAGATAGAAGCAAAACTTCTATTTCTAACTTCTTGAAAAAACATCAAAAGTATAAATTAGATAAATCGGAAGTAAGTAAAGCATTAAAATTAATGGAAATTCAACGCCAAGCAATGTTGATGTATACAAGTTGTGGTTGGTTTTTCTCAGAAATTTCTGGTTTAGAAACTACTCAAATAATGAAATATGCAGCTAGAGCTATGCAATTAGCTGGTTCTTTTTCATCTGCTGATATTGAAACTGGATTTTTAGCAATACTTTCTCGTGCTCAAAGTAATATTCATGGATTTGGTTCTGGCAAAGATGTTTATGAACGATTTGTTAAACCATCAAGCGTATCTATAAAACAAATAGCTGCTTTGTGGGCTATTTCATCAACAAGTACTGATTTTGATGATAATTCCTCATTATATTGTTATAACATCAAAAAGCATTTTTATAAGAGTACGTCTAATGGTACAACAACTTTTTCTGTTGGACGTATTGAAATTGAATCTAAGATTACTTTAGAAAAATCTGATAGATTCTTTGCTTGTTTACAGTTCCCAGAAGGTGATTTCCATTGTGCTATCAAACGTTATGACGATTCAGAAAATATTGTTGAATTATCTAAGAAATTAATAGATACATATACAAATAAACCTACAACTGAAATTATCAGAATGTTAGACAGTATATTTGGTAATGAATATTTCACTTTGAAAGACATTTTAATTGAGGATAGAAGTAATATTTTGTTAACTTCTTTAAAAGATAAACTAAGTAAATTCTCAAATAACTATAGAGATGTATATAATGACGGTAAAAGCTCTATTCAACAGCTTATTGCACTTGGTATTAATGTTCCACAAGAATATAAGCTTGCTGCTCAATATACACTTTCTTCAGATTTTAATGAGTTATTTACTGATTGTCCTAATATAATTGATGAAGATATTATCCAAAAAGCTATTGAAATATGTAATGAGGCTCAATCATTTAAAGTTGAGATTGATAAAGCACCTACAAATAAAATATTCTCTGAACAAATTCAAAAAACGATTTATAATTTCGTGAAAAATTTTGAAATACATAGATTAGATAAAATATTAAAATTATTTGAAAGTGCTGGTAAACTTCAACTTAAAGTTGATATTGCTGAAGCTCAAAATATGTATTTTAATAAGATTTATATGAAATTTACTAAGCTATTAGATACTGTTTTAGAGACTAATGATAATATTGAAGAAGTTAGAGATTTCTTATTCTCATTATTAGTTTTAGGTGAATACTTGAATATTAATACTGAGTTTTATAAATCTTCAATATTAAAATTGACTTCTAAAAAGTTACAAGTTAAGTAGATTTTTATAATTGAGATTTTATTAATGCTTTAACCATTCTGGATTGTCTACGTGCATCTGGACCACGATTTCCGTCTTTGTATGGTTTATTTGCAGTAGGTATTGTTTGTGATTTTTTTTCAGTACCTATTATATATTTTTCATTTATTTCTACTTTATTAAAAATTGAATTTAAATAACCAATAATATCAATGTTATAGTTTCTGTTTTCAATTACAAGAATGTTAGAAGTAAATACTGAAAGATTTTTAAGTAAATCTTCATTTATATCAATATCTAATGCAATTACACAATCAGAATAAAAACGTTCTTGAGTGTAGCTGTCATATAAAGCACGATATTTATATTCTTGTGGTATTTCATCATCATTTACTAAGGGATATAAGACAGCTGGAATTATATTTTTAAATTCATTTTTGACAATATAGTTATAATACTCATCGCATAATTTATAGTCATCAATATAAACAAGTTTTTGAATATTAGAAATAGATTGTTCATTATAAATGGCCCAGTTTCCAGCTTCTTTTCCAATACAAAAAGCGTTTTTAATATCAAACTTAGATAGAATTTTATTTAAATTGGAAAATTCTTGATTTTCACTATATAAGTAATAGTTTTTAATATGTTTTTTACTATATTTTCTAAAGAGTTTTCTTAAATACAAATAAGTTAGTTTGTGAAAACCGATTGCATATAAAATGTTACAAACTGATTGATTAAAAAATAGGTATAACCACCTAGATAAAGGGATAATATGAAAAATATCTTCTATTCTATAACGGGTTAAGTAATAATGTTTTAACTCTTCTCTAGATATAAGGCGTAAAATCTCATAATTACTAAAAATTATTTTGAAGAAACCACGTATTTGAGTTATTGATTTTGTAGGGCTAAACTTAAAAGAATCAAAGTCGTATAAAAACCATTTTCCATTGTGAAAAGTGAAATTATGAGGAAGTAAATCATAAGCAAATACCCCCTTACTACACATATCTATAGCCATATTTAATGAGAGTTCATTTACATCATAAGCCATAGATTCTGTATATTCGCCAGAATGGATTATGTAGTTTAAAATTTCGTGTTCAACAAGTTTTTCATCTTCACTATGTATAGTCGTGTTAATTACGTGTGTACCAATATAACCTTTTTTAGAAAGAAGGTTTATAAGTTTTTTTATGGATGAAATGTCATCAACATTTCGAAGTAGTTTTCCCCCAACTATCTTCAATGTTTTTGATAGAACTTTATCTTGAACAGTCACAACTATATTTCACCTAAAGCTGCAGCTAAACGTTTAATACCAGTTCTAATTGTTTCTTCATCAGCATTAGTATAATTTAATCTTAAAGTATTAACTTTATCTGGATTTACATAGAATGGATGACCTGGAACAAATGCAACATTTTGGGCTATAGCTTTATCAAACAATGTTAGAACATCTTTACCTTCTTCTAAAGTTACCCAAGTAAACATACCACCTTTAGGATATGTAAATTTAACAGTTTTAGGGAAGTACTCTTCCATTGCACTAATCATCGCATTAGCTTGAGTTTTATATAACTTCTTAATTTTTTCAATGTGTTTATCTAAGTCATTATTTAATAAATAATCAGCAATTAAATATTGACCAAAAATATTAGAATGTAGGTCAGAAGCTTGTTTTGCAGTTTCTAACATTTTAATGATTTCTTTATTTGCAATTGCATAACCTAAACGCATACCTGGAGTTACAATTTTAGAGAATGAACCTAAATAGATATTTTTATTTGTTTGGTTTAGTCCGATGTATGGAATACGTTCTGTCTCTTCAAATCTTAATTCGCCATATGGGTCATCTTGAATTAAAATCATATTTTCATCTTTGATAACTTCAAAAACTTTTTCTCTATTTTCTTTTGTATATGTTAAACCAGTAGGGTTTTGGAAGTTTGGAATTAAATATGCTAATTTTGGTTTGTGGGTTTTTAAAGTATTTTTTAAATCTTCAATATCCAAACCATCATCATTTAATTGTGTTTGAACAAATTGGGCTTTGTACATACAGAAAGCTTGTAATAGACCAAGATATGAAGGTTTTTCTACCATTACAGTATCACCCTCATTAACAAAAACTTTACCAATTAAATCTAAAGCTTGTTGAGAACCAGTTGTGATAATTACGTTATCAACTGTAATATCCATATTCCATAGTTGTTTATATCTATCAACAATATATTGTCTAAGGCTATCTAAACCGCAAGTTGTAGAATATTGATAGATTTTAGCACCATATTGTTCTGTTATTCTATCCATAGACACTTTTAGCTCTTCTTGAGGGAAAGAAATAGGATTTGGCAAACCACCCGCAAAAGAAATAATTTCTGGCTTTTGTGTGACCTTTAAAATTTCTCTTATGAAAGATGATGGAGTACCTTTAATTCTCTCTGAAAGATAATTTTCAAACATATTTTCTATCCTTATCCCAAATTATTATTAGTCCAATAATATACCAAAATAACAACTTTTGCAAAATCAAACTTTAGTTTTTCTCAAAATAATAAGAGTAACACCAACTATAATTGCAACTACACCAATTATAATTTTAGTTGTCATTGTTTCACCAAAGAGAAGAACACCAAAGAAAATAGCAGTTAATGGCTCTAGTGCACCTAATATTGCAGTAAAAGTAGAACCTATTAATTTTATTGCTATATTTGTTGTTTCTATAGAAATAATAGTAGGAAAGATTGCTAATCCAAGTACATTTAACCATAACATAGGGTTATCAATCATCTGAAGTTGAGTCAAAAATTTAAGGTTATATATATAAATTGGAAGACTAAATAACATAACGTAGAAGGTCATTTTTCCTGTTGGTATTTTATCAACGCTCTTTATTTTTTTAACTGCAACAATGTATAAAGCATAAGATAGTGCAGAAGCAAAAATAAACATCAGACCAGTCTTGTTTAAACTTTGATTTAAATTGCCATTGTATAAAAGAAGAATACCGATAGTTGTAAGAGTTAATGCAGCTATTGTTGTTTTTGTAATTTTCTCTTTGTAGAAAATGTTCATTATCAATGCAACCAATATTGGATAAATAAATAAAATAGTACAAGCAATTCCTGATTCTATGTAGCGGAAAGCGTTAAATAAAGTGATTGATGATGAACAGAATAAACAAGCTAAAATCAATAATGGAAGGATATCTTTTAAAGAAATTTTTAAAGATGACTTTTTTATAAATTTCAAAATTAAAAAATAAATTAATAGTGCTACGGAGTATCTATAAAATAAAACAGACTGTACTCCAATCCCAGCAGCAAATAGTGGTAATGCGAATAATGGATTTGTCCCATAACTAGCAGCTGATATTGCTCCACAAAATATCCCTTTTAAATTTCGGCTCAAGATAATTCCTCTTTCTAGAAAAATTATCTCAAATTTTTCAAACAAGTCAACAAAAAAGGAGATATTTTATTATCTCCTTTTTATTTTTTAGTTTATTCTAACTCTTTTATTTTTGCTAGAATCTTTTCACGTTCACCAATACTTTCACATTCAGCTAATTGTTCGTATAAAGACTCAAGTTCTGCTTTTTGATTTATTTCATTTTCAATTTTTCTTATTTCTGCACGTATCACATCTCTAGAATTAGCATCTTTCGCTTCAGATAATTTATCATACAAATCAGATAGTTTTCGTTCATTCTGCATTTCACCGTATTCTGCATGAAGACTTTGTATTTCCGCTATTTTTTGAGATTTTTCAGCTTCGCTATCTACATCATATAAATCGAAATAAGAATCAAAAATTTTCTGTTCTAAAATTTCTTTATTTTTGTCATCAATCATATCTTGAATGTGCTCTTTTATAGCATTTCTATCTTCAGCAGAAGTTGCGTTTGATAAATCTTCGTACATTTCACCTAAATTTTCAACAAAATTAGCTTCATCAATATTATTTATTTTTTCATGTATATTATCGAATTCATTTTCATATGACTCATAAATATTTTGTAATTTAATATTTAAGTCATTAATTTTTTCCGGGTTTGTTGTGTACATTAATTCTTCATAAATTTCAAGATTTTCTTTTTCCATTTGTAAATTTGTATTAGTTAATTGTAGTAAAGCATAATCTCTTCCAGATAAATCAACACCGGCTTCCGCAAGTTCTTGAGCAATTTCTGCATTAATTTTGTCAGCATTACTTCTATCATTCACACCAGATAATTTATCAAATAATTCTAAAACTTTTTGTTTTGTTTCGTCATCAAGACCCATATCTGAAAGTATCATTTTTTGTTCCATTTCATCATTTTTAATCAAATGTTCAGTATTTTTTAAATTGATTTCTCTATAAATCATATCAAGTTGCTTATCTGAATTAGTATGCATAGCTTCTTCGTATAATAAAGAAAGATCTTGCATACGAGACAATTGAGCAACACTTAAATCTAATCCTAAAATCATTTCACTATTTGAATCAATACCTTGCTCTGCACAGTATTTTTTAATTTCAGCTTGAATTTTTGCTCTAGCATCTTCATCAGTAGTTTCACTCAATTTAGAATACCAATCAGATAATCCATCAACTTGTTCATCTGACAAATCAAATTCTCTAATATATGATTGCATAAATAACTTTTCTTGTTCAGCACTAAAATCAGCATTTGTTTTGTCTATTTGTGCATAAATCTTATTCTTCATTTCATAATCATCGACTTCTGCCAATTGTTCATATAATTCGCTAACAGCTTTTCCTTGAGCAGATAAAGAAGAAAATCTTTGTAAATCTAAATCAAGCTTTTCAAAATCAGTACCAGTAGCACCATTTGCTTCAGCTTCTAGATATTTATGTTTTATCTCTGCAGAAATTTTTTCACGTACATTAGCATCTGTTGCTTCGCATAATTCATTATATAAAGGTGCTAATTCTTCTTTTAAAAATTCTGAAATATTAGCATTTTCAAGTTCATAGTCTAAACGTTGACTCCATTCTTTTGCATCATTATTATTTCTATGAATTTCTCTATTTGTGAATAGTTGTTCTGAAACCTCATCTGCAGCTTGTGAATAATCAATTTCAATTCCCGTAATGTCTGTTTCTTCATTAACATCTTCTATTGATGATTTAAATAATGAACTTTCTGATACATCTTCTTTCTTTTCTATTTTTTTAGTTTCCTCTGTTCCTAATGAAGCAATAACGCTTTGTAGTTTCCCAATTGCATCTGTGAATGACATAAATAAACTCCTAATCTATCAAAATCTAACCATAACTATTATTATGTCGACCGCACTTGAAAAAACTTTAATTTTTTTAGAATATATTGAGAATATGATTAAAAATTTTAATAAGATTATAGAAAATATTAAACAAATGAATCTTCCATATACTGAGTTTGTTAAATTTATGGAAGATATAAACGACCCGTTTATTGTCTTAATTGCGTGTATACTTTCTCTTAGAACTAATGATAAAACAACATATCCAGCGACTATGAGAATGTTAAAGCTTGGGAAAACACCAAAAGATTTTCTTAGTGTTAAGCTTGAAGATTTAGAAAAGGCAATCTATCCAGTTGGATTTTATAAAAACAAAGCTCAACAAATTTTAGATATTGCATATGAGTTATATCATAATCACAATTCAATTGTTCCAAAAGAAATTGAAGAATTGATAAAATTCAAGGGTGTGGGACGTAAGACTGCAAATCTTGTACAAGCAAAAGGTTATGGATTACCTAGTATCTGTGTTGATGTACATGTTCATAGAATTTCAAATAGATTAGGTTTAGTAGAAACAAAAGAACCAGAAGAAACAGAATTTGCATTAAAAGAGAACTTACCTGAAAAATGCTGGTCAGATATAAATACTCTTTTTGTAACTTTAGGGCAAAATGTATGTAAGCCTACAAAACCAGACTGCGCAAAGTGTTCACTACAAAATTACTGTAAATTTTATAAAGAAAACAATTAATACTTCTTAATATTTTTCTCGTTTTTGTAATTTACTTCGAAAAAAAATACTTATTAAAAGTAAGTAAAAGGTAAGTTATTTTTTAATCGGAAGGTAAGGAGAAAAAGGTATGACAACAGTAACAGCATCAAAAACATTTGCACCACGACTAGGCGTATATGGTAATTCTTTTGCCCCTCAAGAAAAACCAACAAAACAAATTGTTCGTGAAGAAATTCAACGCCAAAAGAAACTAGATAAATTAGAAGAACAATATAAAAATGGCGAAATTTCAAAATTAGATTATAACGTACAAAAGGCAATTTTAAATATGCCAGTTGTGTTCGATAAAGCAACTGAATATACGGTATGTTATCAAGTATAAATTATGTTCACCTTGCTTATAAAGCAAGGTGATTTAGTCTCAAACTATAGGAATGTAAAAGAAAAAGATAAATATTTTAAAGAAGTTCTATTGAACTTCTTTTTTTATAAAGTTTAATTTTTAAACAAAAAAAAGCCGTGCTAACTAAGGCGCGGCTACTAGACTTTGGGGAGGGAGGTTTTATGGGGCTAATGCCCTTGACATTATCTTGTATCGGAACATCTTTTGTTAAACTTTAGTTTTTTATTTAACTATTTTTTAGAAAAAGTAAAAAATCCCATAAAATCAATGGTTTTAATGCTTCATATTTCTTCATATTGTGCCAAAAGTAAAAATTAAATTTAGAATAACTCTATGAACAAGAAAGAATTTTTATTATTAATTTTATTTGTATTTATAATTTTAGCCCTACAAACATTAATTTATAACACTATTGATATGGATTATTGGGCTAGGTTATTACAAGGTAATGCCTTTTGGGAACTAGGGCATATTCTAAAACAAGACCCATTTTCTTACACACAAACACACACTTGGTTAGACCATGAATGGGGCTCAAGCGTAATATTTTCATTTATCCAAAACAACTTTGGGTTTAATGGGATTTTAATCTTTAGAATTCTAATCGTTACAAGTATTTTTGCACTAATTTTTGCAACTATAAAACTTCAGACGGGAAAAAATAATCACTTTTTGAATATTGCATATTTTCTTTTTGCAATGGCAGCAATGCCTACTATTGTTCAATCTGGATTAAGATGTCACTTTTTCACATTTTTGTTCTTTACTCTTTTTATCTATATTTTAGAGTTAGTTAGAAAAAAAGAGAAAAATAGATTATTGGTTCTATTACCGATAATTATGCTATTTTGGTCAAATATACACGGTGGTTGTGTTTCTGGTTTGGGACTTTTAGGACTTTATATAGTAGGTGAATTCTTAAACAAAAACAAGTGGAAAAAATACTTATTAACTCTAGTTTGTTCATTGGCTGTAATGTTTATAAATCCTTATGGTTTTGATTTTGTTAAGTTTATATTTATGGCGTCAACTATGGAACGCCCATTTGTAACAGAGTGGATAAGTGCTTTTGCACATCCTAATCCACAATTTTTAATCGAATTTAAAATATTATTCTGTATAAATTTTGCACTAATACTATTAAATTTGAAGAAATTAAGAACAGATTATACAAAACTATTTATATTAGTAGCTTGTGCATTTTTATCATTTAAGTATATTAAAAATACTCCATTTTTTATAATTGTTTCTTTTATGTTTTTGTATGAATGTATTGTTGATGTATTCAAGAAAAAACTGCCTATAAACCAAGAAAAAATAATTACAGCAATCCTAGTAATTTTAACATTATTCTTTACTGGAAAGACTTGCAGAGAATATCTACAATACTCATTCTTATCAGAACAGCCACTTAGAGTTGTTGAATTTTTAAGTGCAAATGAATTAAAAGGGAAAATTATTTCACCTTTTGATATGGGGAGTTATATTTCATACAAATTATATCCAGATATTTTAATTTATATGGATGGACGATATGAAGAAGTATACCCAAAAGAATTAAAAGATGATTTAGATAACTTCTATAATGTACAAGGTAAATGGGATAAAGTTCTTGAAACAAATCCAGATTATATCATTGTGCCGACTGATGCAACTCTTAATGATAATTTATTAAATAAAAATGAATATAAGCTAATATATAGAAATGAAACTAATAGTCTGTATTCACACATAAGCAAGCTCAAAGATAGTTATTCTTTGCCAACAAATAATATAGATTACTATCATGCAAATGCTTTTAAAACAAAATTTACTTTTAAAGATGAAATTATCATTAATGGAGAAAAAGTTATATTTAAATAAGTTTGTAGTAAAATTAAGGTATGGAAAAGATTATTAAAAGACCCGAATTATTATTACCAGCGGGCAGTAAAGAAAAATTAGACTACGCAATAAACTACGGAGCTGATGCCGTATATCTTGGTATGGTTGATTTTAGCCTTAGAGCTATGAGAAAAGGTGAATTAATCACATTAAACAATTTAAAAGATTGTATTGATTTAGCACACGCTAAAAATAAAAAAGTTTATTTAACATTAAATATTTTTGCATATAGTAATGATATTGACCAAATGATTGAATGTGCAGAAAAAATAAATGAAGCAAAACCTGATGCGATTTTATTTTCAGATTTTGGTGTGTACAACGTAATCAGAAAATATATGAGTGAAATTCCTATCCATGTTAGTACACAAACAAACATTTTAAACTATGAAGCAGTTCGTTTTTGGCAAGATATGGGGGCAGAAAGAGTTGTTCTTTCTCGTGACTTATCTTTAAAACAAATTGAAGAAATTAAAAACAAAGTTCCAGATATGGAATTAGAAGTATTTGTACATGGTGCACAATGCGTTTCTTTCTCTGGTCGTTGCCTAATCAGTGACTATATGACAAAAGGTGAAAGAAAAGCAAATCACGGAAATTGTTCTCAATCTTGTAGATGGAGTTACAAGATTGTTGAAGAATCTCGCGAAGGTGAATACTTTGATATTCAAGAAAACGATAGAGGTACTCACATTTTAAGTCCTAAAGATTTGGCACTAATAAACTACCTACCACAATTAATTGATGTTGGTGTAGATTCTTTTAAAATCGAAGGTAGAACAAAGAGCTTGTACTATGTTTCAGCTGTTGCAAAAGCGTACAGAAAAGCTATTGATGATTATCTAACTACTGGAAAAATTGATGAAGAAGGTAACTATAACGAACTTATAAAAATAGGTAATAGAGGTTATACAACTGGTTTCTATTTACATAGACCAGATTCAGAAGGCTATAGTTATGATATTTCTAAAGGACTAGCTGGTGCTGATTGTCTATGTGTTTTCTTGGATGAAAAAGACGGTAAATATAAAGTATTAACTAAAAATAAATTTTTACTAAATGACGAAATAGAAATAATAACACCAACTGAATGTTTTAAAACAAAAGTTGTTAAAATTACAGAAGATAAATCGGGTGAAGAAAAAGAACTATCAAATACAAATGATGTTACTTGGCTTGAATTATCTCAAAATCCTATAGATTATAAGTATGCACTAGCTAGAACCATTGGAGTTAAGAATTTAAGATGATATTAAAACCAGATTATAATTTAGTTTCATTATTTGATATAGATTTTAAAGAATTAAAAGTTCAAGGCGTAAACGCTGTTTTATTTGATTTAGATAGTACAGTTATGCCGTCTAAATCTGGTGAATACCCACAAAAAGTAAAAGAGCTTTTAAACTCACTTAAACAAAATTTTGTAGTGGCTATTATCAGTAACAACAAAAGAAAAGACTATATTGAAAAAGTTCAGGCAATGAGCGATTTTCCAGTAATCGGTCACGCAAATAAACCATCACCAAAGGTAATGAAAGAGTTCTTAAAAACAGTAAATGTACAGCCATCAGAAGCTGTTGTAGTTGGTGATAGACCTCTTACTGATATCCTTGCAGGTAAATTACTTGGTGGAAAAACAATTCTTGTTGATTCAATAACAAAAGATACAGAAAATAAGCCAACAAGATTTGTTCGTAAACTAGAAAGACTTGTTATTAGAAAATAGTAATTAAGAGAATATAAAATATCAAAAAATCAGTTAAACTCTTTCTGAAAAGAAGGAGTTTTTTATGTTAGAACAGATAAACAAAAATACTTTTGAAGAAAAAATAAAAGACGGAGTAAAATTTATTGCGTTTACTACAGATTGGTGCGGATATTGTAAAAAACAAAAACCAATTCTAGAAGAAATATCAGAAAAAGATATTTGGATTGGTGAAGTAAATGGTGATGATAATCCAGAGTTAGTTTATAAATATGGTATTGACGGTTTCCCTGCTTTTTTATTATTTAAAGAAGGAAAGTTAATAGGAAAATTTTCTGGATATAGAGACAAATATAATTTGCTAAATACACTACTTGAATATTTAAAATAAAAAAAATCCAAATCAAAGATTTGGACAAGAAACAAAAAGGAAATTAATAGAAAAACTTAATTACGATAGCCAATACCTGCTCTATAACCAGAAACTGTATACATTACTGGTAGAGCGGGTTCTATCCATTTTAAACCAGATAATAATGATACTGTTGCGATATCGTCAGTGTGTAAACCAATATCTAATAACTCTGGTGTTCTTTCTTCATGCTTATGTGGTTTGTGGTGAGTATCAATGTGCTTTTGAAGTTTTGCATCATTATTAGGATTTGTATGCGTATGAGTTTTATCTTTTTTATGGAATAAAGGTTCAATTACTTTTTCACTAACAAAGTTAGCAACTTTGCTACCACCAATAACTCCAGTTAAAACAATACCAGCTGTCATACCAACTGCTCTTGCTGCTTTTGAGTTAATACCCATTTTTTCTAACAATCCAAGAGCCAAACCAGCACCAATATTACACATAAATATATTTGCTAAATATTGGTATGAACCCTCTTTAACTTTATCTGGAACTTTTTCTTTCCAGTTTTCTTTATCGGTTAATCTATCGGCAGCAATACCACCAGCAATCCCCCCTATAACTGGAATTGCACCATTTACAGATAAAAATCCTATTTCAGAAAAAATATCTTTTGCACTTACATTTTCTGGTGCTGGAATTAATTTTTCTAAAAACTCTTTTCCACCTTTATCTTTTAGGTTAGAAAACAAAGTTTTTACTTCTTTAAATCCAAGAACTTTATCCTTACTTTTATTTAAAATTTCAACAGTTTTTTCTTCTAATGGAGTTGATTTAACAAAAGTATCTACTAATTCTTTATTTTTTAATTTAATTGCATTAACACCTTCTGGC
>JAFTSM010000060.1 GCA_017467305.1 Candidatus Gastranaerophilales bacterium
GATCAGCAACTTTTGCAGCTGTATATGCAGCTAAAAATCGAGTATATTGCTCATCATTTAAAGAACTCCCTTCTCCAAAAGAATCTTTAAAAGGATAAGACTTTATCGAATTATCTGAATCTTTATAAAAGACATTTTTTTATTAATTTCAACTATTTTATCAACATCTATTTCCCGTGGTTTATCTCCAGAGCAAGAGTATTTGCTATCTAGCATACAAAGTTTTCCTTTAAATGAATTTAAAATATTTATTGGACTTATATTCATTATTTTCCCTTTCGCATTAATTTAATTACTCTTCAGCTAGTACAATTTGTTTGTTTATACAAACCCAGTAAAAATATTTTTTACCCCCCCCCAGAAAGTTTACAAGAATTTACAAATGTTTAATTAAAGCTGCTAATAGTTTATTAAAAAGGTTTAATATCAGTTCCATTATTAAATATTGAGAATTGAAAAACCATAAACTTAAAATATTAGTTTGTAATATACTTATCTTGTAAGTAAAAAGGTTCGATTATGAAAGGAATAAAACAGACTATATCAAGCTTTCTAAGTACTAAAATAATAATTCAAGCTGCTTTAGTTGGTTTGTTTTCTGGCTTAGTTGTTATCTTTTTCAAATTTTGTATTAATGAACTATTCTCTTTTATCCAAAACTTTATATCGCATTTGACGTTAATTCAAAAAATAATTATTTTCCCAATGATAACAACATTAGGTGGTTTGGTATCTGGTATTCTTGTATATAAATTTGCACCAGAAACAAAAGGTAGTGGAATTCCTTTTGTTAAAATGGTTATGGCAAGAATGGGGAATATTACAAGGGCAAGAAGTGTTGTGGTTAAATTCCTTGCTGGTTTAGTAGGAATTGGCTCTGGTCTATCACTCGGCAGAGAAGGCCCTAGTGTACAATTAGGTGCTGGGTGTGGAGCTTTTGTTAGCAAGTTTTTTAAACTAAAAGGTGCAATGCAAGAAAAATTAATAGCGGCTGGTGCGGGTTCTGCAATAGGTGCAACTTTTAATGCTCCGATTGCTGGTACATTATTTGTTTTTGAAGAATTAACAACAAAGTTTAATGTAAATTTGTTGTTTACCGTACTTGTTGCAACTGTTATAGCATCTGGAGTTGCTCGGTATTTTATGGGGAACAATCCCTCTTTTGATATACCTATAATAACAGGAGAATTAGATTTTAAAGGATTGATTGTCTGTGCTGTATTGGGTGTTGTTTCTGGTATTTTGGGCGTTTTGTTTGCTAAAGTTATTTATTTTAACAACGAACTATTTGAAAAGCTAAAGATAATTCCTTGTTGGCTTAAACCTGCAATATCTGGGCTTGGCGTCGGGCTTATTGGTTTATTTATTCCACAAGTTTTAGGCTCTGGTAATTTGGCTGTTGATTCTCTTTTTGCTAATAACTTTCCATTAGTATTAGTTGTTGTTATTTTTCTGGCAAAATTTCTTGTTACTCCATTTTGCTTTGGTTCTGGTGCTGCAGGTGGAATATTTTTACCAATGCTTATGCTTGGTGCATTTTTAGGTTATATCGTTGCTTCAATATTTAACATATTTGGCTTTGAAGTTAATCCGATAATAATTGCGATAATTGGAATGGGGGCTTTTCTCTCTGCTGTTGCAAGAACTCCGATTACGGCTATTGTTATGGTTTTTGAAATGACGGCAGGTTACAAATTTATTCTTCCAATAATGCTGAGTGCCGCAATTGCCGATTTAGTTGCTCAAAAATTTAATCATAAACCTATATATTCAAAACTTATTGTTAATCAACTTGAACATTATGAAACGAAAGAATCTTCAAAGTTAAAAGTTGTTGATTGTATGAGTAGTGACGTTATTAAATTTCCTGTTGATATGAAAATTGAAGAAGTTATTCTAAAAGTAAAAGATTATTCATATTCTTCTTTTCCAATTGTAGATAAGAACAACAAACTAATGGGTCTGATTAATAAATCAGATATTGAAGATGTTATTCTTTATAATGTTGATAAAGAACAAGAAATATCATTGATTATGAATATAGAACCAATAACTATAAATGAGGATGAAAGCCTTTGTATTGCATATTATAGGTTACACATAAATAATGTTAATCTGCTTGTTGTTACCGATAAAAAACAAAATGTTATTGGTGTTGTTACTCGGAGTGATATATATAATTAATCATAATGTACATAAAAAGGTATTACTAATATTTATAATATGTTATAATCTCTGTGTTCGTTTTGGAGGGCTATATGGTGCAAGAAGCACAAGAAATTATATGTGATATTCCTTTTACTCAAGCGTGTATTGAACAAAATGGTGATGTCTATTTTTGTTGCCCGAATTGGACAGGGTTTTCGCCTATTGGAAATTTGAATGAAAATACTTTTTCTGAGATATGGAACGGAGAAAAAGCTCAAGAATTTAGACGACAATTTTTTGATGGTAATTTCCATATTTGCAAACTTGATTTATGCGTTAAAGGAATTAAATCTTGTATTTCTCCAGAACAGAAAGTTCCAAAACCAAGAATAGTAATTTTTAACTATGATATTTCTTGTAATCAACGTTGCATATTCTGCAGAGATTGTGCATCAGATTACATACAAGTGCCTAATTTCCTTTTAGAAGACAAGATTGATACATTTTTAGATGATATATTAGAAAATGCAGAAATTGTTATGCCTTCAACAGCAGGTGAAACATTTTTTTCTCCTCAAACACAGAAATTAATTAAAAAAATATCTGAAAGGTTCCCTTCTATAAAGTTTTCAATTTTAACTAATGGATTGTTGGCATCTCCTAAAATGTTTGAAGAATTGAATTTAACAAATAAAATATCCCAGATGGTTGTTTCTCTTCATGCTGTTCATTCTTGGACATATAACAAGATGATAAAAGGTGGAAATTTTAGACAAGTAATGCGTAATGTTCGTTATATGTCTAAACTAAAAAAAGAAAATAAAATCAAATATTTTAATTTAAATTTTGTTGTTAATGCATATAATTATAGAGAAATGCCAAAGTTTGTTAAAATGGCAGAAAAACTTGGGGCAACTGCTACATTCCTCGAACTTCTTGATATGAATATAGATAGAAAAATATATGACAAATTGAATATATTTTCAGAAAAACATCCAAAACATGCCGATTTTTGCAAGATTCTTGCTAATCCTATATTTAATGCTCCAAATTGTCAGATGAATGAGTTTTTATCTCGTTTTTGCAAGCGTTAATTAGGATTGTTTTTAGTATTTAATTAAATATGTTTTTTAAATATTCCGAAATTTTTGCAATATGTCCATCAATATCAACTTTTACCCAATATTTTATTATGTTACCATTTTGGTCTAAAATAAAAGTTGCTCTATGGATATTTTGTGTATATTTATCGTGTTCTTCAAAGGCGTGTTTTAGTTTATTTTCCGTGTCAGAAAACAGAATAAAATTTAGATTATGTTTGTTGTGAAATTCGATGTGGTCTTCTAAATTATTTGAACTTACACCAATTATAGTTACATATTTTTCTAGCTCGTTTAATGCTTCTTTAAAGTCATTTGCTTCTTGAGTGCAAACTGGAGTATCATCTTGCGGGTAAAAATAAACTATTAAATTATTTCCTTTAAAATTATTAAGTTTATATGTTTTGATTTTTCCCTCTTTATCTATACCTTGTAGTTCTATATCTAAATGGTTCATTATTTTCTCCTTTATAAAAAAGGTAATAAAAATGGAAAAAAATTACATTGTAATTAAGAATATTTTGTAAGGATAAGAAACTTTATTTCAAAACTTGAGTCTTATAACCATAAATGGTAATGACCAAATATTGAAATTTATATTATAATGTGAGTTGACAAGGAGAGAGTTGTGAGAAAAAATTTAAAAAATATTGCATTAATAACATTATCTTTAATAGTTGTTAGTATGACTTTTGCTAGAAGTAACACAGCAATGGCTGAGTCAGAAACTGTATTATATGATATGGTTTGGAAAATTGTTAATACAAAATTTTTAGATCAAACAAATAATGGTCAAGATTGGTATAGATGGCGTCATAAATATGATGATAAAATTAAGACTCCAGAAGATGCCTATGTGGCAATTGAAACTATGGTTGCAAGTTTAAACGATAGATATACTAGGTTTGTTACTCCAAGAGAATTTGAAGAAGAAAAAAGCATGATTAAAGGTTCTCTTTACGGTATTGGGGTTCAAATAGGTTTAAGAGACGGTAAAGTTTTAATTATCTCGCCTATAGAAGATACACCAGGAGAAAAAGCTGGTTTACTTGCTGAGGATGAAATTCTTTCTATTGATGGTGCTTCGACTAAAGACATGTCTATCGATAAAGCAGCTGACAAGATTAGAGGGAAAAAAGGTACTACAGTTGAACTTTTAATTAAAAGAAAAGGTTCTCCTGATAAAGTCTATAAAGTGGTTAGAGATGAAATTAAAATTAAATCTATCTCAAAAAAATTACCAGATAGTTTTAAGCTTGATGAATCTATTGGATACATAAGATTGAGTTCTTTTATGGGACATAGTGTTCCAGCTGATTTCCAAGATTTATTAGTTCAATACAAGGATAAAGAAGGTATTATAGTTGACCTACGTGGAAATACTGGGGGGCTTTTATCTAATGCTATAAAAATTTCAGATTTCTTTTTGGATGATGAAATTATTGTAAGTACTGTTGATAGAGATGGTTACAAAGATACAGCTCGTTCTACAAGAAGATATTTTTCAACTCAACCACTAGTTGTTTTGATTAATAAGGGTAGTGCATCCGCTAGTGAGATTATGTCAGGTGCTTTAAAGGATAACCAAAGAGCAATACTAGTTGGTGAAAATACTTTTGGAAAAGGTGTTGTTCAAGAGGTTAAGTCTTTGGCTCCATTTAAAGCTGGTTTAAATATTACTATTCAGAAATATTTAACCCCAAATGGTACAGATATCAACAAGAAAGGTATTTCACCAGATATAGAAATTAAACTTTCTGAAGAAGATATAAAGGCAAAGGATGATAAACAGCTTAAAAAAGCTCAAGAAGTTCTATTGCAGATGATAAAAAATGAAAAAATGACTGCTAATCACTAATTTTTTGATAAATTATCTGTGCAGCATTTAATACTGGATCAATAGCTGGAGAATATGGTGGAGAATATGGTAGATCCAAATTCATAAACGACTCCAGCTTTGTTTTACTTAATATTGCTGGAATTACTGTGTTTATTCTTTGATTTACTTCACCATCTCCAATTCCTTGTATTCCTAAAATGGTATGAGTATTTCTATCCGCTATTAATTTAAGTGTTATAGTTCCAGTATTTGGCATATAACCAGCTTTATCTCTTTTTGTCACAATCGCATATTCTGGTTGAAAGCCGAGCTCTAACGCTTCCTTATAACTAATACCAATCATAGAAATTGTGTAATCAAAATATTTTGTAATTGTTGAGTTCATTATTCCGTCAAAAGAACATATTCCACCTGCAATATTTATTGCTGCACATCTACCTTCTTTATTTGCGGTTGAACCCATTGGTACCCAAGTATAGCGGTTGGTTACTAAATTAAAATTATCTGTACAATCTCCCACAGCAAAAATCCCTATTTTGGATGTTCTCATTGTATGACCAACTTTAATACTATTATTTACGCTTAGTTTTAAATCGCTACCTTGTAAGAAATCAGTATTTGGTCTTACCCCAGTTCCTAAAACGACAAAATCTGTTTCGATTTCTTTCCCAGAAGCTGTTATTACTTTTTCTACTTCATCATTTTCATTCCCAAGAAAAGCAACAACTTCTTCATTTGTTAGAATATTTACTTGTCCTGGGGTGTGACCTAATATATGGTCTGTAATTGTTTGTGCAAAGTCTTCATCAAACATAGATAATATATGTTTATTTTTCTCAATTAAAGTTACGTGGAGCCCATTATGTACAAGTGCTTCCATTACTTCTATTGAAATATAACCACCGCCAATCAAAACAGCTTTTTTAGATTGGAGCATTTTTTCTTTAATTTTTACACCGTCTTGAATTGTTCTGAGTGTAAATATATTTTTTAAATCAATATTTCTGATATTTGGAATTATTGGTGTTGCACCTGTTGCAATTACAAGTACATCATATGAAACATCATATATATTTTGTGAAATCATGTCTTCTATTGTGACTGTTTTATTTCGTGTGTCTATATTTATACACTTTTGATTTGTATGTACATCAATATTTTGTTTCTTAAAATCTTCTGGCGTTCTCATTATTAGAGTTTCTGCTTTCTGAATGATATTTTCAATAAAATAAGGTAGCCCACAAGCTGAATAAGAAATAATATCTTCTTGTGTATATAAATCAATTTTTAAATCTTTTCTTTCTCGTCTTAGTTTTGCTGCTGTTTTGGGTCCAGCTGCACCACCACCAATAATTACAACTTTCTCTGACATGTTTCCTCTCTAAAATATCATTCGCTGTATCTCTATGCCACTTATTTCGAGTAATTCTTTCTCTAAATCAATAGCTTTTTCTGTATTCTCGATTTGTAAAAGAATTATTCCATTTGATGAACAAAAAATAGAAGAATTATTTATTCCAATTCTCATTTTTATTGTGCAGTTGAACTCAGTTAGTATTTTCTGAAATTCAACTGCATTTGTATTCTTTTCTGGAAGTTTTATTCCTATGATAATAGTCATTACTATTCTGAAATTTCTAATTTTTTTGTTTCTTTGTTATCTTGAACAAGTTTTGGAAGAGTAAGATGCAATATTCCTTTTTTTAGGTCGGCTGTTGATGTTTCAACATTGATTTCATAAGGGAAATATAAGGTTCTAGAATAGTTGCCATATCTGAATTCTGATTTGTGATATTTATGCTTTTTATCTTCTGTCTCTTTCTCAATTTCTTTGTTTGCTTCGATTTTAACGTAAGATTTATTGATATCGATATTTATATCGTCTTTATTTATTCCTGGTAATTCAACCTTAACGCAATATTCATCATCATATTCTTTGACATCTACTGGCATTGCCATTCCTTTTAATTCTTGGTGGAAAATGTATTCTGGAAATAGGTTATCAAAGCTTTTTTGTAAAATTGCGTTTATATCATCATTTAAAGTATTTAAAAAAGTATCTGGTTTTTTGATTAAGTATTTCATTGTTTTCTCCTATACAATTTGTGTTGCCAAAATGTTCGATATTATTTTGTACAGAAGCAATAAAAAAAACATTACCCTTGTGAGCAATGTTCTTTTGTTTCAATTTATATATTTTTTTATTGTTCAACTTCTTCTAACGATTGGATATTGCCTAGTTGTTGACGTTTTAGTTTATTAACAACACAATCTACAAGATATTTGTATTGTTTTTCATCTTTTAATCTTTCTGGGAATTCCTTCTTTATCATATCTTCAACCATAGCACGGATTTTTAAGTCTTCTTCAATAAACTTATTATCTGCTATTAGTGAATTAAGAAGTTCATCTTTTGTATTTTTTGAGCCAGAAAACTGAAGCCATTTCCACTGTGGCTTTGAATTTTTTAATTCTTTAACTAATTTAAATTGTTTTAAGTTGAACATTTAATACGAACTTCTCCATTTTTAAAAGACACATCATGCACTTGTTTTGCATTGTTTTCCTTCATATATGATAAAACATTTTCAACACTTTGTACAGTCTTCATTTTCTCTAATAATGAGTACATAACTAAGTCTTTTAATAGTGAATTATTTTCTAACATTGGTAGTTCTTCATGTAAAATTTTAGCAATCATTATTGATAGTTTATCTGTATCGGAATAACTATCAGTTATAGGATTCGACATTGTAGTTTTTTCGCAAACTTCTGATTTTTCTGCATTGCTTCCTTTTACATTACAAAGCCATTCAACTGTTACTTTTTTTTCTGAGTTTAACATTTTGTACCTTACCTTTTTTTATTCCGATTTATCATCCGAGTTAAAAAAGAACGCTGATATTTTGTAATTTACTTTTTTTGATTAAAGTGTTACATATGTTAACAAAAAAAGTTTAAACCTATTAATCTAGCTAAAGTTTTTGTTTTTTTTTCCGTATATAAGTATATAATTCGGTTTTGTAAAAGTATTTGAAAAGGTGTATTATGACAGATTTTTCAGTAGGAAAAACATCTAAACAACGTTCTGTTGGTAAATATGAGCAACTTAGTGAATATGAATCGTTAAAAAGGAAATATGAAAAATTTCTAAAACAGGCTGAAAAGTCTGATTTGGCTAATTCTCCTACGTTAAATCAAAAGAAATTAGAAATGCTCAAGCAATTGCGTGAAATAGCATTAAAAGAAAGTAATTATGCTGATTTGGATATGATTGAGGATGAAATCGAGTTTTTATCTATTCTTGTTAAACAAGATGAGAAAAAAGCTGAAGAAACTAGTCAAGCATACGCTATGCCTATAACTAATAAAAACGACTTGATATCTCGTTTTGAAGCTTGTAAAAATACAAAAGGTGAAATAGATGATGAGACAAGGCAAATAGTTCTTGCATTTAAAGATATGGATGTTTCTCCTAGAAATTTATCTAAATTTGTTGATAAATGTAGAGGGCTTGGTGAAGCAATATCTAATGATACAGTTAAAATTGTTCAGCGTCTTTGTGAGGCAAAGATATCACCAGAAGTTATTTTTCAAGCTGCAGATGAATATCCAGTTATGCAATATGAAGATACTGAAATAGATTTTTCTTGGGCTTATGATTTGATTGCCTATAAATCTATGGGTATTGAAGATGTTACTTCTTTAAAGTTAGCAAAAAAATTAAATAAAAATTTTGAAAATAAGAAAGATGTTTATTCCTCTGTAACAAAATTGCTAGATGCTGGCTTTTCTCCAGATATGGTAGCTGATTTTGTTTTGAATTTTTCTAAAACCGTGGATGGTGTTGTTCATTTTAATTCTCAAAGTATTAACGCATTATTAACGATGAAGAAAAATTTGGCTGTAACAAGAATAAATGAAAGAAATGAACGTCAAAACCCTATAAACAAGTTGAATCAAGTCTCTTTTTATATGGATGATACTGTTATAGTTATGAAAGATAACAAAGTTGTTGAGTATATAAAAAAGGGTGATGAAACATTTTCTAAAGTAAAAAAAGATTATGATGATTTTGCTTCGGAATATGAAAATAAAATTATTCAAGATTTTACACACAAATACACAACTTCAGACTTAGCATTAGACCAAAATGCGTTAAGAGTATTTACTATGCTCAGAAATTCTGGCGTTTCTTATGACCATATTTTGCCGTTAACAGAGTACTCTCTTGAACAAAAAACAGATGAGGCGACTGGTATAACCCGTTTTGGAATTGATGTAGATAAAGTTAATTCTATGGTGTATTTGAAAAAATCTGGAGCATTGAGTTCTGATATACTTACAATTTTGAACGCTATTCCAAGAGATAAAGAAGGTAATCTTGATGAGGATGATGTTGAAAATGCTTGTGCTTTAACTAAAATGATTATTGCTGGAAAAGATGTTGCAAATCTTCTTCCTGAAGTGAAAAATAATGAAGATATGATGGCTTTTGTTTCTGATTTCTCTCAAATGATGACTCAAAAAGAAAATATATTACCACTTGTTCAGTTGGCAAAAAATGAATTAGGCAATTATGACCAAAATGCTTCAGAGTCACTTTATAGTCTTGCTGAACATTTCTTGTATACAGAAAATATGGTTTTAAACGAGCAAGAATTTCTTAAATTATGTACAGATGTTATTGCAAGCTCTAAATCTCCAACAGCAGAAAGAGTTGATGAAAATTCAGCTACGGTTACAATTGCTTTATGTAGGAACAAAGAGACAAAAGAAAATATATTAAAAGCTCTTGAACTTTGTAAAGATGAATATGGTTATCCTAATGAATCTTTGGCTGATATTATTTGGGATATGTCTAAACAAAAAGCTTGCTTTACAGATATTGTTGATTTGATAAATGTTTGTAAGCCAGTAAGTGGTATCTTAGACATCGAACGCGCGTTTCTAATTGCAGATTTACTTGATAATAATTGTAGTGTAGATGAAGTTATGAGTTTTGCTCAGACTCTTGGTAATACTTAGTATAAGTTGTTAACTCAAAGCCTAAGTTTTTAATCTCTTTTTTTAAATTTGGGTTTTGGGTTATTTGGAATTCTCTGTAGTTATTTTTTCTATTTTTGTCTATTGTTGGATGAAAAATAATTTCAGTTATAGAATTTTCTTTTTTTATACCTTTTAACCCGTTTATTATTGTATTTTCATCCATCATCCCCGTATATAAAACACCAATAAAGTAGTCGTTAGTTTTTATTTCTTTTTTATTAATTAAAGAAAATGTATTTAAAAGAATATTCTTTAAAATGTTTATTACAAACTTTATATTAAAGGATTTTTTTAGGACAATATAAGGTTTTTCAAATGGTGTTCTTATGTATTTAATATTGTATTCTTTTGCTAATCTGGTGATTAGTTTATGAATATTGGGGATTGATGCAGTATGTACGTGAGAATCAATGTGGGATATTTTAGAGTGTTTTGACAATTTCTCGAATTGTGCACGAAACTCTATTTCGGTTTGTTTGATAAATTCTTTATTATTAGATTTTAAAATTAATTGAAGATAGTTATTATTGAAGTTACCTTCCTTATCACATAACATTGATTGGTTTGTTAAACTTTTTCCTTCAATTATATTAAAGTGGAAACCAACATCTATTGATTGCATTTGAGGAAGAATATTTAAAACAGCGTGTTCAAAACCTTGCATATTCGCAATTAAACTTGTTGAAGTTATTATTCCAGCTTCATATCCTAGTTTTATTGCTTCATTATTTTCTTTTGAATAACCAAAGTCGTCCGCATTAATAATAAGTTTTTTCATTGCATAAACCATTGTAATACTTTATTATAGGATTGTAGCATAAAAGGTGGATAGTATGACTAAATTACCAGTTTTATCGGTGATAGTTCCTTGTTTGAATGAAGAAGCTAATATTCCTATAGCAACACAAAGATTAATAGAAATTTTAGATGAGCTTATTAAAAATTCTGAAATTTCTGAAGAAAGCTTTTTATTCTATGTTGATGATGGTAGTACTGACAAAACTTGGGAAGAAATTGAAAAATCTTCTTCAGAATATAAAAATCGTGTGAAAGGTTTAAAATTTAGTCGTAATTTTGGTAATCAGAAAGCGATACTTGCTGGGTTATTAGAATCGTTAAAGCATAATACTGATTGCTTTATTACTATTGATGCTGATTTACAACAAGATGAAACAAAAATAAGAGAGTTTATTACTAAGTATAAAAATGGTGCAAAAATAGTTTGTGGTATTCGTACTGATAGGGATACAGATGGATTTTTTAAAAAATATTCTGCACTTGCTTTTTATAAATTAATGAATATGTTAGGTGTAAATATAAAGATAAATCACTCTGATTATCGTTTAGTAAGTAGAGAAGTTGTGGAAACTTTAAATACTTTCCCTGAAACTAATTTATTTTTACGTGGTATCTTTAATGAACTTGGATATAAAAAAGACTATGTTTATTTTGATGTAAAACCTCGTGAAATTGGAAAAACTAAGTTTACTTCTTTTTCCCTTTTTGCTCTTGCAATAAGTGGTATTACTTCATTTAGCTTAGTTCCTTTGAGGTTGGTAACTTTAATTGGTTTTTTGATGTCATTTGGCAGTTTTATTCTTGGTGTTAGTGCTTTTATTGATAAATATATAAGACATACTGCCGTTCCTGGTTATGCAACGACTGTTGTTTCGGTTGCTTTTATTGGTGGTATTCAGATTTTGTGTCTCGGTATCATCGCTGAATATTTAGGGCAACTCTTTCAAGAGGTAAAAGCAAGACCAAGATATATTGTAGAAAAAGACATTGATTAGAATAAAAAGTTATAATTACATAAATAATGTTATGGGTACGTCTTTGCGAGCGTAAGCGTGGCAAACCAGAATATATATCAAAGGAAATAAAAATAGCGTCCTAGTTCTACGGATAGATAACATCAATTTCAGTATAGACACGCAAACTCACTTCGTTCAAACAGTGCGTGTCTTGTTGTTTCTTCAATAAGATGTTATAACTATCC
>JAFTSM010000008.1 GCA_017467305.1 Candidatus Gastranaerophilales bacterium
TAAAGCAGAAATTGTAGACGATAATATGTAATAGAGGCGGTGAAGTATGAAAAAGATTATAAAACAAATTTCAATAATTTTATTAATAATGATAATAGGAACAACATTTTCAGCATTAAATAAAGCATATGCTGCCGCTGGTATTAATTGTGTTGGTTCAATTGATAAAGGAAAAGATTTTACAGTATCATTAAAAAATGTACCAGCAGGATGTACAATTTATTCTTATAATGTTCAAGTTAAATATAGTGATGGAACAACATCAGAAGTTCAAAAAATAATGTATGATGAAACCAATAGTGGTAGTATTACTAAGGCAACATTTAATGCAAAAGTTGGTGGTACAGCAACAATCACTATGTCTAATATAGTAATTACAAATCATAATGGAGATATATTCGAGGGTGCAGATGGAAGCAAAACATTTACTCAAAATATAGTTATAAATGTTCCATGTACTCATGAAAATAAAAAGACAGAAGTAGTTCAAAATTTATCTTGTACAAAAGATAAAATTGAAGTTACAAAATGTAGTAGTTGTAATAAAGAACTAGAAAGAAAAACAACTGAAAAAGCTAAAGGACATACTTGGGGAGAACAAAAAACCATAAAAGCAGCTACATGCTGTGAAAATGGTAGTGCAGAAAAAGTATGTACAGCATCAGGTTGCGGTGCAAAAGAAACTATAACATTAAAAGCTACAGGAAATCATACATATACAGGTGATTGTAAAAAACAAAAACCTTCAAACAATACTGCAAGCGTTGCAAATAAAACCAATACAACTAACTCAACAAATACAGCTAAAGATAATGAAGAACAAATGCCTAAATTTAAAGATGTTGATGAAAAAGTTTATGCAAAAAAAGCTTGTAATGTAAGAAGTAGTTGTTCAACAAAAACTAACAATAATAAAATTGGTAGCTTAGAAGAAGGTGAACAATTAACAAGAACTGGTGTATCAACAGAATGGTCAAGAGTATTATATAATGGTGAAGTTGCTTATGTTGCAACGAGCTTATTAACAACAGAAGAACCAGAAGATCCAACAAATGAAGTAGCTAATGAAGTTACTAACGAAGTTGATGATGAACTTGCAGACATTCAAAAACAAGTAGGTGTATTACCAGAAGTTGGTAACAATGTTGCAGTAAGTGTTTATTTTGTAATTACAGCAATTGCAGTAGCAGCTGTATCAGGAAGTTTATATTATATTAATAAAAAATAATGATGAGGATGTAAAAAATGGCAGAAATAATTGATGGAAAAGAACTAGCAAAAAAAGTAAGAAAAGAATTAAAGAAAGATGTTGAAGCATTAAAAGCAAAAGGAATTAATCCAAAACTTGCAGTAATCATGGTTGGTAATGATCCAGGTTCTACTGTATATGTTAGAAATAAATCAAAAGCTTGTGAAAAAGTAGGAATTGAATTTGAAGAATTCTTGTTTGATGAAAAAACAGAAGAAGCAGAATTATTAGATTTAATTGATAAATTAAATGCTGATGATTCAATTCATGGAATTTTACTTCAATGTCCAGTTCCAAAACATATTGATGTAAACAAGGCATTTAGAAGAATTTCACCAAATAAAGATGTTGATGGATTTAATCCAATTAATGTTGGTAATTTAACAATTGGTGAAGATGCATTTATTTCATGTACACCATATGGTGTTGTTAAAATGTTTGAAGAATACAATATTGAGACAGAAGGAAAAAGAGCAGTTATATTAGGAAGAAGTAATATTGTTGGAAAACCAATGATTCAATGTATGCTTAATAAAAATTCTACAGTTACAGTATGTCATTCAAGAACTCAAAATATTGGAGAAGTTATTAAAGAAGCAGATATAGTAATTGCAGCTATAGGAAAACCAAACTTTGTTAAAGCAGAAATGGTTAAAGATGGCGCAGTTGTTATTGATGTTGGAATTAATAGATTAGAAGATGGAACAATAACAGGAGATGTTGATTATGAAAACGTTGCTCCAAAAGCAAGTTTCATAACACCAGTTCCAGGTGGTGTTGGTCCTATGACTATAGCAATGCTTTTAAACAATGTTGTAAAAGCAGCAAAAATTGGAAAATAATTTGTAAAAAAAGTGGTGCATATTTGCTTAAAATATGCACTATTTTTTTGACTAAAAAATAATATGAAAAAAGTTTAAAAAATATTGAAAAATTAAGAAAAAATTCATTAAAAAAGCTTTATCTTTTTAGCATTTTGTAATATAATTAGGTTTGATAAAATATGCATAAATGGGTTTAAAAATTTTGCGATTTTATTAAAATTAATAACAAAGGAATAATAACCTAAAGAAGGAGGATTTATGAGTAACGATAGAAGTAATGAAACAAAAAGAGTAAGAACAACTGGAAAAACTAAAAAAGTTAGAAAATCTACAAGCTCAAAATCAGAAAAAGGAAAGAAAGTAAAGTTTAAAGATAAACATCCTAAAGCAGCTAAGTGGTTAAGAATAGGTATTATAGTATTTATTCTACTTGCTATTATTGGTTGTGGTGTTCTAGTAGGTGCGTTCTTTGGAATATTTGGTGAAGAACTAAAAATAAAACCAGAGGACTTAGTTGTAGGATACGAAAACTCAACTGCTTATGATGCTGATGGAAATCAAATAGCCGAACTAAGTGTTGGTTCAAAAAGAAAGAGTATTAGCTTAGACCAAATGTCTAGTTATTTACCAAAAGCTTATGTAGCAATCGAAGATGAAGGATTTTATGAACATAATGGTATAGACCTTTCAAGAACAGCATATGCTACAGTAACTTATGTTTTAAATGGTGGTAACTCAAGCTTTGGTGGTAGTACAATAACACAACAAGTTATTAAAAACATTACTCAAGATAAAGAAAGAACAGCTTTAGCTGGTGTAATGAGAAAAGTTAAAGAAATTTCAAAAGCTATTCAAGTAGAACAATATTTATCAAAAGATCAAATATTAGAGTTATATCTAAATTTAATATTTGTTGGTGGAGATGACATCAACGGTGTTGAACTTGGTTCAATTTACTATTTTGATAAAAGTGCTAAAGATTTATCTATTGCAGAATGTGCATACATGGCTGGTATAAACCATTCACCAAATGCATATAAACCATTTAAAGATTATTCAAAAGAAGAAGATGGTGATGCAAAGAAAACTGAAATGGATAATAAAATTAAAACAAGAACAAAAACTGTTTTAATGAAAATGGAAGAGTTAGGATATATTAATAAAGAAGAGTATGATACAGCTTGTGCAGACGTTGATAAAGGATTAAACTTTAAACGTGGAGAAAGAGCAGAAACTACAGTTGACGTATCATATGTTGTAGAAGAAGCTATTGACCAAATCTTAAATAGATTAATGGCAGAAAATGAAGACATGGATAGAAAAATGGCTGAAATGCAATTATACAGCAATGGATATAAAATATATACAACTCAAAAATCTGATATTCAAGCAATAGTTGAAGAAGAGATTGTAAAAGAAAGATGGTTTACATCAGTAACTGAAAAAGTAAAAAATGAAGAAACTGGTGAAACAGAAACAATAACACAATATTCAAATCCAACAATTGTAATTATGGACCATACAACAGGTCAAGTAGTAGCTGCAGCAACAGCAACAGGAGATAAAGAAAATAGAACAGCTACAACAAAACTTGGATACTTTAACTATCCAACAAAAATCAAGAAACAAACAGGTTCTTCAATGAAACCAATTGCAGTTATTGCACCAGGTGTTGAAGCTGGAGTGTTAACTGGAGGAACTGTTTATTATAACCAATTAACAACATGGGGACCAAAAAGTGCGAAACCATGGAGACCAAAAAATTCAACAGGATATAGTGAATTTTCAAATTTACGTACAGCAATTGAAAAATCACACAATATTCCAAATGCAAAAGCTTTATCAACACTTGGAACTGAAGTTTCAATTGAGTTCTGTAAGAAATTAGGATTCCCTGATTTTTCAGAAGAAGGTTTAGCTTTAGCTCTTGGTGGATTACAAAATGGTGTTGCACCAGCAGATATGGCAGGAGCTTATGCAATGATTGCTAACGATGGTGTATATAAAACTCCAATCTACTACACAAAAGTAGAAAATTCAAAAGGTGAAGTTGTTTTTGAAGCTTCACAAGAAGAAACACAAGTAATGACTGAACAAAATGCATATATTGTTAAAGATATATTAAAACAACCAGTAATTTCTGGAACAGCAACATATTGTAAAATAGCAAACATGGATGTTGCAGCAAAAACTGGTACAACAAATGAAGATTATGATAGATGGCTTTGTGGATTTACACCATATTATACAGGTGCATGTTGGTATGGATATAAAGATAATGCTAAAGTTAGATTCTCAGGAAACCCAGCAGGTTACTTATGGGACGAAATTATGACAAGAATTCATAAAGATTTAGAATTAGAACCAACTAAATTTGAAGAGCCAGAAGGAATAATTAGAAGATCTACATGTGTGATTTCTGGAAAATTATCTGGACCAAACTGTGGACCAAATACAGCATATATGGAAGTATATACTGAGGATAATGTTCCTAAGGAAACATGTGAAGGCCATGGTGGAATTACAATATGTAATGAGTCAAAACAAATGGCTACACCACACTGTCCAGATCAAGTTGCAGTAACTGGATATATTCCAGAATATGAAAAAAATGCAATTTGGGTAACAGATAGAATGGTACAATCTGATGTTACAATGACATGTCCACTTCATGGTGGAGGAGCTCCAATTGGTGGTCAACCAGCACCAGCTCCAGAACCAACACCAGAACCAGAAAAGAAACCAGAAGAAAA
>JAFTSM010000061.1 GCA_017467305.1 Candidatus Gastranaerophilales bacterium
GGATAGTTATAACATCTTATTGAAGAAACAACAAGACACGCACTGTTTGAACGAAGTGAGTTTGCGTGTCTATACTGAAATTGATGTTATCTATCCGTAGAACTAGGACGCTATTTTTATTTCCTTTGATATATATTCTGGATTGCCACAAAAATCAAAGATTTTTTCGCAATGACTTATATCCATAACATATTTATGTACAAGCAACATTTTATTTCTTGCTCACGCAAACTCTAATGGCGTGCATTAAATTTGGTACTTCAATTACTTCTATTTCAAAATTACTTGGTAATTTTTTGCTTAGTTTTGGAACTATTGCTTTTTTAAATCCAAGTTTTTGTGCTTCATAAATACGTTTTTCTAAATTAGAAACATTTCTTATTTCACCAGATAAACTTATTTCACCTATAATCACACAATCAGGGTCAACAACTACATCACGATAGCAAGTTGCAATAGCAAGTGCAATACCTAAATCGGCTGCTGGTTCATCAATCTCAATACCACCTATAACATTTACATAAACATCATGTTTTGATAGGTTTAAGCCAATTCTTTTTTCTAAAACAGCGATAATTTGTAAAAGCCTATTATATTCTAGCCCTGTTGCAACACGTCTTGGGGCTGGGTATGAAGTTGCACCAACTAATGCTTGAACTTCAACTAATAAAGCTCTAGTTCCCTCGTTTGTTGCTATAATAACACTACCAGGAGTTGCGGAATCTGTGCGTTCTTTCATAAATAATTCACTTGGGTTTGTAACTTCTTCTAACCCATTTTCAACCATATTGAAAACGCCAATTTCATTTGTTGAACCAAAACGGTTTTTGATAGAACGCAACAATCTTTGGGACTTATACTTATCACCTTCAAAATATATAACAGTATCAACCATGTGTTCTAAAACCTTAGGGCCAGCAATATTACCGTCTTTTGTCACATGCCCGATAACAATAACTGTAATGTTTTTATTCTTAGCTATATCCATTAAAGCATTTGTACATTCACGTATTTGAGAAACACTACCAGATGAGCTTGTAATATTTGTTGTATAGATTGATTGAATTGAGTCTATAACCAAAATTTCTGGCTTTAAGTTATCAAGTTGAGTGATAACTGCTTCAAGGTTTGTTTGAGAATAAACATATAAATTATCTGTATTAACATTCAATCTTTGGGCACGAAGTTTAACTTGAGAACCAGATTCTTCGGCGCAAACATATAAAAGTTTTTTACCTTGTCTGCAAATATTTCCAGCTGTTTGAAGTACTAAAGTAGATTTACCAATTCCAGGATCACCAGCTAAAAGAACAAGAGAACCTTGAACCAGACCACCACCTAAAACACGGTCTAATTCTTCAAAACCACTTGGAACTTTAATACTTTCTGTAATTTCAATTTCATTTATTAAACAAACTGGGCTATCATCAATCACAACACTTTGACTAGGTGTTTGTGTTTTGATTTCAACTTCTTCAACCAATGTTCCCCAATTATTACAGTCTGGACATTTACCTATATATTTTAGTGTTTCATATCCACAATTTTGGCATACCCACTTTGTTTTAACTTTCGCCATTTTGTATTTTCTCTTTTCGTTGTTCTCTTAGATTTTCTTTATAGTCAATTGTATGAACGTGTTTTATTACTGTGTTTGAAATCAATAATAAAAATGGATTTATTCCTGGACTTGTGTTCATAAATACTTGAGTTTCTGATTTTTCATCCTTTTTCTTGTTGAAGGCTTCTTTAACATCTAATAATAAATTAATATTGATATTGTGTTTTTTACTTTCTTCTTTCATTAATTCAACAAAATCTTTTTGAGGGAATGTTTGTGAAGAAGTAAATTGTATTTTTATACCATCTTGTTCTGTTTTATAAACGATAGCTTGAATGTTTCCATAGTTTTCTGTAGAAATTAATAGAGTAATAAAATCATCAGCACCTACACCACCATCAGCACCCGCTCCAGCAATTTCTAATTTAAAAGCATTTGGGTCGGTTAATGGTAACCAAGGTAAATACATTAGCATTGTTGTTCTAATTGTTTGAACATCAGAGCTAGCCGATGCCGATACAAATGAAATCAACTTAGAAAGTTCTGACGTTTGTTCATCTTTGATACTCAAGCCTAGTTGATTAAACTGTGCAAGCATTTTATAAAGGTTACTCATTGCTTCTTTAGAATTAGTTTGCAACATAGAAGCTAATTGACCAGTATTTAAACTAGAAGCTAATAACATCAATGCTGTTTTTTGTGCAGTTTCCTTTGGCATATTAGCAAGTTGAGTTAAAAGCTGGTCAAAATTCTTTGGCATTTGAAGCAAGTCTTTTAACATATTAGCTGTTTGTTGTTGGTTTAAAAGAGCCAATTCTGTAACTGTTTGTGCCAATTGTTGAGTTGTTTGAGGCAAAAACGGCTGAGCAATATATGGTGCATTTGATTGTGGTTGTGGTTGCCCAATCAAAGGTTGTTGGGTATTTTGCACATTGCTATTTTGAACACCTCGATTAAAGTTGTTCAAAAAATTATTTGTAAATTGATTCCAGTTTATATTAGACATATCTATAAAGTAACACATTTTCTACCAGAATTAATATATTACTGGAATATTTATTAAAGATATTTACAGAAAAATCAATTTTTATACTCTTTTTAAGCATAATGTTCTCTCTTAAACATAGAAAATAAAAAATATGAATATTAAAAATTTACTATAGTATTTGATATGGATATGGATTTGTATTTGTAAATTAATTTTAATATTTGAAATAATTAATGGAAAAATGTTTTTTTACAGTGTTTAGAATAGTTGTTAAAAAAGGTGTTCTAAACTCATGAAAATAAATTATTCTTTCCCTCAATGTTATGATATAAAAAAACAAATTACATTTTCTCAAACTGCAAGTGCAAACAAGCCACAAAAAAATTCGAATAATGATGTAATATTTAATACATATGCTAATTACAACAGATTACTTACAAATGAATCATTTAAAAGAAATATGATTTCATTTCAAGGTGTTGAACGAGTAAGTAATGATAATCTTGATACACAAAGAACACAACAAATTAAAGGGTGTTTATTAGGTGGTGCTGTTGGTGATGCTCTTGGCGCAAAAATAGAAGCATATACATATGATCGAATAAAAGAAAAATATGGTGAATCAGGTTTACATTATATTCCAAAAACTAGTGGTGTTTATCAAGTAACTGATGATACTCAAATGTCACTATTTACAATAGAAGCATTATTAAAGAGTTATCTTCGTAATCATAACTTAGAAACAGAGCCAAGTTATTCTATAATTTATGATTCTTATTTAGATTGGTATAGTACTCAAACAAAAAGCCCTGAATGTGCATATTCTGAAAGTGGATTATTAGGTAATCCTGCAATGTATCATCAGAGAGGTCCTGGTTATACTTGTATGACTGCGTTAAAAGAAGGTTCTCCTGGAACAATTGAAAATCCTGTTAATAATTCATATGGTAATGGTGGAATTATGCGTAGTGCACCTATTGGGTTATTATACAAAGATCCCGAATTGGCATTTACCGTAGCTGCTAAGTCTACTGCGTTAACACATGGCCATCCAGATGCGTATCTAGCCGCTGGCTGTTTTGCTGCAATTATATCAAATATAATGTCAGGCAATGATCTTGAAACAGCAATTAATGTTTCAAAAACTATACTTAAACAACACGATTCACATGAATATGTTTTAGAAAATATAGATAAAGCATTAGAATTATCAAAAGAAGATAATGATCCTGTTGAAACTATTGAAAAACAATTTGGTAAGGGGGCTAATGCTGCTGAAACATTAGGTATAGCATTATACTCTGTATTAAGACATCCTGATAACTATAAAAAAACTATAATTACTGCTGTAAACCATAGTGGGGATAGTGATACAACAGGTGCTGTTGCTGGTAATATTTGTGGTGCATATATAGGAATAAACAAAATGCCTCGAAGTTGGATAGAAAATATAGAGCATTCATCTTTGCTGGATAAATATGCTAAAGACATATATCAGGTTATTAATATAAATTCAAAAAAATCAAGTGATACAAGTAGTAGTTATCAAACAAGCATTCATCAGCGTTGGGATGATGATAAATTTGTTTAATTAGATACATCGGCATCTATATAAAATTTTCCATCTACAAATTCAATTTTTTTTATCTTTATTTTTGCACCTTTATCTACTAATACTTCATATTCATAAGTTGCATTATGTGAGCAGGCATCAATATAAGCACCGTGAGTATTGCCTAAAGTTGTAAAATTCCATACAATTTGACGATCTTGCCTGTTATGATCATAAGCACCACTTTTCAATATACTTGTCGACAAGAAACTTTTTTGGTTTATTATCTGACCTTGAATTGTGCTGTTTATATCTTCTAAATCTACATCTTCACCGTTCGCATATGATTCTAATAGGTCGGATAATTTTTGACCAGAATATTTTCCACTTTTCAATTCTAAATTACTAAAAATACTATATTTATCTGTTCTGTATAGCTTAGTTTCTGTCGGCAGTTCAAAACTTTTCAAGAATGAACTTAATAGCGGTATTTGTTTCTTTGCGTACGCTATCATTTGTGTTTGGGATTTCTGATATGCAATGCCAGAGGCTAATTTTGGCACATCTTCCCCTCTTAATATTGCATTAATGTACTGATACAGTCCTGATTTGTATTTATTTAATGAATTAAATATTTCAGCATCAGTTCCGTCGAATTGAAAATCTTGCATTCTTTTTATGGTTTCATATATTACTGAAACTTCTTTATCTCCAATTTCTCCCGTATCATAGTAAAGTCGAACTAATTTAAGAGTTTCTTCGGCTTTTAATACAAGTGCTTGTATACCAGGTGAACCTAAACTGTCCTCTGAACCATTGAAAGATGAATATTTATATCCGTCAATAGCATCAAGCATATCTCCAATAGATACATTTTCTTTTGGAGTACTTAGATCGGTAACTCTATAAGTATTTGCATCTATTTTTTCTATTTGAATATTGTCTTCTACTCTTATAGTACCAACTTCTGCGTGTAGAAGAGCATGTTTTAGTGATTTAAACTTAGAATTACCGAGTTTTGGTAACTTTAGTCTAAGTTCATCTATACCAACATCAATGCTTCTTCCATCTTCTGCAATTGGTGTTTTTGTGTCTGTTTCTCCCGTAACATCAACAGTTTTAACGATATCTACACTACCAAGGGAAGAATTTCCTCTTAAATTCACACCAATATTATCACCACTTTCAGGGTGATCAAGTTCAATAGTTTTAGTGTTTTCTGAAGATTCACTTTTTGGTTTTATTGGAGTCAGTTCACCTGTTTCTGGATTGAATACGAAACCTCTAGGAGAGTTTTCTTCAACTGGCTTATCTACTTCAATTTCTGGAGCATTATTTTCTTTTGGTGCTTCTAATTTTGGAACATCTGCTTCTGGATTTGCTTCAATTACAGTTCTTTGAAAGTCATCAAAACTTGTATCATCAACTTTTACACCAGAAGTTTCTAAATATGTTCTTGCACCAGCAGAATCTCCATCTAAAACCATTTTTCCAGCTGTCGCATATACTGCTGCTTGTCCTGAAGAATTATTAATCTTGGCACTAGATAAACCAGTTAAAATACCAATAAGTTGGTTTTTGCCTTCGCCTAAGAATCTATCTAATGACCAATATTCATCTGAATCCAAAAACTCGCCAGTTGTAATCAATGACTGACCTTGCGCTATTGCATAATCTGCACCTAATGACAATAACATATCAGCACTTGTTTCTGCTGCTTGACCAGCAATATAAGATGTGACATTGCTTGCACCAGCTTGAGTTGCAAGATTAGATACCGTCGTATTAATGTTATTTGTTAAACCACCTATAGCACGACCAGTTGCATAAGATACAACTTCTACACCAGTTTCTAACGCATTTTCACCAAGTTCTTCTTTTGTTAATCCGTCTTTATCTGTTGTGTCATCAACTAAATCCATTGCGTTATCCATAAACATGCCACCTAGTGATACATATTTACCCGCAGTCATTAACGCTGCACCAACTGGTGCTGCAGGTGGAAATACGAATGATACAACAGCGCCAACAACAATACAAGTTATACCTACAGTCGAGATAGCTGCTGATAATTTATCTGCAAAACCTTCTTGGTCTTGAGAATATTTTTCTACTAAGTCTTGAATACCAGTACTTTTACCAAAAGTATCTAATTGACACAGTGCATATTCTTTTGTTACATCTTCAACGCTCATTCCAGTTGCTTTTTCAAACTCTTCCATATAGTTTTCATCATATTGGCAACCAACCATCATTGCTGAATATGTATTTGCAACATCCATATATCTATCTATTTTCTCTTTTGAATAAGTAGTTCCAGTATAATACTCATACGCCTCTTCAAAAGACATTTCACTTTCACCATTTATTGCTGCAGTTAAACCAGCAACCATTTCTTCTTGCTTAGCTATCATTTCTTCTACATCTTTATCTGATATTCCTAAGCCAGTTAATTCTTTTAATCCATTATAGCCACCAGCTACCCAACCATCTTTATCTTCTTGTGTTCCAAATACTGATTTCATTGTTTCAAGATTAGATGTTAATGATTGAATTACATACTCTTGATATTCTTCTTCTGTTTCAAATCCTACTGGTTGTGATAATAAATATTGTGAATATTCACTAACTGTTGCTGTAGCACCACCGCCTATGTCTATTACACTATCAGCACCAAGTTCTGCTATCTTTGTTTTATCTATATCAATATAATTACTATCTTCTATAACTGTATCTTTTTTACTTGTTTTTAATTTTTCTACTTCTGTATTCTCTATATTTAATGAATTACTTCCACCACCAGATTTTAATTTATCTACAGAAGAATCTGTAGCAATTACATTATCGCTTCCACCGCCAGTTTTAACTTTATTTGCTTCTGTTTTATTTAAATTAACTGTATCTTCTCCAGATGCTGTTTTTAACACTTCAACATCTGAATTACTTGCTGTTACACTATCACTTCCAGCACCAGTATTTATCTTATCTACTGTTGAATTCTCAATTACTACATTATCTATACCTCTTCCAGTTGTTAATTTCCCAACATTAGAGTTATAGATTTTTATCTCATCATTACCCTTATCTGTATCTAATTTTTTAATATCAGAATCATAGATTGTAATCTTTGCATCTTTATTTCCAGCGTTTATAGTAGCACCATTTGCACCTACTATAATTACTTCACCAGTTGATTTATTTTCATAGATTTTTACACCTTCAATATCTTCTAAGTCTATCTTTGTTCCACTTGATGTTTTGAAAGTATAATCTTTTACCTCATTACTCAAAAACTTATTATTTGCTTTTGGCTCCAAGCTATTCCATTCTTTAGGGTCTAGTTTTGTTTCATCAAAACTTTTTTCAGTACCTTGTTCTTCTGCTTCTTTCTTCTCTTCTAATCTTTTTTCCCACCAAAAGTATTCTTCATCTTTCATTTCTGTCGATGATGTTGGCATTACATCTGACTTCTCTGAAAATACAGAAACTTCATCATATGTTGAACTTGCAGAAGAACTAGAACCACTTCCTTGTGTGCTTCCTGTTGATGATGTTCCACTCAATTTCTTTATTATATCTGCAAAATCCATACTTATTTAGCCATAGTTATACAGTATGTTTATCGGCACTTTTGACTAATACTTTAATAGACAACTTTACAATCTTAATATTCATCCATTTACATGATTTAAATTTCTACAAATGTAGTATATAATAATAGTAGAGATGTTATCTCTAAATACTGTTCACTTTCTCAACGAAGAAAGAAGGCATATATGTCTTTCGGTATCAATGGTCCAGACAGATTACCATCTATCCAAAAATCTCATCACACAAACGATGGGGGTGCTGGTAATTTAGGTTATTTTCAACAAGGTAAGAAAAAGAAAGACGAAAAAGAAGAACAGGACGTTTTTGAATTTTCTTCTAAAGAAGAAGAAAAGGAAGATGCGTTGATGATTGAACTTGATTCTATCGGTTCAAGAATTAAGCGAACTTGGATGAAATTACATAATCCATTTATGAAAGAAATCCCCGAAGAATAAATTCATCGGGGGTTATAGTAATGTGTGTACGTTTTTAATTCTTTTCTGGATTACTTCGTCGTTATACTCCTCGTAATGACATTTTTAGTCACTGCGAGCGATAGCGTGGCAGTCCAGTCTATTTTATCTAAAACTCAATTCATCACCTTCTACATCAACAACTACATTTGAGTGTGGAGTAACTTCTTGTTTCAAGATTTTTTTAGATAATGGGTTTTCTACCAATTGTCTAATAGTTCTTTTTAGTGGTCTTGCACCATAAATTGGGTTATAACCTTTTTGTGCTAAAAATTCCTTTGCGTCTTCTGTAAATTCAATAGTAATATCTTGTTCACTTAGTAATTTACGTAGGTTAGCAGCTTGAATATCAACAATTTTAGCTAATTGCATCATTGTTAAAGCCTTAAAGAATACAATTTCATCAATTCTATTTAAGAACTCTGGTCTAAATCTTTGTTGCATTAAAGACATAACTTCATCTTTTGTTTTTTCAGCTTGAGCTTCAGATAACATTGATTCAAGTGTATTTTTAAGAATAATCTCACTACCTATGTTACTTGTTAATATAATGAGTGTATTTTTAAAGTCAACTGTTCTACCTTTAGAATCAGTTAATCTACCATCATCAAAGATTTGCAGCATTATATTGAACACGTCTGGATGTGCTTTTTCTATCTCATCAAAAAGTACAACAGAATATGGTTTTCTTCTAACTTGTTCTGTTAACTGTCCACCCTCATCATAACCAACATATCCTGGAGGTGCACCAATTAATCTTGCAACTGTATGTTTTTCCATATATTCAGACATATCAATTCTAATTAAGGCATCTTCGTCATTGAACATAAATTCTGCAAGAGATTTAGCTAGTTCTGTTTTACCAACACCAGTTGGACCTAAGAAAATAAATGTACCAATAGGACGGTTTGGATCTTTTAACCCAGAACGTGCACGACGAATTGCGTCAGATACAACTTCAACAGCTTCATCTTGACCTACAACTCTATTGTGTAAAAAGTCTTCCATTTGTATTAGTTTTTGCATTTCGCTCTCTAATAGTTTATTAACGGCAATACCAGTCCATTTACTTACAATTTGAGCAATATCGTCTTCATCAATTTCTTCTTTTAAAAGTGTATTTTTATTTTCTGTAGCATTTTCACCAACTTCTAAAAGTTGTTTTTCTAGCTGCATAAGTTTACCATATTTAAGTTCAGCTGCTTTTTGTAAATCCATATCACGCTCTGCTGCTTCAATTTGGATTTTAACTTTTTCTATTTCTTCTTTTATAGAAGCTTCACCTTGAATAGAGTTTTTTTCAAATTCCCATTGATTTTTTAATTTATCAATTTTTTTACTTAAATCTGATATTGTTGCTTCAATATTTTGAATTTTTTCAGCATTTGCAGAATTTTCTTCTTGTTTTAATGCTTCACGTTCAATTTCAAGTTGCATTTTTTGACGAACAAGCATATCAAGTTCTTCTGGCATTGAATCAATTTCAATTCTTAATGAAGAAGCCGCTTCATCAACCAAGTCAATAGCTTTATCTGGCAAAAATCTATCTGTAATATATCTATCTGAAAGTTTTGCAGCAGCTACTAGTGCAGAGTCTTTAATTCTAACTCCATGATATACTTCATAGCGTTGTTTTAAACCTCTTAAGATACTAATTGTGTCTTCAATTGTTGGTTCATCAGCCATAACTGGTTGAAAACGACGTTCTAAAGCTGGGTCTTTTTCAATATATTTACGGTATTCATTAATTGTAGTTGCACCAATACACTTTATTGTGCCACGAGCAAGCATTGGTTTTAAAAGATTACCAGCGTCAGTTGAGCCTTCTGTTGCACCAGCACCAACTACTGTATGAAGTTCATCTATAAACATTATAATTTCGCCGTTTGAATCTTCAACTTCTTTTAAAACAGCCTTTAAACGTTCTTCAAATTCTCCTCTAAATTTTGCACCTGCAATTAAAGCACCTAAGTCTAGTGCTATTAATTTTGAGTCTTTTAAATTTTCTGGTACGTCACCACGAATAATTCTTTGAGCTAAACCTTCAATAATAGCAGTTTTACCAACACCAGGCTCACCTATTAAAACAGGGTTATTTTTGGTTTTTCTGTTCAAAACTTGGATAATTCTACGTATTTCATCATCACGACCTATAACTGGGTCTAGTTTACCCTTGCGAGCAAGAGCAGTTAAATCTGTAGAATATTTCTCTAATGCTTTATATGAATCTTCTGCGTTTTTAGAATCCACTTTTCTATTACCTCTAACTTTCTTCATTGCGTTTAAAATAGAGTTTTTTGTAATTTTATTATTATTCAATATTTGTTGAATTTTAGAACCCGATAACTCTGTCATAGCCATCAAGATATGTTCAACACTGATGAAAGAGTCTTTTATGCTATCTGCATTTTCTTGTGCCATATCAAACATAGTATTTGTTATATGTGACATATAAACTTGTTGATTAGGGTTCATTGTTTGAACTTGTGGAAGTGATGAAATTTCACTAACCAATTGGTGTTTAAAATTATCATTGTCAATTTTAAGTTCTTTAGAGTAGTCTTTAGCAATACCTTCATTATCTTCTGCAATTGCAAGCATAATATGAATAGGCTCTAGTTGTGAGTTTTTATATCTAAACATTACTTGTTGAGCAGAATAAATAATCTCTTTTGCATAATCAGTTAATCTATTAAAATCTATCATCTAAGAACACCTCTTTTCAATTTTTATTAACTGTCATTCCGAATTAATTTCGGAATCTAACCAATTTAAATTTAAGTCATTAATTTTATAACTTATAAGACTCTGAAATAAATTCAGAGTGACAAAAAGTCACCTCAAATATATTTCGATTGCTTACATTATTAGTTTAATGTTCTTTTTTGAAAAATCAGCAAAAATTTATATTTAATTAAGATTTGGTAGTAAACATTAATTTTTTATTAAAATTTAAATTTTAATTTGACTATGAAAAAAAAGTTATTAAATAGAATTATGCTTAAAAAATTAGAAATCAAAATTAAAAAACTTACAGATAAAATAAATTTTATAAAAAAAAGAGAAGTTCAAAGAAAATATAATAAAAATTTTGATTTACTCTGTGAAGATACAGTTGTATTCAAGGTTGGCAGTGATTTTGTACCAGTAATAGATTACCTACTTGAGGCAATTAGAAATACAAGAAACAAATTAACTAATGAAACAGGTTTTGTTTTTCCTCTTATAAGAGTTTTAGATTATAATGATATCCAAGAAAACGAACTTATTGTTTCTATTCAAGGAAAAGATATTTATAATGAATTTTTTGTTTGTACAAAAAAAGAAATAGAAAAAGAAACTGATAAAATCATCCGAAAAATTTATGATGAATATTTAGATGAAATTTTTACTAATGAACTTTTAGAAAAATATATAAATCAAGTTAGTAAAAAAAGTGGTTGGCTTGTTTGGGATATTTTAAAAGTATTACTAACTTCTGACCTAAAATACTTACTTATTAGCTTGCTCAAAAATGGTAAATCAATCAAAAATATAACTAATATTTTTGAAAAAATTAGCGATATTTTGAATTATAACTATCGTTTTTCATCACGAATGAATCTTTATTCTCTAGAAAGAGCATTAAACAATTTAATTTTATAATTAAACTATTAAACTAGCTTAATTTACTTTGAAAAAATCCATTTAAGTGCTACTCTTATAATGGAAAAGGGGTAGGGTATGTCAAAAAAAATTCTTTTTATCATAGATGATATTGAGCTTAAGTATTTTGAGTTTAATGATTTAGTTACTAACTTTTGGTTCATAAAGGAATTTTTAAAGCGTAATTACAAGGTATCAATTGCAATTAAAAGTGATTTGTTTATTGAAAATGCAAAAGGTTGTGCTTTTTCAATGGAAGCTTATATCAAGGATGAAGATATTTTCTACAAAAAAGAAAAGTCTAAAAACCTTATAAACGATTTTGATATTGTATTCTTCCGTCCAGACCCACCTGTAGATATAAACTACATCAATGCTTGCTACGTTTTTGACTATGTTGATAAAACAAAAACTTTAGTTTTTAATGACCCAACAGAAGTTAAAAATTTCAATGAAAAATTCCACATTAATTACTTCCCAGAATTTGCACCAAAAAACATTGTTTCAAGCTCTATGAAAGTTATTATGGACTTTGTTGAAAAGAATAAAGAAGCAATACTTAAACCATTAAATAGATGCTTTGGTAGTGGTGTTTATTATTTAAATAATGAAGATAAAAACCTTATAACTATAATCAACGCTATGACTGAGAATGGAAAAACTCCAGTAATGGTTCAAGAATACTTGCCAGAAGCCAAAAATGGAGATAAAAGAGTTTTAATTATTGGTGAAACTGTTTTAGATAGATGTATTCAAAAATTACCAGCTGAACATAATTTCAAATTTTCTGTCCATTCTGATAAATATTTTAAAGGTGTCGAACTAACAGAAAATGAAAAAGCAATGGCTCAAAAAATAGCACAAGAATTATCTAAAAGAGGGATATATCTTGTAGGTCTTGATGTTATTAGTGAAAAAGTAATAGAAATAAACGTAACTAGTCCTTGCTATTTTATCCGTGAAATTAACCAAAATTATGGAATACATTTTGAAGATAAAATAATGGCTTGTTTAGAAGAAATTATAGAAAAACATTTTTCAAAAGAAAGAACTTATGCTGTTAACAAATAATCAATCAGACATTATATTAAATAAAAATCAACTTGCTGAAATTTTTATATCAGGTTGCAAAACAAAAGAAGCTATTGGTGTAGAATCAGAAAAATTACTCATTTATAGAAACAATTTTAAAGCGGTTAAATATGATGATGTAGTAAAAGTTCTTGAATGCTTTTCAGAAGATAAATGGCAAAGAATTTATGAAAATGGAAATTTAATTGCATTAAAAAGTGATATTGGTGTAATAACTCTTGAACCGGGTAGCCAAGTTGAATTAAGTTTAGCACCCTATGAAAATTTAGATGAAATAACGACTCATCTTATGAATTTTTATACAGAACTATCTACTTATGCAGATAAAATTGGTGCAATGGTTTTAGAAAGTGGTATTCAACCGGTTTCTACTTTTGAAGATATAAAAATAATACCTAAAAGCCGTTATGAATATATGACAAAATACTTACCAACAAAAGGGTTAACTCCTTTTGTAATGATGAGAGAAACAGCAGGTATTCAATCAAATTTTGATTACAAGAGTGAAGAAGATGCTATAAAAAAACTTTCTTTAGCATTAAAAATGAGTCCTATTATAAGTGCAATCTACGCAAATTCGCCAATTAGAGGGGGGAAGGCTTCTGGTTGTAAATCTTATAGAGCATACTCTTGGTTAAATGTTGATGAAGATAGATGTGGTTACATTCACCAAAAACTATTTGAAAAAAATACTAATTTTTCATTTATGGACTACGTTGAAATATTGCTTGATGTTCCTATGATTTTTGTACAACGTGGCAAGACTTGTTTTCCAACTAATCAAACCTTTAGAGAATTTATGCGTGACGGATTACTTGGTATCCACGCAAATATAGAAGATTGGTATAATCATTTAAGTTTATTTTTTCCAGATGTTCGCTTAAAAAGCTATATAGAAATAAGAAATCACGATGCGCAAAATCCAGTGATGACCTTCTCTGTTCCAGCTTTTTGGAAAGGTATAATGTATAATTTTGAAGCTATGGAAGAAATAGAAAAAATTCTATTAAAATACAAATATGAAGATTTTCTACAACTAAGAAAAACAACACCAGTTGTTGGTATTGACGCAAAACTTGGTAATATTCAAATTATAGATTTAGTTAAGGAATTTTTCGATATTTCATATGCAAGCTTAAGAGCAAATAAAAAATCAGAACAAAAATACCTAGAACCAGTTTATGAATATATTTCACTAAAACGAGTTCCAGCAGAAAAACTAATTGATGATTTTAAATTTTTATAAAATATAAAATCTAAAAGAGGACTTTAAAAGTCCTCTTTCTTAAAGGTTATTATTTTGTTAAGTATTATTAAACTTCATTATCTAATTTTTTTTCTTCAACTTTTTCATTATTGTTATTTTTTATTTTATTAACAATTGCTAATAATGCAACACTAGCTGCTGCAATGCCACCAGCAATTCCTATTTTTTTCCAGTTAGCTTTTCTTAAAACTCTTGTTACTGCTTCACCAGTCTCTGGATTTATTTTTTGTTTACCTTTACTATCAAAAACATCTTGAATAACTGGTTTACCGTCTTGCATTACTATGTCAGTAAAATATTCATAAACACCAACAATAGGTTTTTTAGCAATTGTCCATAAACCTAAAGCACTTGTACCAACAGTACCAGCACATTTTGTAACACCATCCATACCGTGAGCTAATGCTTCACCAGTTTCATTAATTTCATCTGAAACTGCTTGAACAGTTGATGAAACATCTTTTACCTTTGATTTACTATCGTCTTCTACAGATGAACCCTTAAAAGAGCAAACTGGAACGTTCACACTTGAAATAGTCGTAGCCATTTTTTCAACCTTTCAAATTAATAACCTTTACAAATCCATAAAACATATGAAGGTTCAAAATTGATTGTTTTATTAAAAATAAGTATCTTTTTTAATAAAATTTAACATGTAATGAAATTAAATAAATGATGTTATTAATATAAGTCATTGTGAAAAAAAATTTGATTTTGTGGTAATCCGGAATATATATCAAAGGAAATAAAATTAGAAATCCATAGCGAAGGATAGCAAGAACATATTAGCGAAGAAATTGCAGGCGAGAACTTGTTTGAGTATACAAAGCATACGATACAAAACGAACCAAAATTTTGTCATGCTGAACTAGTTTCATCATCTTAAAATTTTGTGTGAGCTTGTATGCGGAAGCTTGTTGTAGCTGTTTCGCAGCTTGACTGAGCTTAGATGTTGTCTATCCGTAGCTGCCGGATGATAATTTTATTTTATTCAAATATAATAACAAACAATATCTAACAGAATATTTTATTTTTTATTATTTTGTTTTTTATTATTTATTAATACTCTGGTTTGTCACGCTATCGCTCGTAAAGACATACTCATAATATTACTTTTATAAATAATAAAAGGTTGTAGAAAAATTCTACAACCTTTTAAATTTAAATTTTAAATTATTTATTACATATCATCTAAAGCAGCTACGCCTGGTAATACTTTACCTTCGATAAATTCTAATGAAGCACCGCCACCAGTTGAAACGTGTGTGAAATCTTCAGCTTTGCAGAATTTTTTAGCAGCTGATACAGAGTCACCACCACCGATAACTGATACTGCACCATTTTTTGTAGCTTCAACAATTGCAGCTAATACAGCTTTTGTACCTTCAGCAAATGCTGGGTTTTCAAATGCACCAACTGGACCATTCATAAGAATTGTTTTTGATGATTTTAATACTTCAGCAAATGCAACTCTTGAATCATTACCAGCATCAACACCTTCAAAACCATCTGGAATTTCATTAATAGCTACGAATTTATTTGTTCCGTTACCAGAAAAATCATCTGTAACTAAAACATCTGTAGCCATAACTAATTTAACACCTTTAGCAGCAGCTTTTGCTTCGATAGCTTTTGCAACTTCCATTTGGTCATCTTCACAAATAGAGTTACCAATTTTACCACCGTTAGCTTTTACAAATGTATAAGCCATACCACCACCGATGATTAAGTTATCTACCTTATCAATTAAGTTTTCTAAAACACCAATTTTAGAAGAAACTTTAGCACCACCAACTACAGCTGTGAATGGTCTTACTGGGTTATCTAATGCTTGAGATAAACATCTTAATTCTTTTTCCATTAATAAACCAGAAACTGCTGGTTTTAAAACTTTAGCTAATTTAGCTGTTGAAGTGTGATTTCTGTGAGCTGCACCAAAAGCGTCGTTTACATAAAAATCACCTAATTTTGCTAATTCATTAGCAAATGTCATATCATCATCTTTAGCTTCTTCAGCTTTGTAGTATCTTATGTTTTCTAATAAAGCTACTTGACCATCTTTTAATTCTTCAACCATTTTAGGTGCATCAGCTACATCTGGAATAAACATAACTTCTTCGCCTAAAACTTTAGACATATATTTAGCAACTGGAGCTAAAGTAAATTCTGGGTTCTTTTCACCTTTTGGTCTACCTAAGTGAGCCATTAAAATAATTTTTGCGCCTTTTTCTTTTAATAAGTTTAAAGTTGGTAAAATTGCTTGAATTCTTGTATCATCAGTAACATTTTTATCTGCATCTAATGGAACGTTAATATCAACTCTAACTAGAGCTTTTTTACCTTTAATGTCGGCTAAATCTTTAATAGATTTTTTCATTTCTACCTCTCCTTTTTATATTACCGTAGTACCTTCATTTTCAATATCAAAAGTTCTTATATCACAAGCTACATTTAAATCGTTAAATACTTGCTTAACTTCACTTTCAACTTTTTCAAATCCATTATTTTTAGAAATTACCAAAATTGTTGGACCAGCACCAGATATTACACAACCTAAAATATCATCTTTATTAGCTAAAAGTTCTTTTAATTCAGCAAAACCTTTAATTAATCTTTCTCTATAAGGTTGATGTAATTTATCTGTTAAACATTTTTTCATTGCTTCTGAATCTTTTCTATAAACAGAATCAATTAACATAGCACATTTTCTAACATTAAAAGCAGCATCTTGAATACTAATAGCTTCTGGTAAAACTGAACGAGCTATTTTTGTATCTAATTCATAATCTGGAATTAATACAGTTAACTTCCAATCTTCTGGCCATTCAATTTTAGAATAAGAAACACTTCCGTCATCTTCAAGAGATGCTAAACAAAAACCACCCAATAAAGCAGGTGCAACATTATCTGGGTGACCCTCAACTTCTGAAGCAATAGATAATAAAACAGCTTCATCGGCTGGTCTACCAAGTAATTCATTAGCAGCTACTAAACCACCAACTATAACAGCAGCACTACTACCCAAACCACGAGTAACTGGTATATCTGTTTTAATAGTTATTTTCATATCACTAGCAGTTTGACCAACGAAATTATATAAAAGCTCAATAGCTTTATAAACTATATTATTCTCATCTTTTGGAATAGATAAAGTATCATAAGTTTCAACTTCTTGAATAATATTAATTTCAACGCCACTACCAGGCATAACAGTTTCTTCAACTGTTATTTCATTATAAATAGGAAGCGCCAACCCTAAGCAATCAAAACCAGAACCTATATTTGCTGTCGTAGCGGGAACTTTAACTGTAACTTTCATATCTAACCTTTTATCTTATTTGTATAGGCATAATCAGACAGATATAATCTTCTTCGCTATCTGGTTTAAATACTGTAGCTGATAAACTACCATTCAAACCAACTTTAACGTTTTTAGCATCCATTGTTTTAATAGAATCTAAAACATATTTGTAATTGAAAGCAATTGCTAATTCTTCACCAGCATATTCACAATCAATAATATCTTCTGATGTACCTGAATTTGGTGTTTCGGCTTTTAATAATAATTTATTATCATTAAACATAAATTTAACAATACTTGTTCTATCATTTACCATTGTAGAAACTCTGTCTAGAGCAGAAATTAAATCATCTCTAGAAACTGTTGAGTTATTTGCAGTTGTTTTTGGAATTAATTGTTCATAAGGAGGATATTCACCTTCAATTAATCTTGAATTAATTGCAAAACTCATAGTTTTTAAAGTCAATTTAGACTTATCTACAATAAATACAACCTTTTCTTCTGAAATAAATGAACAAATTCTAACAAATTCATTTAAAGTTTTAGAAGGAATAACTAATTTTGCAGATTTATCATCTTTATTTTTAATAGCTTCTATAATTCTAGTTAAACGGTTACCGTCTGTAGCAGCCATTTCCAATTTATTACCTTTAATTAAACAATATACACCAGAAATAACGTTTCTATTTTCATAATTAGCTGCTGCATAAACAGTATTTTTAATTGATTTTAAAAGAGGTTCTAATTCAATTTCAATTTCAGTACCTTCTTTAATTTCATCATCAATTTTAGGAAATTCTTGAGCTGAAATACCAATAATTTCAAATTTAGAATTACCACAAGTAATATTTACAACGTTAGTATCTTCATTTAAAGCAAATTCAACTGGTTTATCTGGTAATTTAGCAGCAATTTCTAATAACTTTTTAGCTGGAAGTGTAATTTTACCTTCTTTTTTAACAGCCACTGTAGTCTTAGCTTTAATTGATATTTCTAAATCTGTTGCACTAAGGTTAAGGACATTATTTTCTGCTTCAAATAATACATTAGCCAATACAGGTTGAACATTTCCTCTTTGAGCTGTAACTTTTTCTACTATTTTCAACTTATTCAATAAAGAATCTTTATCAATTGTAAAAAGCATATTTATCCTCAATATATTTTGTGCACTATTATATTATATAGGAAAAACATGAAAAAATTAAATTTTTCTTTTTTATATGATTTATATTTACTTTTTAATTTATTAATCATTATTTATTAATTAATTTAAAAAAAATAATAATAGTAATAATAAGCATTAATATAGATTGTAGAAAACCACCTATAATATTTATAATTATTGATTTTTAACTTGTAGAAAACTTGTATATATCCTTGTAAAAAGAATTATAATTTTTATACAATTTTGAACAGAAATTTTAATTTAAATAATAATTTAAAATTTTTATAAAAAGTTTTATACAAATAGATAAAGTTTTGAACAAGTTTTTCTAATAGTTTTCTACAAGTTATCTACAAGTTTTGTTTAAAACTATTTGTAAATTTTTAATACAAAAAAGTCATGTAAACATGCTTATTTATTACCTTTTGGCATGCTCATAAAATTGTGATTTTATAACTTTTAAAAATAAATGCAACACATGCCTGTTCAAAACTTTTAGTAAATTTACAAATAAAATTAATATTTATTGTAGTTAGCTTTTTAATTTTATATAATAATTACTATTAAAGTAAAAGGATTTATATGACTTTAAATACTGAATATTTAAAAAGATGTATAGAAATATTAGAGCGTTCTTACACTTTAATAAAAACAGTTGAAGAAAATACTATAGATTATGAAATGTATAGAAATTCACTTGTTAAAAGTTTTTAAATGACCTTAGAGCAAGCTGGTAAGCTGTTAAAGAAAAGAATAACTCCTTTTTTTTGCTACTAAAAAAGAGGTAGATTCTCTTACTTTTAAAGATTTATTTAGATATGCTACAAAATTTTCTTTATTGAATGAAGAAGAAATAAAAAGGTGGTTTATCTATAGAGATAATAGAAAAAATACTGCTCACTATTATGGTAGAGCTTTTGCAGAAAAAACTTTAAAATTAATTGATAATTTTATTACTGATACTTATAGATTAAAAAATATAATAGAAAATGAATAAACTTTTTATTAAAGATGAATATTTAAATATATTAATAAATATTTTTGATGAATGTTGTCCTAATTCTATAGTTTTAGCTTATGGTAGTAGATTAAAAAATGAAGCTCATGAGTTGAGTGACCTTGATTTATCAATAAAAAATTTAGATGAAAATATATGTAGTTTGAATAAACTAAAAGAAATAATTTCAAATAGTAATATTCCTTTTATTGTTTATATAAATAATTTTGATTCAATGCCAGATTATTTTAAAGATGAAATAATTAGAAATAATGTAGTTATTTATGGTAAGTAATTTTAAATGTTTTAGTCATTTGATTTTTTAATTACTAATTAGTATGATAATCATATTGTAAGTATAACTGGAGTTTTTGATGTTTTTAAAAAAAGGTTTTACATTAGCAGAATTGCTAATAACAATAGCTATAATTGGTGTAGTTTCTGCTATTACAATACCAATTTTAAATAATCATACAAATAAGTCTGAATATAGAACTGCTCTTAAAAAATCTATTTCTGCAATAAATCAAGCATTAGAATTAAGTTATGCATTAGAAGGTACTAGTGCAAATGATTATTCTTCTGCTGATTTAGTTATAGAAAATATATTTAAAAAAAGATTAAATATTTTAGATAAAAAATCTGAAAAAGATAATAAATTTACTAATGAAGATGTTTGTTCTTCAAATAATGGGTCAAATATTTTTAAAACAACTGATGGAATAGCATATTGTTTAACAAATTGGAAAAATTCACCAGATGATGATAATCAAACTGCTTGTGATTCTAAAAGTATGACTCCTTGTTCAGAAGATATTACAAAACCAAATATGTGGATAGATGTCAATGGTGATAAAAAGCCTAATAGAAGTACAGATAATGGTCAAAAAGTTGGCGATATATTCCCAATAATGGTTTATGATAAGAGAGCTATTCCTTTAGATATTCCTACTATTAAAATGTTGTATGAAAGTAAAGATTTCAAAATTAATGAAAATGGTGGAGATGATAATCCTCCAAATAATAATGATAATGGTGGTAATAATTCAGAACCAGAAAATAATGTTCCACCAGAGGAGGAAGAACCAGAAGAAGAATGTGATCCAAATGCTCATTGTGTAAAAAATCCAGTATTTGGTCCGCAGTTTCAAGTATGTAATACAACTTGTCCATATAAAAAACAATGTAAAAGTGATCCAAATCCAAATCCTTTGTTAGGTTTATTACCTTCAGGCATGACTTGTTTATAATTTATAAAAATATAAAAAAGAGTAAGATTATTTCTTACTCTTTTTATTTATTAAAATCATTAGAGTTTTTATCGTGCAAAAATTTAGCCATTTTATATTGTTCAAAACTTAACGCAAAGTTATACAAAGCATTCATTAATGTTCTACCAGTTTCACTTTTTGCTATTATTAGTGTTTTTTCATTATTATTTTTAGCAAAATATAATTCAGTCTTTAAAATATTATCAACTTTATCTAATGAAGGACGCATTAACCTTTCTATTATCCATTCATTTAAAAGATTAACTGAATTTTTTTCTTTATTTTCTTGTAAATATTTAGAAAATTCTTTCAATATCATAGATAAATTATAGATTTATCAAGCTTTTAAATCAACGATAGGTGATTGAGTTTCTTTTTGAGTTTGTTTAATAAATTTTTTAATATGCCTTTTATCTAATTTAAAAGTATCATCTAAATAATGAATAAAACCACATTTATCTGTATAAAAATCTTCAGCTTCTGTTGTTGAATTATCAATAACTAAAGCATTATTTCCTTCTTGCAAAGTTATTTTTCCTAATGAAGCAAGCATTGTAGAACCAATAAATCTATGATTACAATTTTGACTTTCTAAATAATCTAATTTTAAGGAAGAATCTCTATTTTGGGCTTGGCAAATACCAACTGTTTTACCGTCTTCTAATTGCATAACAAAAAATCTTTTTTCATAATCATTTTTTGAATAAGGTTCTTTTCTAAATTTTGTTCTTTTTAGAAGTGGATTTTCTTTAAATAATTCGTTAAGCTTAAATTTTTTATCCATATTTTTAATAATAGAATTTGAAAAATACCATTGATTACCACTAAAAACCATTTCTAAAATATCTTGTTCATCTTTGCAATCATATTCATACAAAGTAGCAGGTACAAAGTTACCTGTGGTTTTATCTTGTACTTGGCAAGTTGTTAATGGGATTTTTTTACCGAAAGAGATATTGTTATTTATCATATTAATTTACTTACTTTCGAGTCTATAAAAACAACTGATTAAAAAAATTGCTAATTTGCTTTATAATTGTAAATAGAGGTGTAATATGTCGGTTAAAGTTAGTATTATTTTAGCAGTTTATAACGTAGAAAAATATATAAGACAAACGCTTGATAGTGTTGTTAATCAAACTTTTAAAAATATTGAAATTATAGTTGTTGATAATAAATCTACTGATAAAACTTTAGAAATTGTTAATGAGTACGCTAAAAATGATAGTAGATTTGTAATTTATAAAAATAGTTCTAACTTAAAACAAGGTATTGCACGTAATTTGGGTGTTCAAATGGCACGTGGCGAATATATTTTCTTCATTGATGGTGATGATTATATGGAGCTTGATGCTATTAAAAAACTTTATAATAGAATTACAGAAACAGATGCTGATATTACACTTTGCACTTGGAATCAATTTGATGATTTAACTGGTAAAATAGATAAAAATCACGTTTACGCTAAATTAAAACAAATTCCAACAGAATTTGATGATAAAACCTTTAATTGGCGTGATATAAAATATAGCGTTTTTTGGCAAACTAGCGTGCCTTGGGATAAAATGTATAAACGTGAATTTTTAGTTAAAAAAGATGTTAAATTCCCAGGTGGTATTTTCTTTGAAGATAATGTTTTTGTTTATGATGCATTATTTAAAGCTGAAAAAATGTCAATTTTAAGAGAAGATTTAATATATTATCGTTGCAATAGAAAAAATGCTGTAACTAACTCTAGAAACCATATTTTCTTTGATTATTTTAAAATTTTTAATTTAATTGGTGATAATCTTAAAAAAATAGGTTTATTTGATGAAATGAAATACTACTATTGGGATTATAAAGTAATAACTCTTTATTGGTGGTTTATGAAAGTTAGGCTTCCATATAAAAGAAAATTTTTTAATATGATGAAGTATGATTTTAAACACCTTGATATGGAAGAAAAAGATAAAGAATTTGTTAGAAATAGAACTCTATTTTTAATAAATAGATTTACTAAAATGCCATTCTTTATTTATTATCCAGTATTTTTCTTCTTTGATAAGATTTTTAGAATAGAACGTGGCAAAAATAATTATGCAGTTATATTCTTATCAACATTTGAAAAATGGTATGAATATAAAAAATAATTTTTAAAATAATTTTACTGGATAGCTACGCCTACGGCTTGCTATGACGTATTTTAATTATAATCCTAAATCTTTCATTTGATTTAATATGTGTTTATTGTTTTTATTAATAGAATAAGCTTTATTAATGTTATTTTTTGCTTTTTCTAAAAATCTTTCTTTATTCGTTAATTTGTAATTATATTCTGCAATATAAGACAGATATAGGTATGAAACAAAGTCATTTTTATTTATTTGAGTCAGTTTTTTAAAGTATTTAGAAGCTTTTTTCATTTCTTTATTTTTGTATGCCATATATGCAACACGTTTATAAACTTCTTCTACAGTTTCTGCTTTATAGTAATCTTCTCTTTCTTTTAGTTCATTTCTTATAATAACAAATGATTTTCTATTACTAGATTTATCACATTTTAAAACTTTAGAATTAATTATGTTATATTTACCTTGTTTAATTAATTCATCAATTAAAAAATAACGTGTATTTTCTTCAAAATTAGCAACTCTTTTTTCTCCAGTAGGATGTTTATGACCATAATCAATGTTGTAAAAATCTAATGTATTAATAACTGATAACATTTCTTTAGCTTTATTTAAATCAAAACCAGCTCTTGTTATTAATTTAGCTGCTTCAATATCTGCTGCTAATTCAGCTTCCCTACAGCGTTTCCAATATACTTCAGTTATATAAAAAGTGTTACTTTCTAATTTAGATAATCTTTCTTGATGGCCAAGAACAGAATGTGCTATTTCGTGTGCTATAACTAAAGCCATAGCATCATCATTACCTTTAAATGTATCAATTAAACCAGAATGTAAAGTAATACAATTAAGTTCACTCAAATTTGCATTAAACTCTTTTGTTCTATCTACATATATTCGCCAATTAACAAAATCAAGATTATTAGCTCTTATTATTTTTTCTGCAATTCTATATACAAAATAAAAATCATCTTGATAAGTTTTATATATTTTATTGCTGTAAATGTATTTTTTTACTTTATCTAATTCAAGCTCATCTTTTTTTAATTTTTCATTATATTTATAAAGAACTTTTTCATCATAACCATCAAGTTTTAATTGAATTGGGTCTTTTAATTTAATTTTATTATCTATATTGTTTTTGTTTGAATATTCTGCAAAATATTGTTCAACAGAACTATATTTTTCTGCTCGTTTCATTTCTTTTGCGTGAATATTTATGTAATCTTTTGCAAAAGCAACTGGATTAATAAATAAACAGAATATAAGTAATAATAAAATTGTTCTCATAAAAGCCCCCTATATTTAATAATGATAATAGTTTTTTATGTAATGTTCAACTTTAAATATTTATTAAAAATTGGTTTTTGATAAATTCTAAATTATAATTAAAGAATGAGAATATTAGGTATTGACCCAGGACTAGCTATTGTTGGTTACTCGGTTTTAGATATAGAAAAAGAAGACAATATACTTATTTCATCAGGTTCTATTCAGACAGATAAAAATAAATCTGATGCTGAAAGGCTTTTTGAAATAATGACTGATATGCAAACTATTATTGATAAATATAAACCAGATGTTGCGAGTGTTGAAAAATTATTCTATTTTAAAAACCAAAAAACAATTATTCCAGTTGCAGAAGCTCGTGGTGTAATCCTTGCTATGCTTCAAAAAAATAATATTAAAATTGCAGAGTTTACACCTATAGAAGTTAAACAAATGATTACTGGTTATGGTCGTGCTAGTAAAGATGAGGTTGCTAAGATAGTTCAAATGTCTATAAAATATAATAAGTTACCAAAACTGGATGATACTTTAGACTCTATTGCGATTGCACTATGTTATTCTCGTACTAATATGATAACTGGGAGATGTTAATGATTAGTAAACCGTTATTTAGAATAATAGCTTTATGTTCATTTATTATTGGTGCTATTTTAGGTGTTTTTCCTTTAATTCCGGCATTAATAGGAATATCATTTTTCCTTTTAATGTTTGGTGTTGCGCCATTTATGCTAATTTATCTTAGAAAATTAAACATTTTAAAAAGTATTGAAATTGAAGAAAGTCTTGTAATTGGTTCTATCTCTGGTGCTGTTGCATTATTAGGTTTTGCTACTATTTATTTTCCAATAGCTTTTATTCTTCAATTAATATTTAAAATACAATCTTTCATTTGGATAAAAGTTTTATTTGTTAATATTGGATTTTTAATTCCAATGGTTATATTAATAGCGCTTACAAGTGCTTTATTAAATGCGTTTTCAGGATTTTTGACAGCGTATTTTTATCAGTCTTTTCAAGCTAAAAAGTAGAGGTTATTATGGCATTTGAATCAAAAATTAAAACTATAGAGTGGGTAGATAATGTTTCTAGAATGATAGACCAAACAATATTGCCTTATGAATTTAAAACGGTTGATGTTAAAACAGCAGAAGAAATGTATTTTGCAATAAAAGATATGATAGTTCGTGGTGCGCCAGCTATCGGTATTGCAGGGGCTCATGGTGTATCTTTAGCTGCTATTGAACTAGCAAACACAACAACTGATAAAGTAGAATTTCTTAAAAAATTAAATGAAAAAGCAGAATATTTAAAATCATCACGTCCTACGGCTGTTAATCTTATGTGGGCTGTTGATAAGCAAATGGAGTTAGCTAATTCTATTAATGGCTATGTAGAAGATATTAAAAATGCTTTAGTAAAAAATGGCGTAAAGCTTGAAAATGAAGATATTGAAATAAATAAAAAAATGGGTGATTATGGTGCAGAAGTTGTTCCAAAAGGTGCAACTATTTTAACTCACTGTAATGCTGGTGCATTAGCAACAGTTGGTTATGGTACAGCACTTGGTGTTATTAGAAGTGCTTATGCTAAAGACCCTACAATTAAAGTTTTTGCAGATGAAACTCGTCCACGCCAACAAGGTGCAAGACTTACTACTTGGGAATTGACTCAAGACGGTATTCCTACAACATTAATCACTGATGGAATGTGCTCTTATTTTATGTCAAAAGGTATGATTGATATGGTAGTTGTCGGTGCAGATAGAATTGCAGCAAATGGTGATACTGCAAATAAAATTGGTACTTATACAGTAGCTATTGCAGCAAAATATCACAATGTTCCATTCTATATTGCAGCACCACTTTCAACTATTGATACTTCAATAAAATCTGGCAAAGAAATTCCTATTGAAGAACGTTCACATGAAGAAGTTACTCATATTAATGGTGACTGGGTTTGTGCTAAAGAAGTTAATGTTATAAATCCTGGTTTTGATGTAACTCCGCATGAATTAATTACTGGTATTATTACAGAAAAAGGTATCTTAAAACCTAACTTTGAAGAGTCAATAAAAAAAGCTTTTGAAGAGAAATAGCTTAACTTACCAAATTGAAAAACACTACTAAAAATGCTATAATCAGCATATTAAAAGGAGTACGATATGAAAAACAGTTTGAAAATTTTATCTGTAGCAATGGTTGCGTTTGGACTTGGTTTAGTTGCAAGTAATTATGCAATGTCAGATGTTCCAGCTAATTTTAAAGTTGCTGTTGTTGACGTTCAAAAAGTTGTTGCTAATTCATCTCAAGTAAAAGCTCTAAAAGATGAACAAAAGAAAAAAGGTCAAGAATTAGCTAAATTTATTGAAACAGCAAAAACAAATATAACTAAAGAAACTGATGAAAAGAAGAAAAAAGCTTTAGAAGAAAAATATAATAAAGAATTCCAAACAAAACGTGAAGCTATTGCTAAAAATTATGAAACAAAATTGTTAGCTATTGATAAAAATATTTCTAATGTAATTGATGAAAATGCAAAAGCTAATGGATATAATTTAGTGTTAGCAAAAGGTGTTGTTTTATCAGGTGGAACTGATATCACAGCAGAAATTACAAAAGCTGTTAAATAGTTGATAATATCCTTAAATGGCGTATAATAAAAACTAAAGGGGAAGCTCTTTAGTTTTTTGTTGGGATTAGTGGAGAGAATTTGTGAATATAGAAAAAATAAAGATAACAAATAGAGTTGTTTCTTTATTAGTTATCTTCTTGTCTGCGCTTATTGTTCCGATTATCGTATATTTAACATTTTATGGCTCTTTTTGGGGCGATGATATTTATTTTTCACATTATACACACGGTGAAAATTTGTTTGGTTGTTTGGTGGAAGAAGAATTTGCTCAACAGCACGGCGGGCGTTATATCGGAATGTTTTTAGGCAAGTTTTTTTCCTTTGGATTGCCTAATATGTTAGGAATTCATCCTGCTGAGTTTATAGGCCCGTATCAAGGAGTTATAAAAGGTATTCTTATTGTTATTACGTTATTACTTTTAACAAATTTTATTCGCTTAGTTAATAAATCAAAACTGCTTTATCTTTCAATATTTTTTATTTTAACCGCTTACTTTTTTTATAGCATTTATTCGAGCAATACTTGGGTTCCATATATTACATACAATTATTATAGATATTGTGTTTCTTTATTGTTTTTAGGCTATTTTTTCAATTTTATGTTTGAAAATCTTTTAAAAAAAGCAAGAAAAATAAAAATTAAAAAACTTATTTTGGCTTCACTTTGTGCTTTTGCACTTGGAACTTCCATCGAACTTTCTTTTTTTGGTGCAATAACTATTTTTTGTACCATCATATTATATAACTTAATTTTGACATTGTTAGAAAAAACAATGCAGAATAAAAAAAATCTAAAATCACTTAAATTTAATATTGATATAAATTTTTATATTACAAATTTCTTTTTAATTCTTGCAATTGCACTTTTTACTTCCACTCAGGGATTCAAGGATGTTGCTTCATCTCGAGGACTTGGGGATATTCATATAACGCTTGATAGTTTTAAAGAGTTTTGCCTTTATTATTACCAATATTGCATAAAAGACGAATGGTATTTGTGGATTTCGGCTTTGATTTTATTCACTGTTGCCTCAATTATTGCAAAAAAAAGGAACGAATTGAAAATAATATTTCTGTTTATCATATACTACTTTGCATTTTTATTGGTTCTGTTTTCATTGATATTATGCGGAAAAACTTGCAATATGACATGGGATAACACGGAAATGACATATTTTATTTCGCATGTTAATTTAATTTTTCTCTATAAAATTTTATTTTTTATTCCTTTAATGGTTTTGTTCGCCTATATTGTAAGAGGGGTAAGAAAAATAAAACGCGTAGCTCTTGTTTCATTTTTAATGATAGTTTCTCTAATATCTTATTATGCCTTATATTCATTATTTTTAGGGGATTATAACAGAAGTGAATTTTTAAAAATGAAAAAAACAGAACTTTATACGGCGGAAAAATTACTTCGTTTTTATTATCTGAGAGGAGAAACACCCATACTTCCGATACACATGGATGATTGGTTTTATTGTACAAAAGAAAACAAATGTATTGTTAATTCAGAAATGACTTGGTATTATACGAACATATATAAGACACCGAGTGTCAATGAAATAGGATATTGTCGTGAAGAAAATGCTTTTGAACGCTACTATGAACTGGGTGGATTTTTTACACAAAAGGAAATTGAAGAATTAAAATTCTCAAAATTATATGATGAATCTTTTGTTTTTTCGGATAAAACGGAAAAAGATACGATTTTAACTCCGCAAGAGGTATTATCAAGGGTGAAATTTTAAAGCGGAAGAGAAGGCTCTTAAATTAAGAGCCTTCGTTTTTAAAATGTTCTTTTTAATAAATTTGCTAGAGCTTTTAATTCATTGAATAAATCTGCAAATTGTTCTGGATATAACGATTGAGCACCGTCACAAATAGCTGTTTCTGGTGAATTATGTACTTCAATGATTAAACCATCAGCACCAGCTGCAATTGAAGCCATAGACATAGGTGCAACCTTATCTCTTAAACCAGTTGCGTGACTTGGGTCTACTACTACTGGTAAGTGGCTTATTTTTTGTACAACTGGAATTGCACTTATATCAAGTGTATTTCTTTTTATGTGTTCAAAAGTTCTTATACCACGTTCACAAAGAATAACTTCTCTATTACCGCCAGCCATAATATATTCAGCAGACATCAACCATTCTTCTATAGTTGCACTTAAACCTCTTTTTAGAAGTACTGGTTTTCTAATTTCACCTAAGCTTTTTAATAGGTTGAAGTTTTGCATATTTCTTGCACCAACTTGAAGAATATCAACATACTTTAAAAACATTGGTATTTGGTTAACTTCCATAACTTCTGAAGTTACTAACATATCATATTTATCAGCCACTTCTCTCATTATTTTAAGACCTTCTTCACCTAAACCTTGAAAAGCATAAGGAGAAGTTCTTGGTTTAAACGCACCACCTCTTAAAACTTTAACACCAGCTTTAGATAATTTTGCAGCTGTTGCATCCATTTGTTCATAAGTTTCAACAGTACAAGGTCCAGCAATCATACCGATATGACCACCACCAATTTTAATACCTTTTACGTCAATAATAGTATTTTCTGGTTTAAAAACTCTACTAACCAATTTATATGGGGAAGAAATTCTTATAACTTCTTTTACTCCAGCTAAAAGTTCTATATCTCTTTTATCAATAAGTTTTTTACCAACAGCACCAATAACAGTTTGGTTTTCACCATTAGAAACATGTGCATCAAATCCTTTTTCTTTAATAAAAGCAATAACTTTTTGTATATTATCTTCGCTTGTGCGAGGTTGCATTACTATTAACATATTCTTATTCCTTTTCTTACTATTGATTATAATATAAGATTGTAGAAATTTGAAACCTTGTTTTTATAAACTTCATTTGCTAAAATGTACTTGTAAATAGGAGGATACAATGTTTAAATTTAGATTTATTTTAACAGCTTTATTGATAATGTTTGCAACAAATTTATCATCTAGTGCAGCTACTATTGGTTACGCTGACTTCCAAAAAGTAATTGCTGATTATACATACGCTCGTAACGCATACAAAGATATTGATAACAAATTACTTGAGCTTCAACAATATGTTATTGATAAAGATAAACAATTTAAAGCTATTGAATCTCCAATTCAAAAGAAAACTTTTGAAGAACAAATTCAAAAAGAATTCAAAGCAAAAGAAGATAGAATTTATAATTTAAAAACACAAAAAGAAAAAACAATTCGTGATAATGTTTTAGCAGCTTCAAAGGCTGTAGCAGTTGCTAAAAAATTAGACGTAGTTTTAGACTACGGTGTAGTTTATGCTGGTGGTGTTGATGTTACTAACGATATTATTCAATACTTAAATACACAGAAAAAATAGTTTTTTCTTAAAATGATTTTTTAAGAGAAGCCCGAAAGTTAATATTAATTTAAAGGCTTCTCTTCTTAGTTTTAAAAGGGGTTTATATGAAAATAGTTGATGTAATTGAAAAAAAGAAAAAAGGTTTAGCTTTAACAGAAGAAGAAATCAAATTCTTTATTGATGGAATAATGAATGGTACTGTTGAAGACTATCAAGCAAGTGCTTTATTAATGGCTGTGTATTTTAAAGGAATGAACCTTGATGAAACAACTTGGTTAACTAAATATATGGTGGAATCTGGTGAAATTTTAGATTTATCAAAAATTTCTAATAACATTGTGGATAAACATTCAACTGGTGGAGTTGGTGATAAAATTACTCTTATGTTTTTACCATTAATGGCAGCAGCTGATTTATATACAGCAAAATTATCTGGTCGTGGTTTAGGTCATACTGGTGGAACGATTGATAAATTAGAAGCAATTCCTAATTTTAGAACAGATTTATCTATTGAAGAATTTAAAAATAAAGTTAAAGAACATAAAACAGCTATTGCAGCACAAACTTTATCTTTAGCACCAGCTGACGGTAAATTGTATGCTTTGCGTGATGTTACTTCAACTGTTGATATTATTCCAATGATTGCATCTAGTGTTGTTTCAAAGAAAATAGCTTCTGGTGCTAATCACATTGTTTTAGATGTTAAATATGGTTCTGGTGCTTTTATTAAAACTCCAGAAGAAGCACAAAAATTATCAGAAATTATGGTTGAAGTTGGTAAACGTTTAAATAGAAATATTTGTGCTGTTATTAGTTCAATGAATCAACCTTTAGGTCGTGCTATTGGTAACTCTGTCGAAGTTCAAGAAGTAATTGAGTTTTTAAAAGGTAATATGGAGTCAGATTTAAAAGAGATTACTTATACACTTTGTCAAACTGCGTTTGAAAAAACTGGCAAATGTGCTAATAAAGAAGAAGCATGGAAATATTTAGATGAAATGATTTCTTCTGGTAAAGCATTAGAAAAATTCAAAGAAATAGTTGCATCTCAAGGTGGCGATGTTGCTATATTTGATGATTACACTAAACTTCCACAAGCTTCAATTAAGTATGAAGTTAAAGCAACTTGTGACGGTTATGTTAAAAATATAGATGCTTTAAAAGTTGCAAAAGCTTGTAAAAATTTAGGTGCAGGTAGAGATAGAAAATCTGACCCTATTGATTATTCTGCTGGTATTTATTTAACTCAAAAGTATTCAGAACCAGTAATGGCTGGTGAAACTATTGCAGTAATTTATACAAATAAAGAAGAAACTATTAAAGGTGCAGAAGAGCTTATTTTAGAAGCTTTTGAAATATCTGATGAAGAACCAAAAGCACAATCTTTAATTTATAAAATAATTCATTAATGTATTAAAAAATAATAATGTCATTCCGAACTAGTTTCGGAATCTGATATTTATAAGATGCTGAAACTAGTTCAGCATGATAGTTTCATGGTAATTTGTGTAATATTGTTATAGTTGTATAAAACAATATATAGTTAAATTTCTAGTTTCTTCCTCTCCTATTAGAAGAGGATTGAGGTGAGGTTTTATTAGTAGAATTTTATTTTATAATTTAACTATGAATTTATTTAAATTAATAAAAGAAGAATTTAAAAATTTTGGTAAATACGAGAGGATTCTATTTCCTCTTGTAATCTTTTTGATTATCGTAATTTCAATAATTATTGGTGATAACAAAATCGCACTTGTTTCTGCAGTTTGTGGAATAAGTTACACAATCCTTGCTGGAAAAGGGAAAATATCTTGTTATTTTATTGGAATGATAGGTACTTTTTGTTATTCGTATCTATCTTTTGTGAACGGCTTTTTCGGCAATTTAGCACTTTATATGCTTTATTATTTTCCAATGGAAATTATTGGAATTTATAAATGGAAGAAGCATTTAAAAAAAGAGGTTAGAGAAGTAATTAAAACAAGATTAACAAATAAAGAAAGAGTTGTTTATTTTTCTATTGCATTAATTTTATCGTTGGTTGTTTCGTTTGTTTTAAAGGCAATGGGGGATTCTAAACCACTTTTAGATGGAACGGCAACTGTACTTTCTGTTATAGGTCAATTTTTAACAGTAAAAAGATGTATAGAACAATGGTATGTTTGGTTTTTTGTTAATTTAATCTCTTTAATTATGTGGATTTTTGCATATTTGAATGGTTCAAACTGTTTAGCAACAATTTTAATGTGGGCAGTTTACCTTGTTCTTTCAATATATTTTTTACAGGCATGGAAAAGAGAGCTTGCTAAAAATTAGCAAAAAATAAATTTATAGTTTTTAATGCGTATGTACGTTCAAGAAAGGTTAATTATGCAAATTTCTGCTAGTAAATATAATGTTAATTTTGGTCTAAAAAATAATTCAGCAGCATCTAAAAAAGTTTTAAAAGATGTTGAACCAGAATTAAAAAGAGATATAACTAATGGCTTAAATGCTTTTTGTGATATTACACAAAGAAGAGGTATTAAGGGTGATATTACGTTGAAATCATTAGAAGGTGATACTTTATTTTACACAATAAAACCAGTTAAAACTGGTGAAAAGAAAAAACTTTCTTTAGATTTATCTAAAAACCCTATAGGTTTTAAAGCACCACGTCAAGAACAAATTAAACATTCTTTTTTAGATAGTATTGATTACTTGTTTAAATAAAAAGTTAAAAATATATAAAATAGAAAGCTGAGATTTTTAATCTTCAGCTTTTTTAACTTTTAATATTTTGTTTTCAACTTCAAGTTCTACCGCATCTTTTTCTGGGTCTATATTAAGTAGTTCTAAAACAGGTTTTTGTAATAGTAAAACCCAAGCATTTCCGCTTTTAAAAAGTTTCTTTTTCATCTGTTTCCTTTACATATACTGTACATTGTCTATACATAATAAAGGTTGTTATTATGTCTAAAAAAATATTCAAAATATTTGGTAACAATATAAAAAACATTAGATTAAAAAATGGTATTCAATTAAAAAGTTATCCAAAAAAAGTGGAATAAGAAAAAAGTATTTAAAAAAAATTGAAGAAGGTAAAGCTGTTGGAATAAAAATTTCTCACATATTTATTTTGGCAGAAGCATTAAATGTTTTACCGCATGAGTTAGTAGAAGGTATTTAATAAACAAAACTTCGTTTTGTGGGTTCTCGTCCGTTTAAAATAAACAAAATAAAAAGACCCTCTATCGAAGGTCTTTTTTATTTTATTTGCCTTGAGCCGGACTTGTGCGGGATTGTCCAAGAGAGCGAAGCTCGATTGGAAACAAGACCACATGCCAGATTTGCGAAGCAAATTGTGGTAAACCGCAAGTTCTTAGCGAGCTATAGCGAGCTTAGAACTGAGTGTGAAAGTTCGCACAAAAAAAGACATCTTTCGATGTCTTTAAAAAATGCCTTGAGCCGGACTTGAACCGGCACTAGGGGTGAGCCTAATTGGATTTTAAGTCCAACGCGTCTACCACTTCCGCCACCAAGGCTTGTTCAAGAAGTAATATAATATAAAAAAAAATTATTGTAAAGCATTTAGATGAAAATTTTTTTTAAAAGCCAGAAAAAGGTTGTTAAAAGTACTACTCATATGGTAGAATTACTACTATAAGTAATAAAATATTATATATAAAATGAATTAATTATTAGATTTTAAATAAATAATAAATTTTTAATATATAAAACGCATTATATTTCGTGCGTGTAGGAAGAACGAGGTATAGGAAAATTAATATTGATTTGAATATTTTATTCATGCTTGTGACTCTTCTTGTTGTTTGTTTAATGTTTTATTTGCTCACTAAAAAGGGCGAAAGGGAAAAAGCTGTTTTAATCCGTGATATGGAAGAAAAAAATAGCTTGTACAAAAAAGAAGCTTTATTAGCTGCTAAGGAAGCCGTTCAAAAAGATATTGAAAAATTCCAAGAAGAAACAAAAGAACGCAGACAAGAGCTTTCTAGATTAGAATCTAAACTTTCTAAAAAAGAAGAATTACTTGAAGACAAAGAACAAGCAGTTGTTAACAAAGAAGCTGAATTACAACGCAAAATGGATGAAGTTTTAGATAAAGAAGATTATCTTGCTGAAACTATCCAAAAACAAATTCAAGAGCTTGAAAGAATTTCTGGCATGTCATCAGAAGAAGCTAAACATGTCTTATTTGAACAATTAAAAGTTGATTTGCAACAAGAAGCTAATCAATTAATTCGTGAAAATGAAAATCATATTAGAGAAGTTTCTAATGAAAAAGCAAAAGAAATTCTTACAACAGTTATGCAACGTTGTGCAATTGACCAAGTTGTAGAGTCAACTGTTTCATCAGTAAGCTTACCATCTGATGAAATGAAAGGTCGTATTATTGGTCGTGAAGGTAGAAATATTAGAACACTTGAAACACTTACTGGTGTTGACTTGATTATTGATGATACTCCAGAAGCTGTTGTTCTTTCTTGCTTTGACCCAGTTCGCAGAGAAATTGCAAAACTTGCTTTAGAAAAACTTGTTGCAGATGGTCGTATTCACCCAGTTCGTATTGAAGAAATGGTTGAAAAAGCTAGAGTAGAAATCGAACAAAAGATTAAACAAGAAGGTGAAAATGCTACTATGGAAATGGGCATTATGAACCTTAATAAAGAGCTTGTTAAAACTTTAGGTCGTTTATATTACAGAACAAGTTATGGTCAAAATGTATTACTTCACTCACTTGAAGTAGGTCATATAGCTGGTATGATTGCTGCAGAAATCGGTGCTAACGTTAAAGTAGCAAAACGTGCTGGTTTACTTCACGATATTGGTAAAGCAGTAGACCAAACACAAGAAGGTACTCATATTGAGCTTGGTGTTGAACTTGCTAGAAAATATGGTGAAAAAGAAGAAATCATTCACGCTATTGAAGCTCACCACGATGATGTGACAGCAAATACAATTGAAGCTGTACTTGTTAAATTGGCTGATGCTGTTTCAGCTGGTAGACCAGGTTCAAGACGTGATACTCTTGAAATTTATATCAAGAGACTACAAAAACTTGAAGAAATTGCTTTGAGCTACGATGGTATTAAACAATCATTTGCAGTTCAAGCTGGTAGAGAAGTTAGAGTTGTTGTTCAACCAGAAAAATTTGATGATGTTGCTTCTGCAAGACTTGCTAGAGATATAGCAAAACGTATTGAAGAAGAACTTGATTATCCAGGACAAATTAGAGTTACTGTGGTTAGAGAAATTAGAACAACAGAAATTGCAAAATAGTTATTGAGAGAGAATTTTTTAATTCTCTCTCAAATTTATAATAAAACTCGGATTAGATTATTACTCATTATGTCAGATAATAAAATTAAATTAATGTTTTTAGGTGATATTGTTGGTAAAGCGGGAAGGAATGCCGTTAAAAACTATCTTGCCGAATTAGAAGAAAAACCAGATTTTATTATTGCGAATGTTGAAAATGCGTCGCACGGTTTTGGTTTAACACAAAAGAATTATAATGAACTTTTATCATATGGTATTGATGCTTTTACATCTGGAAATCATATTTGGGATAAAAGAGAAATATTTAATTATATAGCTGAGGCTGATAGACTTGTTCGTCCTATCAATTACCCAAAAGGTACTCACGGCGTTGGCTATAGGGTTATTGAAAAAGAGAATTATAAAGTAGGTATTATAAATGTACTAGGTAGAACCTTTATGGGTTTGATTGACCCATATTGGGAATTGTTAACTAGTGCTATTGAAGAAATTAAAAAAGAAACTCAAATTATTGTAATAGATATTCATGCGGAAGCTACTGCGGAAAAAATCTGTATGGCAAAATATTTTGCCAAAATGAGAGTTACTGCAATATTTGGTACTCATACCCATGTACAAACCGCAGATGAAAGAATTTATGAAGACCATTGTGGTTATATCACTGATGCTGGTTTTTGCGGTGATATAAATGGTGTAATTGGTATGGAATATGAAGCCTCTGTTAATAGGCTAATAACATCAATCCCAGAGAGATTAGATGTTGCTTCTTCTGGTGAATCCCAAGTTAATGGCGTTGTTGTAACCATTGACTGTTTGACTGGGAAAACAGAAGCTATTGGAAGAATTAATAAAATTATTAGTGAGGAAATATGATTATGAAAGGATAAGGAAGTGAAAGTCGATTTACATATCCACACATCTTATTCGGATGGCGCTTTTTCACCCGAAAAAATCGTCGACACCGCAATAGATGCAGGGCTTGATGCAATCGCAATTACCGACCACGATAATATTCTCTCGTTCGGTATAGCCCAAGAATATGCAAAAGATAAACCACTGGAAATTCTTCCGGGGGTCGAGATTAACACGATTTATAAAGGATATGAAGTTCATATCTTAGGATATTTTATGGATTTACACAATAGTGACTTCCAAAAATTGATTAAAAATCAACAACAAGCACGTGTAAAACAAACAAAAGAAATTATTCATCTTCTTTCTAAAAAAGAAGGGATAAAAATAACAATGGACAGTATCACCCAACAAGTTGCAGAAGGTGGTAGTATCGGACGTCCACATATTGTCAAAGCTATTACAAATGCTGGTGGTACATCTAGTGTTATTGAAGCTTACAATAAATATATTAATGATGATTCTAATGTATATGTGCAACGTAAAACAGTAACACCATTTGATGCAGTTGAAGTTATTTATGATGCTGGTGGTATCCCAGTTTTTGCACATCCTTTTGATGTTGATATTGCTGACCAATTAACAAAAGAAATGATGAATTTTGGCTTAAGAGGATTAGAAGCATATCATAGAAAACACTCGCCAGCTATAATTGAGTATTTTTCTACCTTAGCGGAAAAATATGGTTTGATTATTACGGGTGGAAGTGACTTCCATGCACCAAATCCAAATAATGGCAACATTATTATGGGTAAGAACTTTGTTCCAGAATGGATATATGAAGAACTTATGAAAGAAAAACGAAGAATGGAACTTGCATAGTGAAAAATCTTTCATTTAGTGTATTCAATATCATATCTGTATTAGCAATTGTTTTACTTGTTGTTCTTATTGTTATGCCATTTAATTTAATTAATATGGAGCAAGCACAAAGAATAGCAAAATGGAAATCAGAATATGAAAAGTTAGAATATTGTTTCTCTCTTGTTAAATTGCATGAGAGAACAATAGTTCCAACTGAACAAGAAGCTGGAAAGATACTAACTAATGAATATATGTTTGAAAGAATAAAACCTTATTTTAATTTTTCTAGTAATTCTTTTGAAAAAATAAAAAAGTATTCATATAGAAAAATGAATGGACGTTCAATGGATAAAGAAAGTCAGTTTTATTTTGATGAATTCTTTTTTAATAAAGATGGTGCGATTTTATCGTTGAAGAAGACAACAAGAAAAGAATTTAATGAGAAATATACATTGTTTTTTATGTATGTGGATATTAATGGTCTTGAAAAACCAAATAGAATAGGGCAAGATGTGTTCTTTATAAATATATATAAAGACCGTATTAGTGCTTTAGGAAATAATAAAGATTATGCAAAATTAAAGTCCAATTGTTCACCAATTGGGAATGGTCTATATTGTAGTGAATATTATTTATTAGGAGGTAGGTTTTAAAGTTTGAAAACAAGCATGTTCATGGTAAATTCATGGTTAATTAATGAGCATTTTTTAATGGGTATACAAATAAATTAAGGAGACAAGAATGACAGAAAAACGCGTATGGTTGTTCAGAGAAGGTGATGCTTCTATGAGAAACCTTTTAGGTGGAAAGGGTGCTAACTTAGCAGAAATGACTAATTTAGGTCTTCCAGTTCCTCCAGGTTTAACAATTACAACCGAAACTTGTATGGATTATATTAATAATGGCAATAAAATGCCTGCTGGTTTAATGGACGAAGTAAAAGTAGCATTA
>JAFTSM010000062.1 GCA_017467305.1 Candidatus Gastranaerophilales bacterium
AAAAAAATGGGTTTGGTTTCAAAAAATTAAAAATTCAATTGGCAACGATTCTTTAGTTGGGATGAAAAAGATTAAAAATGCATTTGGGTAAAAGTCATAAAAATCTTGCAAATTCAATCGGGGAAAATTGTAAAAAATCTTCTTAAAGTGAGTAAAGCAAAGTGTCTACAACGTCTTTAATGACGTGTAGGTCCGACGTGCAGGTTAAAATGGGCTGAAAAAAAGGCATAAAAAAAGCCCTTCAAATAAGGACTTAAAATTTTAGTGGCGGAGCGTATAGGAAATTGAAATAAAAATATTTTAATGTGTTGAAAAAATGTGATTTTTTTCTTCGGTTTTTGAACAATTTTTTTTGACTTCGTCTACACGTCATAGCTAACCATAAAAACCTCGTAAGTTCAGTATTTAAGCGACTTTCAAGCAGTTTGACAGCTATACATAACCGTCTTTAATTAATCAAATTTTTTCTAAACTACTTATCTTAAAGTTTTTATTACCATAAAAATCTAATCGGCTATTTGGAATAAACTAACCAAAAAGCCAATAAACCAATTAGGCAAAAGACATAAAAAACTAAAAGTATTTTAGTAATCGTTTGGTTATCAACCCTTGTCCCTCTTCATAAAGGTTATCTAGGTGTTTTAGTTTATTTAGTCCGTCGTTTATCTGGGATATTCCGGTTATTAAGTGATGAATTGCATCAAGTGACGGATGTCTTTGTTCTGATAATATCATTCCAAAGTAATATTTGTTCTTGCCTAAAAACTGCTCACTAAACTCATATTGTGTCTTAATGTATATTGCGTATAATCAAAAAGATGATTTTATTAGATTAATTAAAGGAAATAGCAATCATGAAGAATCATAATAAAATTCTATTGATATGTCTTTTATGTTTATTGATTTTAACAGCATGTAGTGAAAACACGATTAACATAAATTCATTATCTGAAAAGCAATTGGATTATTATTGTATCGGTGTTGGATATATGAGCACCAGATTGACATCTGGCGAAATTGATGCGGGGCATGTTTATAGCAATGCAGTTGATAAAGTAATGATAAAGCATGGACTTGTATTTAATGAAAAAGAACTAATTAAATACCAACTAAAAGGTAGCGAAGATTTAGTAAAATCATTAAAAAATAACAATGCAAATGAAATCATAAGCACATGCACAAATGTTATGAATAGATTGAATTATTATATCAAATATAATTATTAAAACTAGACTTATAATAAATACGGAGATTTAATATGAAAAATACATATTTTAATAAATTAATGATATTTATGTTTTTATGTTTAGGATGTTTAACAGGATGTGATAATAAGCAACCCAAGATTGGAGAAGACGGGTTCGAATTAAAAATTAGTTGCACTATGAGAAACCAAGAATTAGCTTTGGCCGCATGTATTGGTGCAAGTAAAACTGTAAAAGTTACTACATCAAATGGTTCAAAAGTATATACTGGATATGAATTGATGCAAAGACATGGTAAAATTAATGTTCCAGAACATTTTAGTTTTGCAGCATATAACGAAAGTGACCATCTAATATTGCAATTAGAAGTATTTGATTATGCAACGGGAAAGATAATTTATACAGATCAAGCAGGTTCTTATGATGCCGTTTATGCTTCTAACTAAATGTTTTTCATATTAGAACTATGTAACGCTTCTTTGTAATTAACTTCAAGGAGCATTTTTAGTATTCATTCCACTTTTTAATCAAAATCATATTTTTTTAGATAAATAAAAATATGAGTATAAGAAATGTATTAAATAATTTAGATTTAGTTATATCCAAGAAAGGTCAGATATTAAGAAGACCAGATATTGGAACTATTATAATAAAAGATAGTGGGATTTGCACACATAATCATATTCCATTTACTTTAGAGAATTTAATTAGGCTTTGGACTGAGAACACTCGTTGGAAGATTAAATACAATGGACACACCATATACATCTATAAAATCAAAATGATTGATTACAAATTTAACATTGTTGCTTTTGGGTGGGATGAAACTCTTCAAAAACCAGTTAAATTAAATGGCTTATCTTATAATCAGATGTTTAATGATGCTGTAAAGGTTGGAGTCCGTCCACCAAACTCCACGGTTAAACTTAATGATGCAATAGAAGTATTAAGAGGATAATTAATCCTCTTTACTTTTATATTTCTGTCTTAGTTCTTTTAGCTTGTCCCAATCTTTAGATTTATAAGCAAGTAAAGCATCAACAGGGTATTTAATATTCTTACCTTCACCAATAAATGGTATTGAATCTCTTGTTGTTCTTTCTTTGTCTTTCTTTCGTTTCTGACCAAGGTATGATACAGATTTTTCCAACAAGTATGCAGCATATTCAGATTTTAAGAAACCTGTTTCATAAGCAACCTTATATGCATCATAATCAAAATCATTAGTTTCTTTTGTTTCTTCAACTGCATAGATGCCTTGTGCTTTGGCTTGTTCTTCAAGACCGGCATTCTTCATAACTTCGTACAAATCTTTACGAGATTTATCCATTTGAGGATTTTGAATACTTGCAAAAGCAATGTTTTGAATTTCTGAAAGTGGATTTAATTTCGCATATTTTAATTCAAATGGCTCAAATAATGAAACATTATTCCATTTTAACTCTATTTCTTCAGCTTCTATCTCAAATTTACCTTTTATAATAGCATCTTCAAAAGTAAAAAGCTTATTATCATTGATCAATAAGGAACCACCTAATTCAAAAGTGGAATGATGTATCCATAAATCTTCAAGGCAAAATGTCTTAACAGCTCCATAAAATAAACAAGTATCAAACTCTATCTTTTTCTCTGAATTATAAAAAGATACTTGTCTTTCAAATATGCATTCTTTGAAATACATACGAAGAGGATTTACTGAAAAAGAAATCTCAGGTGAATTAAAGTGGCATCTAACAAAGCAAACTGCTCTAATATAATTTTTTGGATTAAGCAAAAACAGATCTCTTATTAGGTTTGCATCCTTTAATGTCTTAAATTCTATATCTTCAAAAACTAAAACCCCATTATCAAAACGAACATATTCCTTAATTTTGTATGCTTCTTCTTCATTAGTTACAATTTCATTTGGGGTAACTTTGATATGCTTAGCAGCTTTATTAGGATGTTTCATACAAATAACAAATAAACAAGTTAATGCTTCAAATATCAAATCATACAAAGATTGAGGATAATTAGCTCTGATACGAATATATCCATCAACTCTATATAAGAAGTTTAGTATGGCGGTATAATTATCTTGTGTGTCAGTAGCCTCTTTAGATAGTTCAACTAATGATTTACCACTAGAGGATGTTTCAGGATATTTTATATCTTTGCCAATAAAACCCAACTCATTTACTATATCAACATCATCTAATGGCCCTTTATTGAAAATGACCATTTCCGATAAAATTTCAGTTAGGTATTTAGCTAACTCCCAATTTCTTTGTTGGTCATTTTCATAATTGGTAATCCATGAGATGGTTCTCTTTAATTTTTCAGACAAAAGATAAGGCAAAACATTTGTATCAAAGTCCAAATCTAAGGACTTATACTTTTGGCTTCTGCCATAGATAAGTTTGTTAAAATCTTCTTCGTGAAAACAAATGTCTTTATTCTTTATAAATTGCCTCATATTTGCCTCTTTATCAAATTTATATAAGAAACCTTAAAACATTAAATCTCAAAAGTCCAGATTTTTAAAAATGTTAAAAAAGATGTATTTTTTAACATTATCCTTGTGTTGCTTGGTTTTCATAGGGTTTTAAAAGAGGTAGTTTTGACCTAAAATCTATAATGTTAAACTTTATATTTCAGCTAAACTTTTTTTAACATTTTCATCATTTTTTTGCGGACGAATTAAAAAAAGTGCGACAGGATGTTTTTATAGTTAAAAATTGAAAGGGTTAGTTATGGTAAACCAAGCATATTTAGATGATAAAAAGATTAAGGATATTTTGACCTATATTTCAGGCATGAGACATTCAGAGCAAATTAGAACTATGTTCTTTTGCTCATTAAATGGAATGAGGTCTATCAACTTCTGCTATCTTCAAATTAAAGATGTCTATAATGAAGATGAGAGTGTTAAAGATGTCATTTCTCTTGATGCTGATAAAAACAAAGGAAAATTTGGGGCAAACTATTATTTGAATAGCCAAATAAAGAAAGAA
>JAFTSM010000063.1 GCA_017467305.1 Candidatus Gastranaerophilales bacterium
TACACCTAAATTTAAAGGTGTTGGCTAGTTTCTAAATCCCTCTCGGGATTAAACAAGAATTATACACACACTATTTAGTCTTATTTTCGTATGCTTTTATATACCCTTTGGAACTTTTTTCCAAAGGGTTATTCTTTTATATATAGTCTATTTTTATTTTGGAGTATAATAAAGGAAAAGAGAAGATAGGTGATAAAGAATGTGGGATTATTCAGAAAAAGTAATGGAACACTACAGAAATCCAAAGAATGTGGGGGCAATTGACGATGCAGATGCAATTGGAGAAGCTGGCTCTTTATCTTGTGGTGACATGCTAAAACTATACTTAAAGGTAGATGAAAAAGGGATTATCACAGATGCAAAATTCCAAACATTCGGTTGTGGTAGTGCTGTTGCAAGCTCTAGCATTTTAACAGAAATGGTAATTGGGAAACATATAGATGATGCAAGAAAAATTACAAACAAACAAATAGTGGATGCTCTTGGTGGATTACCACCAGAAAAAATGCACTGTTCAGTTATGGGACACGAAGCTTTAGAAGCTGCTATTGCGAATTATTATAATGAAGAAATAACAATAAAACACGATGATGAAGATATTGTTTGTCATTGCTTCAATATTTCTAAAACATTTTTAGAAAATGAAATTAAAAATAATGGATTAAAAACAATAGAAGATGTAATAAATTATACAAAAGCAGGTGGTGCTTGTGGAAGATGTCAAGGTAAAATAAAAGAAACACTTGATGAAATCAACAATGGAAAAATATCTGAAACAAAGCTTACAAAAACTCAAATGATTATAAAGATTAATAACATCATTGAGAAATACATATCTTCAGAGTTAAGAAAAGATGGTGGAGACATCGAATTAATTGACGTTGAAGATAATAAAATAAAAGTAAAATTAACTGGTAGATGTCAAATGTGCAATCGTTCTCAACTAACATTAACTCATTTTGTTGAAGCAACATTACGTGAACACATTGATGATAGTATAGAAATCGTACAGGTGTAAAATGACAAATTCAAAACTTATATACTTAGATAATAATGCAACTACAAAAGTAGATGAACACGTTATTGAGACAATGATGCCATATTTTTCAGAATCATATGGAAACCCGTCTAGCATATATAAGTTTGGGGGAAAAAATTCAAAAGCGTTAAAAGAAGCAAGAGAAAAAATGAAGGATTTCTTTGGTGCGAATAATTCAAAAGAAATCTTTTTCACAGCTTCTGGTAGTGAAAGTGCAAATATGGCAATAAGAGGAGTTCTTTCATCTGATAAATCAATGAACCATCTCATTACAACAAAAGTTGAACATCCTTGCGTTCTTAACACACACAAACAACTAGAAAAAGAAGGTTATAAAGTAACATACATAGGGGTAAATTCAGTAGGTGAATTAAATCTTGAAGAGCTTTACAATGCTGTTACAGATAAAACTGCATTAGTTTCTTGTATGTATGCAAACAATGAAACAGGAACAACATTCCCAGTTAAAGAAATTGCAGAAAAAGTTAAATCAATAAATCCAAAGACAAAAGTATTTGTTGACGGAGTACAAGCAGCTGGGAAAATAGATATAAACGTTAAAGAAACTCAAATTGATATGATGGGAGTTTCTGGTCATAAGTTCCACGCTCCAAAAGGAATTGGTTCTTTATATGTAAAATCATCAACTTTAATCACACCATTAATCATTGGTGGACATCAAGAAAGTGGAAAAAGAGCTGGTACAGAAAATGTTCCATTTATAGTTGGTATGGCAGAAGCGGCTCAGCTTGCAAAAGATTCATTAAATTATGAAATTACGCACGTAAAGAAATTGAGAGATAAATTAGAAAATGGTCTTTTATCCAAAATTTACAATGCAAGACTAAATTCAGCATCAAAAAATAGAGTTCCAAACACAACAAACATTGGGTTTGAATATGTTGAAGGAGAGCTAATCCTACTTAATATGGATGATTATGGTATTTGTGCAAGTTCCGGAAGTGCTTGCACATCAGGAAGTTTAGACCCAAGCCATGTTTTAAAAGCAATGGGGGTTCCATTTACTTCATTGCACGGAAGTATACGTTTTAGCTTGAGTAGATTCACAACTGAAGAAGAAATTGATTATACACTTGAAAAAATGCCAATAATAATAGATAAGGTAACAAGTATTTCACCATTCCAAAAAGAATTGCGTGAACTAAAGGAAAGAAAAGGCATTATTTAAAATAAATATAACCAACTAAATTTAAATCAATACTACCAAACATAAGTCTAATACGACCATTATCGATTATTTCAGCATTACAAAAAGTGATAGTATCTTGTTCTAAATCTTGTTTTGTTTCTTTGGCTTCAACTGTCAATACGACTTTTGAGCCTTGTGATAAATCAAGGACATAAGTATTTTCACCAATTCTTCTACAAGATAGTTTATAATAACCAGGGTTTATATATATACCATCTTCACTATATGCACGCATGGGAATCATAACAGTGTGTGTTTGAGTTAAAGCATCATCCGGTGACTGAGATTGAGTAAATTCTTTAAGATGTTCAAAATCAGATGATGGAGATAATGGTTGAACTTCTTTTCTGATTCTACGTTGTTTTCTTGATAAATTTCTTTCTTTTAACTTATCAATAACTTCGTGCATTTTTTTATCAGAAACTGGTTTTTGATTTTCAAAACCAGTATCAAAAACAGAAGAATTTTCACCCCATTCATTATTAGATGATGAGTCATCTTCCGCAAAAACAACACCACTAATTAGCATCAAAATCAATATTAATAAAACATTTTTAATCATAGTTATATAATACTTATTTTTTTCTTAATGTAAAGAAAAAAGTTCAATTGTATATACTCATTTAAATAACAATATGATATTATTATAAGAGGTAGATTGTTAGGAAGGCTTTATTATGACTAATGAGAATCAAGTAAGAAAAATGAGACCTAAAAGAAAAATAAAAAAGAAAAAAGAAGCCCCCAAAGTAACCTCATACAAGAATTGTATACTTATGATTGTTTCACTTATACTTTTTCTTTATGCAGGCTTTATTGGGTTATATCCAGCCATTTTAACTTGGACATTTAATTATGATAAATTTAGCGACAGCGTATATAAAACAACAGCTCTAGTTACAAAAGTGCATAAAATGGAATTTTCAATGACCCCAACATTTGACATGATAATAACAGCAAATAATTGGGTTTCAACACATTTTGATAAACAAAATGCCTTTGAAGCAACAGAAATAAAAGTAAAAACAACACCATTTGCTATTTTTACTAAAGACTTCCAAATTAAATCAATGGAAATTACTGGTGCAAAATTGTGGGAACAATTTCTTCCTTCTGGAGAAAACAAATTAGCATACATTCCAAAATCTTTCTACGCAAAACCATTTGGCGCAAAAGTTATAACAATAAGACCTTCGGCTGTGGACTTTAACAGTTTTACAATAGTTCATCAAAGATCAAGCGGAGTAAAAGAAGAATATATCAGAAAAAAATCTTACTCACTTTACGAAGTAAAAAATTTCTTAATGAACAAAAATATAGTCGATGTCGTTATAAAATAGTGGAGACATGATATGAAAAAAACATTTTTTACATTAACTATATTTGCCTATGTACTTTTTTCAATGGTTCAAAGTGCTAATGCATACGTTGAAGAAGTTTCAACAAAACCATATGTTGATAAATTCAAACCAAGTACTGGTGTAAAAATACAAGAATCAAATCTTGCTGCAAGAATGGAAAATGCAACAAGAGAGGCTGCGTATGGCGGTGCAAAAGAAGAAAAACAATGGGCAAGAAAAAGAACAACACCAAGAAATAATGAAAATAACTCAAACGTTAGAAGTTATAAATGGTTTTAATAGGCAAGTAAGGAGAGAAAAATGAAAAAATCACTTTTAACATTAGTATTAACATGTGTAGTAGCACTTTCTTATTGTGGCGTAGCAAATGCTTTAGACTTAAACATAACAAAACCAACAGTATCTGTGGATACAAAAAAAGAAGAATCAGCTTTTTCTAAAAAAATGAAAGAATGGGAACAAGCACAAGCAGAGGCTAAAGCAAAACAAGAAGCTAAACAAAAAGAGAATGAAAAGAAAAAAGAAGCTTTAAAAAATGATATAGAAAAAGCAAAAGCAGATGCTAAGGCAAAACAAGAAGCAAACAAAAAAGCTATTGAAAAAGCTCAAACAGATGCAAAAAAACAAGCTGAAGCAAATAAAAAAGCAGCAAAAGAAAGACAAGAACAAAGAAAAGAAGCTTTTAATAATTTCAAAAATTCATTCAAAACTACAAAATAAAAAAAGAGCCGAAAGGCTCTTTTTATTGACATAAATGAAAAAAAATATTTTAATAAAGAAAAAGAGAGGGGATTTTAAAATGAAAAAGGCATTACTATTAATAACAATTATTTCATTATGTATAGTACAACAAGCAAGTATTGCAGCAGATGTCGAAACAAAAAAAGAGCCCTCTACATCATCTAAAATAGTAGAATCAACAAAAGAAGCAACAGATAAAACTGTAGAAGCTACGAAAAAGGGCTATCAAAAGACCGTTGAAGCAACAAAAAAAGGCTACAAGAAAACAGTTGAAGCTACAAAAAAAGGGTACAAAAAAACAGTAGAAGCAACAAAAGACTTTGCAGATAAAACAACAAACGAAACAAAAGAAGTAATAGAAACTTTATCATCTGATAAAGAAATCACAGTAGAAAGTTTAGAAAAAGAAGCAGCAATCAAAACACTTAAAAATGAAAGAAATGAATTAAAAGCTGCATACAATTCTAGAATAAAAGACATAAAAGCAAAGATAAAAGCGACAGAAAAAGCTACAAACCTTACAGATGTTCAAAAGCAACACCAAATACACGATTTAAACAAGCAGAAAAAAGAGCTTGAATTAGAAAGAAATACAACAATAGAGAAATACAACGCTCGTATAAAAGAAAAGAAAAATTCAAAATAAAGAAGAGTCCATTTGGACTCTTCTTTTATAAATCATTATCATTATAAAGAATATATCCTTCAATATATGCATCAACAACGGATTTTGAAAACTTTTTTGCAGTTGACCAGTAAGAAGTATGAGCACCTAAAAAAGTTCTGCGGCTTTTTGCTGTTGATTTACTATATAAAAAACCTTTATTAGGCATTATATCGATATCAATACGTTCCTTCAAATCTTTATAAGATATATTTTTTGTTGTTGGATACCCAAGTGGGTCATCAGCGTAATTAACAGTTAACCAAAACATGTTATTTTCGAGAATATATTTATACAGCAACTTATTATAATAAGTTAAAGGATAGTTTGGATTAGAAATATCAGAGTAAAATAAAACTAATGGACTTGCAAAATTAATAACACCTTTCAGAGTGTCTTTAGGTATACAAGATTCACAAGTATATTTATCTAACTCCAAATAAGTATTTTTAGTAGTAGGTGACTCAATAGGAACCAATTTCCCGTCAGCACTATAAACGGCAAGACCAGAATCAATTAACGCATCTATACAAGTATTCTTTTTCTTATTATCTATAACAAAACGCAAAAATTCAGAAGAAACATCCGTTTGGTTATAATAATCAACGACATCAATACTAGGCAACTTATTGAACATGTACTCATAAGTAACAAAAGCACCAGCACTATAACCTAATAGAACAACTGATTTACCTTTATTGTAATTGTCTAAAACTTGTTTATGTAAATCTGAAATAACAGGATGCATATTCCTATAGTGAGAAACCCAAATAGCATCGTGCAAGCAATGAGCAAGTAAAGAACGAACCGTTTGCGCAAGTTTGGGGCTAAACATTTTTGTGAAAGTTAATTCAATATTCAATGATTGAATTTGCTCATTACTTCTATCTCCCCAAAAGAAAATTTCAGGTTTTTCAGAAATTTTATAAATATTATCTTCAAAAAATTTATTTTGAATAAATGGAGAAGAATTAAATGAATTTAGCATTTCTGGGTGCATTTTATCAACACCAGAGAAAAACCACTTTGTCATTTTTTTATCGTTGTTATTTGAGCCATTTATATAAATAAATTGAATTTCTTCAGAAGAAAAACAATTCTGTGAACAAAAAATAAATGCTAGTAAAAATAATATAAATTTTTTCATACATTAATTTTACAATAAAAATTATTTTGTAACATTTTAAATAAAAATCAAATTTATAGTATTATATAAAAAGGTAATAGGTAGGGTTATATCATGCATATTTTGTTCGGAATTTTAGGTATTGTAGCAATGTTATTGATTGCATTTTTTATGTCTAACAATAAGAAAGCAATTAACTATAAAACTGTTGGTGTTGGTTTGGCACTACAATTTTTACTTGCAGTATTTATATTAAAATTCGAACCTGGGAAAATCATATTTGAATATATTGGTAAATTTGTAGAAAAAATTCTAGAATTTGCAAATAGAGGTGCAGACTTTGTTTTTGGACCATTATCTAATAGCCCAGAAATTTTGCAAGAAATATTTGGTGATAAATCATTCATGTTTGCAATGAAACTGCTACCAGCACTTATTTTTATGATGATTTTAGTTAATATCTTATACTACTATGGAATAATGCAAAGGGTAGTTGTTTTCCTCGGTAAAATAGTAAATAAATTAATGGATGTATCTGGGGCAGAAGCACTATCTAACGTAGCAAGTTCTTTTGTAGGACAAATTGTTGCACAAATTATGATTAAACCTTATTTGCCAAATCTAACTCGTTCAGAAGTTCTTGCTTCAATGACTGGTAGTATGGCATGTTTATCCGGTGGATTAATTGCAGTATATGCTGGGCTTGGAATACCAGCACAATATATGCTTGCAGCTTGTATTATGGCTGCACCTGGCGCTTTAGTTGTTTCTAAAATTATTTATCCAGAAACTTTAGAACCACAAACAAAGAATGAAATTAAAATAAGAAAAAGAAGAACTGATGTAAACGTTTTGGATGCAATTTCTAAGGGGGCATCTGATGGTATGAAAGTTGGTTTAAATGTTCTTGCAATGTTAATTGCTCTTATTGCACTTATTGCATTAATAGACTTTTTCTTAGGTAAACTAGGAATGTTTGCACACAACATTTTACACATAAATTTAAACTTTATTGGAATGGATATAGAACATCTATCAATCAAAATGATATTTGGTAAGATATTTTCAGTATTTGCTTTGTTAATTGGTATTCCATTGAATGAAGTAACATCTGTCGGTGCTCTATTAGGTACAAAATTTGTTTTAAATGAAGCTATTGCATTTACAGATTTAATCTCAATCCAAGAAATTCTTTCAGAAAAAAGTTTTATCATTGCAACATTTGCATTATCTGGATTTGCAAACTTTACATCAGTAGCAATTCAAATATCTGGTATAGGGGAAATTGCTCCAAACCAAAGAAAAAACCTAGCGAGAATGGGTATTAGAGCCCTCATTGCAGGTACCTTAACTTCATACATCTCAGCTTGTATGGCTGCAATGTTATTATAAAAAGCATTAAGCAGTTACGTTAAATTCTTTGTTCAATGTTTCAAGAACAACTGAGCTTACCGCACTATGTTGGATTTGAGCATCATTATCAAAACCAGAGTTTTTATATTTATCTCTTAACACAACATGAACAAATTTTTCTTTGTCACTTAGAGGAACTGAAGGCTTAATCATATGATAAGCTTCATATTGTTTATTTGATATCGGTAACGGTGCACAAACCATACAATTTCTTACCAACAATTGTCTTTTACCGTCTGTACCTTTTATTATTTGAGAAGATGTATTTTCCTCAACTGCACTATCTATATCCATTTGAGTTTCATCAATGAATGGGAAATAATACGCATCTTGCGTAACTTTAGTAGTGCCAATAGTTTGATCGTAATCAACACTACGGATAGTTTTTCCCCATAATCCGTTAAAACTTACTTGTCTATTATTAACATTAAAACTATTAACTGATGAGATATTCATCTTTTCCCCTAAATACTACAATATACACAAATATAAAAAACAAACATATTTTTTTTTGCTAGTTTTGCTGTATTTTTTTAGTGATTTATTGAAAAATAAATTTCTTTTAACCTTTTTTTACTAATATGAGTATATAGTTGGGTAGTAGAAACATCACTATGTCCCAAAAGTTCTTGTACAACTCTCAAATCAGCACCATTTTCTAATAAATGTGTTGCAAATGAATGCCTAATTGTATGTGGAGAAATGTTTTTATTAATATTTTTACCAATAGAATTTATAAAAACATATACGTCTTGTCTCGTTAATTTTTTTCCATTTTCTTTTATAAAACAATATTTTGAATTTAAATTAAATTTTTTTATTATATATTCTCTTTCACTCAAATATTTTTTGATTGACTGACAAGCTTTATTCCCAATAGGTACTATTCTTTCTTTTGAACCTTTCCCAATACATCTAATATATTTTGCGTTTAAATCAATATTAGATAATTGTATCTCTGTCAATTCAGAAACACGCAATCCCGCAGCATATAATAATTCAAGTATTGCTGCATTTAAAAGAGATAAATTCGATTCTAATAAACTCGTAATTTCTTTCATTGATAATACTTTAGGTAATCGTTTTGGTAATTTGGGTTGTTCTAACACTAAAGCTGGATTATGTTGAATAATTTCATTTATACACAACCAATTAAAAAAACCTTTTATAGATGCTATTTCTCTTGTGATACTCCTCGGAGTGTATCTTTTATCATATAAACTCTTAATATACATATTTAGATGTATACGCATGATTTGAGAATAATCTTCAACACCTTGCGAAACAAAAAAATCAGATAGTGAATATAAATCACTACGATACGCAAGCAAAGTATTAACAGATAAACCACGCTCAATTTCTAAATATTCAATATACTGAGAAATATAATGAATTAACATAAGATAATATTAGCATTTTTAATACAAAAAGTTAATTATAAATACTTCCTTGTTTTTTGAACAACAGAATCTGTGCTTTTAAGTATAGAATTTACTTTTGCATCTAGTTCAGCAGAATTATCTTGTGGAACATATGGCTCAATTGAAGGGATATATCTATCTTGTTTTTTATCCTTATCAAAAATATTTAAAGCAGCAATTTCATCTTGAGCTTGTTGAGGCTTTATCGGTTGAGAATCTGAAGAATGTACTGGAGTTGATGCAACAGTTGCTTGTTCTTCTGGTAGTTGAGTCCATTTTTTGATTAAATTTGTATCGGAAGATTTACTAGGGTCAAATGATTCAAGAGAATTTTGTTCTGACACTTTTTGAGCCTCAAGGTTATTAATATCTCCATTTGATTTAGAATCTTCGCCATTTGAAGCATTTTGTTTTGCCAAGTAGGCTTTAGGTTCACCAAAAATTTTATGACACAATTTAGTTATTGGTTTTTGAATTAAAGGTTGGACAACAAACATAATTAACGCAAATCTGCCTAAACCACCTACAAAACCTTTTAATGTAGGTTGAGGAATTTTTATCTTTTTACCTGCAATAGTTGCAAATTTAGGTGTTTTCATTTTATCTAACCCAAGCCCTAAAATAGAACCAGCGGCTTTTAAAGGTTTTTCCCAGAATTTTAGTTTTGCACCGTCTTTTTTCAAAGTTTTAGCAATTTGTTTAGCTTCTTTTAAACCTTTACCTGCTAAATCAGCAACTTTTGTTTCATCAACGCCTTTTAAAAGAAGTTTTCGTTGCATTTTTGCTACTTTTAAACCTTCTTTTGATAGTGTTTCATCTATATTTGTTTTTGTAACTAAATCAGTAAGAGCTTTTTTGCCACTTTCTGTCATACCTCTATATTTATTACCTGCAGCTTTATATACAAGATTAATACTTGGTTGGAACAAAATCATACCCAAATATTGTTCTGAAAGTACATGCATAAATGTTGCTTTTTTCTCGCCTTTAGGAGCTTCTTTAGTGGCTTTAACAGCATTCATAATAGAGCTTGCCATAAAGAATAAAGAAATTAATCCACCACCATAAGTAGCTATGTCTTTAGTTCTTACTACACCTTTAGAGAAAGCCTTACCTAAAGTTGTATCACCAACTTTTGAAGCAGCGGCAGCAGCTTTGTTTCTTATACTAGAGAAATTTTTATCTACAATTTGTATTCCGTTATCAGCAAAATCATCAACTATATCCAAAATTTGTTTAGTTGAAAATGTTTTATCTGTACCAATATCTTTAATTGCTTGTTTTGTTTTTTCACTTATACCAGAGGATAATAATTCATCTAGTCCTTCTGGATTTGCTACAGCTTCAGCAAGCTTTGAAACAACTTTTTGTGCCTCATCATCTAATTTGCTTGCCATAGTTTCTGCAAAGGTTGAAGATTTCGCCATTGAACAAATAGGAGTCGCTTTATATGTATTGGTAAAATACTTTGTGAAAGTATTCTCAGAAATTTTCTTTTTTGTAGTTGCTAATTTTTCTGGAGATAAGAATTTTTCCAAATGAAATTTATCATAAATATTATCACCCAATTTTGCTGCCTTACCAAGAACATTTGTTTTTGTATCTCCAGCCATTCTACCATCAAGAAATTTATCAACAACATACAATAAAGGAACTAAAGGAGCTGCTTGTGAAAATCCTCCGTCATCAGCAGATGAACTAATTGTTTTAACTGCTGAGTTGCTTTCAAAACTATCAGAAACAACTTGAGAAGATTTTGCTATCGTTTGTTGAACGTCTTCCTTATTTATATCAACTTTGGGAAGAGAATAATTCCCAGTAGCGTTAAAACTCTGCACCATGAAACCTTACTCCTTTATATAATAATTAAAACAAATAAAAATTTTAATTGCTTAATACTAAAAATGAGCAATAGCTTTTATTACAAAAGTTCACACAAAAAGACAGCCATTTCGGCTGTCTCAAAATTTATATTAACCATTAGAAAATAACTTAAATGTTCTATCTACGTTACTACTAATTATTTCTTTTACTGAATCATATTCCTTTGATACGGCTTCGTGCTGAGTTTCTAACTGCTTCATATCCATATCTAAACGATTATCTTGACGAGAAATTCTTGCTGTTTCATAGTCATATTTACTTTGAGCCTTAGCATCGTCAGAAGTATCTAAAACGTATTGCATTTCTGTATCAGATTCTAAAGTAGAGAGTGAAATACCAGATTTTGATGTATTTGTATCAAAAATAAACAATAAGCCATTTAAAACAGAGTTTTGAAGAACTTGTTTATTTGAATACATATCAGAAGCATCAACTAACTCGTAAGTTTTACCATTCATCGTAGCTGTATTTGCTTTTTCACTAATACTATCAAAAAGGTCATTACCCTCTGAATCCTTTGGCATTACCCATTGATCGTTTTCATCTTTTCTTATGTAAATACGACTTTCAGAAGCATCTGTGAGTAAGTAACCCATTTCAACCATATTTTCATAAGTCAAATCTTCAACAGAATAACCTTTTTGTTCTGATGAATCCGGAATTTTAATTGTCAGCTTATAATTACTTATAGCTTCATTATATTCCTTTGAAATTTTTTCTGACTCCCACGCCAACTGATTTTGTCGTTGGGAAATCATAATTTGTGCAAGCTCAATGTCACTCAACCTTGAGGTCAACATTAACAATCTGCCTTGTGATGATGATAATCCCATCGCTTTGTTTCTCCAACTTCTAATTTTGTTTTACATTAATGTTTATCGACATTTTTTCTATAAAACTTAAATTATATAATCGAAGTGTTAATATTTCGTAACAATTATCTATTCTTAATGTAACTTGAGATATCAATTACATTATTTACTTCTTGAGGAATAAAGTACTCACAAGTAGACCATAATAGAGTTTCTGGTATATCATCGCAAGTTGGGTCACAAACAGCTTTTTGGTTACAGAAGCCTTTTACCATATTGTTTGTACCATCAATTTTAGGTGAAAAATATGCACAAGATTGGCAAATTTTCATTCTAAATCCGTGTTGTTCTAATATATCAGAAATATTTTTTACAGCATCACACATTCTAACATAACTTTGTGTTGTTTCTTGAGACTTGTTTTTATATCTAAATATGGCTTTTTTAAATCCACCTTCAGAAATCAAGTCCATTGTGCAAGGGAACACATTTCTACCATTGGTAACATTTACTGAAACAGTTACCTTTTCAACATTTAATTTTTCTTTTTTCTTTGAAAATTTAAACATTTTTTTAAAAATTTTAGAATCAGCAACCAAATCATACAAAGTATAGAAAGGACAAGTTGCTAAATATAAAAGAGGTTTAATATATAAATTTGACCTATATACAGAAAGACCAAAAGCAACTGCTAATACAACAGCGATAAATACAGACCACGGAAAATCAAATAGAAAATAATAATTAAAAGAATAAGTTCCAATAATTACAAGCATAGCGACTAATACTATTGGATTTGGCTTAAACAATGAAAATAAAAACTCAGCAAATTTAAAATTTGTAAGAGATTTAAAATTTAAACAATGAGCAAACAATGAAACTTTAAATCCAAAAGAAGGACGTCTAATTTCATAATCTAAAGAAGAAACATATGTTTTAACTTCTGGAACAAATTTAGGAGGATTATTTACGCTTGTAAGTAAGAAAGAATACTTTAATTCAGAATTTGCATCTTTAAAATCAATACATTGTACTTTTTCAAGAACATCGTGTTTGATTACTGTAATATCAGAATCAATAGGAACAGCCAATCCCAATTTACTACGACCTGATTTCATAATATTTACATTATAATCATTTACATTAGACCATACTTTTTCGTAATAATCTGCTTCTTCTAAAAATATTTCAGTTGAACCAACGACAACACTATTTGTTTGTAAAGCCTCATTTACTCGTAATAAAAAGTCAGTTTTAACCATTCTATTTGCATTTAAGAATACATAACCGTCTACTTTTTTGAAAGACATTAAATTTTCTAACAACCAAGATATAGCTTTATCACGACCAAGTGGTTGGTCATCTGTTAAACGCCACAATTTAGCGCCTCCAACAAACTCTAATTTATTAGAAGAATCATCAGTACAATTATCAAGAATTATATGTGTTTGATAATTACCACGAGGATAGTCTTGTTTATTTAATTGTTCTAAGAGGTTAACAATAGTTTTTTCATTGTTATGTGAATATATAATAACAATAAGATTTTTATATTCTCTTCTTATATCATCAGAATCTTTTTTCTTTGGATTTAAGAAACTTGCAATTACTATTACTGAAAAATAAACAGTAAAAATTGCCACATACATAAATAAAACAAATAAAATAAAAATATAAATACTATTTAACATGTCCCACCTCTCAACATGATTTTATAAAAAAAAGGAAATTAATGCCAGTAAAAAATAGAAATAAAATCAATACAATGTAAATTTTTATTAAAAACAGAATTAAAAATCTAAACATTTGTCCAATTCTGGATTATTATAGTTGTAACAAATCCCCAAATCTCCTCCCAAGATTATTAAGTATTAGCTGCAGTGCAGCTTTTTTTTTGCAAAATTTTGCTTGCGAATTTATATTTATGTTGTATTATATACATTGTAACAATTGAATATGTGCCTGTAGCTCAGCTGGATAGAGTGTTTGGCTACGAACCAAAAGGTCGGGGGTTCGAATCCCTCCAGGCACGCATAAAAACAGAGATAACATTTGTTATCTCTGTTTTTATATTGTAAGTGATTATGAGAACCACTTTGCGAAGCAAAGAATAGGTTCGAGCGACTTGTGAGCAGAGGCTGAAGAATGGAAACGTTGAGTTTTCATTCGTAACGCCGTTTATTGCGAACAAGTCAAGACAATCCCTCAAGGCACGCCATTAACTTCCTAATAGGAAGTTTTTTTTATTTTTTGAGGGATTCTCCCCCTAAAGGGTTCTTACCTTACCACTCAAAAAAAAGAGAACACAATTGTTAAAACTACACATTATAAAAAACAATTGTATCATTCAGTTGTATTTTTGTTGTTCCATTAGGAACAAAATACTCCTCACCACGCTTAATTAAAGCAATAAGGTGATTTTCTGGCAAACTAATATCTTTAATTTCGAAATCAAGCCATTCATGATTTTTATCAATAAACGTTTCACATAGACTAATATCAACATCAGATTCTGTATGAGTTGAACCAATAAGTATTTCATCATTTTCTAAAATCTGAGTAATTCCTTTAGGAACAATTCTCTTTCCATCTCTTGTAATTGTTAAAATCAATGCTTTTCCGTTGAAATGAATATCCTTAATACATTGACCAGCCCAAGGATGTGTACGTCCGATAACAACTGTATTCAATGCGATTGCAGATTCTTGTTGAAAATCATTAAAGGTTTTTCTAACGTCAGTAAATTTATCAATCATATTTGCTTTTTTAGCAATAAAAGGAAGTAAAGAACCTTGAATAGATACTGATAACAATGCAACTACAAAGACAATATGAAATAAATCATACACAAGATTAGAACTTTCTGAAACAACCAATATTGCAAATACAATAGAAGCAGCACCTCTCAAACCAGCACTGGATATAAAGAAAAATTGGTTCCATTTTATTTTAAAAGGAAGAAGAGTTAAAAATACAGCAAAAGGTCTTGCTACGAACGTTAAAAATAAAGTTATCAATATTGCTGGCAATATAATTTCTGGTATTTTGTGTGGAAAAGACAAAAAACCAATCAAGAAGAATATAATAACTTGGCATAAAGCTGTTATACCATCAAAGAAATGCATCAAGTTCAATTTATTTTTTATTTGGCTATTTCCCAAAATAATACCAGTTATATATACACTTAAATAACCATTACCTTGTATTAAATCAGCAACTGAAAAAGATAAAAGGGCAACAGCAACAATAAAAATAGTATCAGTACCTTCCGTCAAGAGTTTTGTCTTTTTAAGTAAAAAAAGTGCACCATATGCAATTAAAACGCCTAACAACAATCCAAAAAATATTTGTTTAAAAAGTAATGGAATGGTAGAAACAGTACTAGAACCCTTTAGCATAGTAATACCTAATATTGTTAGAATATAAGCAAATGGGTCATTACTACCGCTTTCCATTTCTAAAAGTGATGCCGTATTATATTTAAGATTTAATCTGCGTGAACGCAAAATTGAAAATACAGAAGCTGCATCAGTAGAACTTATAACAGAACCAATTAAAAAACTTTCAATAAAAGAAAGTTTCAATACAAAATAACAAAATATGGTACAAAATCCAGCTGTTAAAACAGTTCCAAAAGAAGACAATAAAATAGCTTGGGCATTGACTTTTACATCACTAATTTTTTTTGTGCAAAAACCGCCATAAAATATAATGAATAATAGTCCAATAGAACATAATTTAGAAGTTAAATCATAATCATCAAAAGATATTTTCAATATACCGTCAGATCCAAAAAGTACACCTAAAAACATAAAAAATACGAGTGAAGGCATACCAAGCTTACTTGAAAACTTGTTTGTTATAATACAAGAAAATATAACTATTGCACAAAATAATATAAGAATCGACATGCGACTATCATAACATAAAATTATTTATAAATAAATTTTTGGGGAAGAGAATTACTATCTATATGCACACAATGCATTAAATATACTTTTATTAATTGTATTAGGCATTACGGCTAAATAATGGGTATTTTCTTTTTGTTCAGTGTCAATCAATCTTCCTTTTCTGTCATAATATGCTACTTTAAGATTTGATAATCTATTTTCTGAACAAAAAGCAGTACTATGATACAAAACATAAGAAACTTTTTTTAGATTTCTTCTATCATATTGTCCATAATTATAATCTTTAACCCAACCTGTAACAGATGTTCTTGCTTTTACAATAGATTCATAATCAACTTCTAATCCGTCATTTTGAGGTTCAAAATAAACAGCATAAGCTGAAACTGAAAAAAGTAACGATAAAAATAATACAAATAATCTTTTCATATGAATATTATATCAGATATTGGAGGGGAAAGAGAACACTTATTTGTGTGTGTTTATTGTAGTTGGGAAAGTTCTTTTATAGCTTGGTTTTCAAGATCTTCTTTGTTGTAATCCGCTGGTGGTTCTACAGAAGATTTAAAACCAAAACCATATTGAAATGCAGAAGGTAGTTGAGCAACAATATGCTCATATTCACCTAATATAGAATTAACACAGTGAGCAACACCTGGACCAACAACTGCCAATTCGCCTTCTTTGAGGATTTTTACACAAGTTTTGCCATTTTTAACTACATTCAATGCAGCGGCACCACTTGTCACTAAATACATTTCTGTTTGTCTTTTTTCTTCTAAATTAGGGTGAGAATGTAAAACTTCTTCTTTTCTAATTTCGGACATTTTTATTGGTCTTTTTTCATCAGTTTGAACCATTGAAACTCCTATGAATGGTGTTTTGCCGTCTAAAGAAGAAATAGCTGTTGAATTTGATACCCAATTTGTTTTTTCACTTGTCCAGTTGTTTAATTTATCGTTCAAATTATAAACAGCAACATTTTCATTAAGAAATTTAAGACCACTCAAATCAAAACCAGTTGAATTTGCTTTTAGCCAATTCGAAATAACTGTATTCACTTCATCATAAGTAAAACCACAAGCAGATAATCTATGACGCAGTGAATTTTCATTAGGGAAACATTCCTTCCAATAAATATTTGTTTCTGCATCAGTTTTATTATCATACAAAATACCAGCTGATTTCATTTTTTTCAAAAGTTCTGGAGAATAATCAGAAACAGAATTTTTAAGCGCAAATTTTCCAGATGTTCTTACTTCTCTAGCTTGCATAAAAATTGGAACCAAAAGTTCTATTTCATCATCAGTAAAGCCTTTCTGTTGCATATCTCTAATTAAATAATCTTTTGCATAAGGATTTGTTAAACGAACATATCCGTCATCTTTGTGTTGAAGCATTTGATTTTCTTCTAATTTATCAACAGCACCTTTTATAAATTCAATAGTTTTTCTATCATCTTCTGATAATTTATCTTTTTGTACATAAATATCATTCAATAAGTTGTTTTTTGATTCCCACTTATTAATAGAAATTGTTTTTAAGAAATTTTCATCACGCATTTTATCTGGCAATAAATAGCTAGTTGAAAACTCGCCATTATAAGAGTGTGAATTATAATACATTAATTCTAAAAACTTATTTTTTATTCCAGAATCTTGAGAATTTCTTCCATACCTTTCATACCAATCGTAATCTTTTTTAGACATAATTACCATTGGATAACCTTTTTTTGTTTTAACTGTTACATTTGTTCCTTCATTTATTAATACAGCTGAATTTTCTGGCAAAGGAACATCTTTACCGTCAATGGTCATAGTACCTTCTGCCTTTTTAGGAAAAATAACTTGAGTATCATATTTAAAAGAAGATTGATTATTCAAAAATTTAACTGCATCGACACCATATATAACTTCAGTTTGAGAATCAAAATCAATCAAATAAGAGTCATTTCTTTTTGTTGCCATTAGTGGAATATCATCTTCTTCACCAGTTATTATGTAGGCATTAGTAATTTGAGGTGCATTTCCTTTAAAAGAAATTGGTGCATAATTAGCCCTAATATTTTCTGCACACAATTCATTAACAGATAATTTTGAAGCAGAAGAAAACGCTACAGTTCTAGACTTTACTTGTTTTTGAGGAACAGATAAAGAACAATTATTAACCTTATTATCTACTGAATTAAATTGCATACAAACCACCCTACAGTAATAAAAAGTAATTTTATAAAAGAAAATTGACAAAAAAATATGCAGATTAACATTTATAAACAAATTATGTTCGTACTATAATTTTGATATGGTGAGTTTTTCAAGGTATAGATATGAATAAAAAGCAATTATTAGAAGATGATTTTAAGTATATTTGGCGACCCTTTACACAAATGAAGTCTCTTGAAAATGAAGAGAATAAACCAATTATTATAAAAAAAGGTAGGGGAATATATTTAGAAGATATAGATGGTAACAAATACATTGATGCTGTTTCTTCTTGGTGGGTTAATACTCTAGGACACTCTAACAAAAGATTAAATAGAGTAATTTATAAACAAGCAAAAAAAATAGAACACGTTATTTTTGCTGGTTTTTCACACGAACCAGTTATTAAATTTTCAAAAAAAATAGTTGAATTAATGAACAATAAATTAAAACACGTATTCTATTCAGATAATGGCTCTACAGCAGTTGAAGTTGCCTTAAAAATGGCTTATCAATACTTTGTATTAAAAGGACATCCAGAAAAGAGAAAATTCATTGCACTTAAAAATTCATATCACGGTGATACTCTTGGCGCTGTTTCTGTTGGTGGTATTGATATGTACCATAAATTATATAAACCACTATTATTCGAAATAAGACAAGCAGAAAGCCCATATTGTTATAGATGTCCAATGAATTGTAACAAAGAAACTTGTAATTGCGAATGTCAAAAATCAATGGAAGACATATTAAAAAAAGAAGCAAATGAAGTAGCTGGGGTTATTATTGAACCTTTAGTTCAAGCAGCTGGTGGTATGATTATGTATCCACCAAAATACATTACAAAACTACGTGAGCTTTGTAATAAATATAATATTTTATTAATTGATGATGAAGTTGCAATGGGATTTTATAGAACTGGAAAACTATTTGCTTACGAACACGCTGGTGTGGTTCCAGATATTATTTGTGCTGCAAAAGGTATTACTGCTGGTTATATGCCACTTTCAATAACTGTTACTACGGATGAAATTTATAATGCCTTCTGTGATGACGATAAAGACGGTTATAAGACTTTCTATCACGGTCACAGCTATACAGCTTATCCACTTGCATTATCTGTTGCACTAGAAAATCTTAAAATTTTAAAAGAAATGAATATTGAAGAATATTTGAAGCCTAAAATTGCAAAATTTTCAAAAGAATTAGAAAAATTTAAAAATCATAAAAATGTTGGTGATATCAGACAAACTGGCATGATATGTGCAATTGAATTAGTAAAAAACAAAGAAACAAAAGAACCATTTGCATATGAAGACGGTATTGGAAAGAAAATCTATTTAGAAGGCTTAAAACTTGGTGCAATACTTCGTCCAATGTGGAATTGTATCTATTTTATTACCCCATACATTATTACAGAAAAAGAAATAGAAAAACTTACAAATATAGCTTATGAAGCACTAAATAAAGTACTTCCAAACGAGGAATAAATATGGAATATTTTATTACTGGAATCGATACAGATATTGGAAAAACATTTGTTACTAAAGGTTTAGCATTGACTTTAGAAAAACAAGGCCAAAAAGTTGGTGTATTTAAGCCTCTTCAATCAAGTGCAATAGAAACAGAGAATGGATTTTTAGCTCCAGACTTAGAAGCAATAAAAGAGTTTTCAAATACTATAAAAACAAAATGCTCATACATTTTTAAAGGTGATGTTTCACCTGCCCTAGCATCAAGATTAGCTGGCGTTAGAATTGAAATTGATAAAATCAAATCAGATTTTGAAGAATTTAAAAAAAATAATAACATAACACTTGTTGAAGGTGCTGGCGGAATATTAGCACCAGCAACAGATACAATGCTTTGTGCAGATTTAATAAAAGCATTAAATATACCCATTATAATTGTTACAGTTCCTTTTTTAGGAAGATTAAATCATACACTATTAACTATTCACTATGCAAAGACAAACAATATTCCAATAAAAGGAATTATTGTCAATAAAATTCCAAGAAAAACAAATGATTTAGCAACACAAAATTTCATAGATGAATTAAAAAGATACACAAATATTGAAATAATCGGAGAAATAAAAGAAATCAACAATAAAAATATTCTTGAAGAATTTAAGAATATACAACTATAGTGGTTTTTTCTTAACTAATCCATTTTTTCTTGGGTAAGAAAAAGGAACTTCTTTTTCTTTTTTTATCACAATCAGACAACGTTTATTTTCTTCATCAATAGGCAAAGAATATTCAATAATATCAACAACTTTCGAATTAAGTATTTTCAACGCATTTTTTGCATTTTCTATTTCTTCTTGAGCTTTAATTGACTTATATGCTACAAAATATCCACCAACTTTAAGATATGGAATTGCATATTCAACAATCATTCTTAACTCGGCCATTGCGCGAGAAGTTACAATATCAAATGAACTCTTTGAAGAGAGAGGCAAATCTTCAACCCTTGAACAAATTGGATTGATATTATTTAGGTTAAATTTTTCTTTCACTTCTTTTATGAAATTAATTTTTTTATTAATAGAATCTAAAGGTATAACATCAATATTTTCATAAATAAATGAAATCGGAACTGACGGAAATCCACCACCAGCACCAATATCTAAAAGTTTTACTTGATTTGTTTTGCAGTATTTTTTATAAAACAAGTTAAAAGCCAAACTATCAAAAATATGTTTTTCAAACAAAAATTTGACATCATTATTACTAATCAAATTAACTTTATCATTATATTCTTTAAAAAAAGAAGAAAATAAATTAAGTTCATTAACGTTCTGTTCAGATAAAACTAATGATAATTTTTCAAGTTGTTTGTACATTATTTTTTATTCTTCAATTCTAGCATTATACGTTTAAATTCAGATTCACCAACTAATGTCTTAATTTTATTTATCTGCATATTCACTTGAGAATGAACATCTTCTTCTGACTGTTGTGGTATAAACTTTAAAGCAAGAAGATAAGATTTCAAGGATTGCTTATAATCACCATTATATAGATGATAATCTCCCAATTCAACATATACTGGAACTATAGCTGTTCTATCTTCCATTTTCTTTGCTGCAGCAACAGCTTTTAATAAGTAATCATGCGTTTTATTTTTATCTTCTTTTTTAACAAGACTCGCTAACTTTAAATAAGAGAAACACAATCCATCATAATTATTTTGCGATTCGTCAGCTTTAATTGATAACTCGTAATACATTTTTGCTACAGTTGGATTTTTATTATCAAGAGAAATTGCTGCTAAATTAGAGTATGATGATGCCAAATACGGGTTAACAGAAGCATCACTTGAAGTCTGAATACATCTCAAGTAATTTTTCATAGCCATTTCAGTATTATTAGAATCATCAAATAATAGCGCATATTTAAAATAACATTCGCATAATAAAGAAGGATTGGCTATTTTTTCTGCCATAGTTAATGCCATTTTTACATACATTAAGGTAGATGCAACATCCATATTATTTTCTTCTAACTCTGATAAATAAAGATAAACTCTAACAGCCATTTCATTAGAAACAGAATTAGAAGAATTTAAAATTCGCTTATAAATTTCTCTTGCTTTATCAAACTTATAAACTTCTGAATACATTTGTGCGATATTCAATAAAACTGAATTTGCTAAATCAGGTAATTTTTCCAAATATAATTGATAAACTTTTTCGTATAATTTAACAGCTTCATCAATATCTTGAATTTTTCTATAACAAAAAGCTAGTTTTGCATATATAATTGGTTCCTTATTAGTAAATTGAGAATCACTTTTGTATGATAATGCTTTTTTATAATACATTATTGCATCTGCAAAATTAAAAGAATTTTCGCATTTTTCCGCAATAGTGATATAATCATCCAAATTTGTAGGAACCAAATCTTCTACATTTATAGATTTATCATCACTCGCAGTTGGAATAGTTTCTAAAATACTAGTAACTTCATCTGACGTTTCTTTTGCAGAATTAATTAATGTATGTTCATCAATTGGTAATGGAGATAATGATATTTTAGTTTGTCTAGGTTTTATATTTTTAGTATATCTTTTTGAAGAAGAATTTTGTTTTTTATCCATAGACGCTTCATAACCACTCGACTTTGAGTAGCTAACATAAGTCAAACCTTGCTTTTCTGAAAGTCTTGGTCTACCAGATTGTTCCATTTCTTCTTGTATTAACTTGATTTTTTTGGTATGATGAGATATTTCTTGTCTCATTGTAAGGCGAGATAAAAATAGCTCTCTATCAAAAGGTTTTAATGGTAATTCAGCTTCATAAACATCCAACAAATATTTATGAACTTTAAGTTTAGTCTCATTATTAACTATTTTTATATATTCAGATTTAAAATAATCTTTTAAATAATAAAGACCAAATTTCTCTGCTATAACTCTTTTTTGAAGAAGAAATTCTATTTCATCTTCAGTAGCAAACCTTTGATTTATAAGGAAATTAGCACTAACACCGTGTCTTATAATCGAAAGCAATAATAACAATTTTGTAAATTTTTCAGAAGAAATAGATAAGACTTTAGAAACTAAGAACTCTAAAAAATTTTTAGATGATTTTTTATACTCAGAAGCAAAAATAGTGAGAGAAATATCTAAAACGTTCATCAAAAGAACAGACAATTCTAACAATAAGAAATGACCTCTAGTTATTTTATAAAGCTCTTCACATTCATACTTTGTACCAGTAATGTTGTTAATATTTAGATATTCATACATTTCATCTTTTGAAAGTGATTTTAAAGCACAAGAAACAGAAGAATCCATAGATATTAAATCTGTTTGTTTAAAGCTCCTTGAACAAATAATTATCTTTACTTTTGCAAAATGAGATAGATAGTTAATAAAATCTAAAATATCTTTTTGAGTATCTTTACTTCTCATATTTATTTCAAAAGAATCAAATATAAAAAGCATTGGAACATCACAATATTTTATATAGGCATTAATTTTGTCAGAAAATACATTTGATTCTATTTTGGGTAAAGAAATCTTTTTCTCACTATGATATATCGAAAAATCTTTAAAAATTGAAAGTAAAACATCATCAAGATTAATTGCTTCTTGATAAGAATTACGAAAAATTAAAACATTATCATTAATAAAATCTAAAAAGCAGTCGGCAACATAAGTTTTGCCAGCCCCCATAAATCCATTCAAAATAAATAAATTATCTGCAGAATTTAAAAATCTCAAAATCTGAGAAAGGGCATCAATATTATGTTTTAGAATAAAACTAGTTTCTCTTTCTACAAGAAAACTTTCCAAGGTCGAATTATCAGACCTTAAATCGTGAACAATAGATTTGAATATATCCTTTATAAAACAATATTCCATAATTCTTATAATATACTATAATCCACGAATGGTAAACTTTTAAACAATTTCTACCACTTTTTAAATATAAAAAATACAGCAAGAATTATAAAAAAGAAACCAACTAAATAGTTCCACCTAAACTCTTCTTTTAAGTACATTATAGAAAAGACACTAAATACAATAAGAGTAATAACCTCTTGAATAGTTTTCAACTGTGCAGCATTAAAATACTCATGCCCTATCCTATTAGCAGGCACTTGAAAACAATATTCTAAGAGTGCAATTCCCCAACTAACAAAAATAACAATCCATAAAGCAGTACTTTTAAATTTTAAATGCCCATACCAAGCAAACGTCATAAAAACGTTTGAAATTGTTAACAAAAGTATTGGTAAAAACTGTCTAAACATAAAGAAATTATAGTACAAAAAAATTAAAGAAATAAAAAAAAATATTGTATAAATTGTTTTAGCAAAAAATAATATAAAGCGGATAACATGGAGCTTAAATGAGAGATTTTGACAAAAATTTAGTAAATATTCTTTGTGACTTAAAAGAAAATCACAACGTAATTGGTGTCAAAACAGAATTTGAAACTGAGGGTACTAGTTTTGATGAAGCTGAAAAATTAGGAAATTTAGTAGAACTCACTAACTTGAATTATACAATTAAAATTGGTGGTTGTGGTGCATTAAATGACTTATTACAAGCAAAAAAATTAAATGCTTCAACAATCGTTGCTCCAATGGTTGAAACAGAATATGCACTTAAAAAATTTATTCAAACTATTCAAATGGTATATTCAGAAAAAGAACTACAAAATATTAATTTATTCATTAACATAGAAACAATTACAGGTTACAATAACCTACAAGAAATTATTAAGACAAAAGATTTTAAACATATTAATGGTATTGTACTTGGCAGAAATGATTTAGTTTCTTCAATGCTTTTAGATAAAAGTGAAGTCAATTCAAATACAATGGTTAAAATAGCAAATACAATTGCAAAAGAAATGGAAAATTTTGATAAAACTTTAATAATTGGTGGTTGTGTTGATGAAAACTCAATCGACTTTTTTAAACAAATAAATTCAACCACATTTAGTGCTTTTGAAACAAGAAAAATAATTTTCAAGAAGAATGATAGTATAAAAAGAGAATCTATACTAAAAGCAATTGAATTTGAAATTTATTGGCTAAAAAATAAGACTGTAAAAAACAATATTGATATTCAACGAATCAATCACTTAGAAAATATTTTTGGAATTATCAATTAATAAATTACGAACTAATTCCATTAAAATTTTTAAATATTTCTGGATGTTCAAATTCAAATTTGGTTTCTTGTTTCGTTTTCAAAAGTTCATGGGCTTGGTGATTATATCTAAATTGAGTCCATAACCTTGTTATTGCGGACAAAGTAAAGCCCATAAATATTAAACTAAATGCATAAGGAACTGCTTCAACAAATGCTTTTTCCTTTGTTAAGCGAGCTAATTCTTTTGTTTGTGTTGAATTCTTTAATTTTGCTGCTTTTTCTGCAAGTGCTGGGAGTTCTGCTCTAGTTGGGAGTTTTACTTTTCCTTCTGCTGTTTTTTGTAATATGTCTGGAAATTTGTTTTTCTTTTCTAATATTTTTGTAAACCCTTTTTCAAATAATTCACCACCAAAAATAGTGTAAAATACAACAAGAGGAACTCTAGTCCAAACTTCTGCCACATCAAGTTTACCTCTATCTTCAGCAGCTTTAGAGTAACCAAATAAACCTAAAATAGCAGTTAAGGCTAACTGACCTTTGCTTAAAGCTAATTTTCCATTATTATTTGCAAAATCCAAGCTAAATTTGCCTAATGTATTTTTTACCTTTTCAGATTTGACAAACTTACCAACAGCCTTTCCTGGTTCAAGAATTGCTTTACTTACATTTTGTAATGCTTCTGACTTATGTCCATTTACAGCAAGTAACGCACCAGCACCAACACCAACGGCTGAATATATTGCAGCTTTTTTTAGCTGATTTTTTGCACTCTTTTCAACCCTTTCTTGCTGTGCTTTATCTTCTTTTTCATTATTGTTTTTATCTAAATTTGCAATGTTGTTAAAATTACTTTTATTGAATGTTTTTAGTGTAAATAAATTTTTTGCAAAGCTTAGAGTATATTCTGCTATTGGTATTGCAGCGCAAGCAAGAACAATCCCAGCTTTTGTTGATATAGCACGTTTTTTAACTTCATCTGTAAGTGTAGGATTTTTTGTTATTTGTTCAACTGTATTAGGAATTTGTTTGTTAACAGTTTCTCTAATATTCTTTGGTGAAAATTTATTAAAAACATTATTTCTAAAAAGTTTTTCGCCTAATAATGGTGAAGCAAAATAGAATATGCCAGATTCTAAAAATTCTAGAAATGTCATTTCTGCAAAATCTGCTTTGCTTCTTGCAAAAATTGCTTTTGGCGCCCAGTTTGTCGCCGTATCTTGGATAAATCTTGTTGATGATAAATTTTCTTGAGATTTTAGGAAAATATCTGCAACTTTTGCTACTCCAGTCAAATTACTTTTAAAACTTTGTTGTCTATTTATATTGTTTATATTTGAAACTTTCATTTTTTACCTCAATTTTATTGTGCATACAAACTAAAAAAGCTACCATTGTATCTGGCAGCTTTTGAATTATTTTAAACGATATTTCACATTCGTACAAAACAATGACTGCCAGACTCAAAGCCTTGCATTTGCATCATCATATTCATCATTTGTACGTTTGTTAAAAACATCAATTATCCCTTTTATTGTTTTTAGGTTAACTCAAGCATTTTTATTTGTCAATATAAAAGGAGCCGTTAAGCTCCTTTTATATAATTTATTTGATATCTTTATATGAACCTTTAAATTTATCAGAATATGTTGTATGTAATAAGTGATGAGCTTTTTCTCCACCAATACTGCCTAAACACTCTTCATAAAGTTTTAAGACATCTGGATTTTTGTGTGATTTTCTTATAGCCAAATTTTTATCTTCAGTATATAAGCCTTTAGCTCTTTTTTCTTTAATAGTAGCATCTAAGCAGCTTGTTGGCTGACCACCACCATTTACACAACCACCAGGACAAGCCATAACTTCTAAAATATGGAAATCAGATTTACCTGCTTTTAGTTCTTGTATTGATTTTTCTGCTTCTTTTAATGTTGATACAACACGAACTTTTACTTTTGTTCCTTTAATATCAACAATTGCGTCTTTTGTTCTAGATGTTGCATCTACACCACGCATTTCAACAAAATCAATATTGGTAAGTTCTTCACCAGTTACTATGTAATATGCAGAACGAACTGCTGCTTCAGCAACACCACCAGATGCACCAAATATTGTAGCAGCACCAGAATATTTACCAAATGGAGAATTTGCTTCTTCATCTTTTAAGTTTTTAAAGTTAATACCAGCAGTTTTAATCATTCTTGCAAACTCTTGAGTTGTAAGAACTAAATCTGTTTCACCTTTCAATTGTTCTCTTGTTGCTTCGTACTTTTTAGCTGTACAAGGCATAACAGATACAACCACGATATCTTCTTTTTTATAACCTTCATAATATTTAGGTAAAAATTCTTTTACTACTGGAGATAACATACCTTGAGGTGATTTACAAGTTGATAAGTGACCTAATAAATCAGGGTGTTGAGTTTCTAAATAGCGAACCCAAGCAGGGCAACAAGAAGTAAATAATGGTAATTTTTCACCTTTTGTTAAGCGTTTTACAAACTCATTACCCTCTTCCATAATTGTCAAATCAGCAGAAAAGTTAGTATCAAATATAAGGTCAAAACCTAATCTTCTTGCTGCCGCATATATTTTACCAATGGTATTTTCACCAGCTTCAAGATTAAACTCTTCACCAAGCGCAACTCTCACAGCTGGGGCAAATTGTACAACAACTTTTTTAGTTTTGTCATTTATAACATCCCAAACTTTATCAATAGCTGATTTTATTGAGATTGCACCAGTTGGACATACAGCTTGACATTGACCGCAATATACACAATCAACATCACTTAAGCATCGACCGTTCATTGGTTGAACAACAGTATTTGAACCACGATTAGCAAAACCTAATACGCTATGGCCTTGAAATTCAGAGCAAGCTCTAACACAAGCACCACATAAAATACATTTTGATGAATCACGTACTAAAGATGGATTTGAATCATCTACTACAGCATAATCTTTTTCTTCCAGTTTAGGGAATCTTATATCAGTGATACCATATTCTGTTGCATATTTTTGTAGTTCACAATTTCCAGATTTTTCACAAGTTAAACATTCTCTTTTATGGTTAGCAAGTAATAATTCTAGAATTGTTTTTCTGATTTTTCTAACTTTTGTAGAATTTGTTTCTACTCTAATACCTTCTCTTGGAGGCATTGTACAAGAAGCTTGAATCCATTTTCCGTCTTGTTCAATGATACACATTCTACAAGCACCATATTGTGTTAAGTCAGGGCGGTGACAGAATGTAGGAACATCAAAGCCATTATTTCTAATAACTTCAAGAACAGTTTTTTCATCTGTATATTCAACTTCTATATTGTTTATAAATAAAGTTTTCTTATCGTTCATTTGTCTATCCTTCTTCTATTTTGTCACAATTGCCTTGAACGGACAGTTGCTTATACAAGCACCACATTTAATACATTTTTCTTGATTAATTTTATGTGGCTCTTTAATTGTTCCTTCAATAGCCCCCACTGGACAATTTCTAGCACATTTTGTACAACCTTTACATAAATCTTCTTGAATTTCAAAAGATTTAAGTGCAGAACAAACACCAGCTGGACATTTTTTATCTTTAATATGAGCAATATATTCATCTTTAAAGTATTTTAATGTTGAAAGAACTGGGTTTGGTGCAGATTTACCAAGACCACATAATGAACCAGTTTTAATAACTTCACCAAGTTCTTGTAATAAATCTAGGTCTTCCATTTTCCCTTGACCTTTAACAATTCTTTCCAAAATTGACAACATTTGTTTTGTACCTTCACGGCAAGGTGTACATTTACCGCAACTTTCATGTTGAGTAAAATTCATAAAGAATCTAGCAACTTCAACAATACAAGTATCTTCATTCATAACAACAAGACCGCCAGAACCAACCATTGCTCCTACTTTTGTTAATTGGTCATAATCCATTGGCATATCTAAGTGTTCTTCTGTTAAACATCCACCAGAAGGCCCACCAATTTGGACAGCTTTAAATTTCTTACCATTTCTAATACCACCACCTAAGTCAAATACAATTTGTCTTAATGTAGTATTCATTGGTACTTCAATTAAACCTGTGTTATTAACTTCACCAGTTAGTGCAAAAGTTTTTGTACCTTTTGAACCTTCTGTACCCATTGCACTAAACCATTTTGCACCTTTTAAGATAATTAGCGGTACATTGGCAAATGTTTCAACATTGTTTAAAAGGGTTGGACGCTTAAATAAACCACATTCAGCCATGTGAATATTCTTTGGTCTTGGCATACCACGTTCACCTTCAATAGAAGCGATTAATGCAGATGATTCACCACAAACAAATGCTCCAGCACCTTCTTTAATATGAATATGGAAACTAAAATCACTTCCCATAATATTTTTACCTAAAAGGTTTCTTTCTTCTGCGGCTTTAATAGCCAATCTTAAACGTTTAATAGCAAGTGGATATTCTGCTCTTACATAGATATAACCCTCATCAGAACCAACAGCATATGCAGCAATAGCCATACCTTCTAAAAGTTTATGAGGGTCAGCTTCCATTAAGCTTCTATCCATAAATGCACCTGGGTCACCTTCATCACCATTACAGATAACATAAGATTTTCCACCACGGTGTTTATATACACTTCTCCATTTTCTACCAGTAGCGAAACCACCGCCACCACGACCACGTAAGCCAGAATCTTCAACTTCTTTGATTACAGCTTCTTGGTCATTTTCTTCAATTACTTTTGCCAATGCTTGATAAGCACCAACAGCAACTGCTTCATCAATACTTTCTGGGTCAATATGACCACAGTTTGCTAAAGCAGTTCTTGTTTGTTTTGCATAGAAATTAATATCTTCGCTCTTTTTAATGCTTTGTTTAATAGCAGGGTCAACATATAAAAGTCTTTCAACAATTGTGTCATTTTTTAGGGATTCAAAAATTTCTTCAACATCTGTTAATTTAACTCTTACATATGTTAAATGTTTATCTGGAATAACAACTAAAACACCTTCTGCACAGAAACCAATACAACCAGTTGGAACTGCAGTCATTTTAACTTCTTTTGTGAGTGTACCAACATTTGCACCCAATTCTTTAAATTTTTCAATAATTTCTAATGAGCCATTAGCACTACAACCAGTTGATGTACAAACAAGAATTCTTTCACCTTGTTGTTTCATCATCTCAAGAGCTTTTTCTTGCTCTTTTTTAATATCAATATTCAATTTTACTTTTTCCATATTATTCATTCTCTTTCAATAAAGTATCAATAATAATTTTTATAGAATCCGGTGTCATTTGTGGATATACTTTGTCGTTAATAACAACAGCCGGAGCTAAACCGCAAGCACCTAAACAACTAACTGTTTCAAATGAAAAAAGACCATTTTCTGTGGTCATTTTACCGTCTTTTAGTTGTAGTTTTCCTTTGATAGCTTCAATAACAGGCATAGAACCTCTAACGTGGCAAGCTGTACCGTCACACACTTTGATTTCATATTTACCTTTTGGTTCTAATGAAAATTGAGCATAAAAAGTGGCTACTCCAAACACAGTTGCTGGTGATAGCCCTTCAATTTTTGTACCAATATATGTCATTGCTTCCTCAGGTAAATACTTATAAATTTCCTGAACCTTTTGTAATATGGCGATTAAATACGATTTTTTACCGCCATAAGTTTGGATAATTTCATCCAGTTTCGCTGTATTAATACCAGCTGGACTTTCCACACTCATGCCATACTCCTATTCTTTTACTGCAGATAATTTCCTTTTATATGAATTATAGCATCTAAAGATTTTTTTTAAAGAAATTTAATAACAAGTAACAATCGTCTTTTTAAAGGAAAATATGAACTATACTAAACTAATTTAGTTTTACTATATGCAGATTCTCATGCTTGATATAAAATTGTAAGAGAAAATGGAGACTAGTCGTATATGAAAAAATTATTATGCCTTTTAATGTGTACCTTTTTAGTTCAAAATATTTCTTTTTCACAAACAGTATATGATGATAATTATGTTGAAAATCCAAACTATATTGAAGGCAAAAAATTTCTTCAAAACTCACAATTTTCAAGTGCAATAAATGAGTTTAAAAAAGCAATTAGAGTTAACCCTACAGATACATCAGCGATTATTGAACTTGTAAATGCTTATAATATGCGTGCCACATACTACAATAACACTGTAAAAGCCGTAGATAACGCAATTTCAGACTTAAAATCCGCATTATTTTATGCAAAATATTACAATATAAATGCACCGGTTATTTCTCCACAAAATATTATTGCTATAGAAAAAAACTTAAACGCAATATCAAAAAAAATTTCTGACGAAGAAAGAATTAAAATTGCAAAATCGTCTAGAACAAAAGGTGAATTTGCAGCTTCAGCATACGATTATTTCCAGTTGACAAATAATCCAACATATCAAGTTGAAGCACACTTATCACTTGGTGATATTTTTAAAATAATGAATAGATACGAAATGGCACTATCTTACTATAAAAACGCTCAACAACTTGAACCAAACAACACTGATATAAATTTAAAATTAGCAAGAACATATGAAAAACTTAATGACTTTTCTTCATCTTTAAAGGAATACAGTGTTGCACTAAATTCTTCAAATGAAAAAGAAGAAATTTTGAGTTCTTTAGAAAGAATTTGGCAAAAGAAAGTTGACGAAAATCCAAAGATGCTGAAGCTCATTCAAATTTAGGTGTTGTTTTCCAAAAACAAAAAAGATATTTAGAAGCTATGGCGGAATATCAAAAAGCAGAAACACTTAATCCACGCAATATAAACACAAAAATAAACATTGCAACTCTTTACCAAGAGCAGAAAAAATTTGATGCTGCATTAAATTCATACAACACAATCTTACAAGTGCAACCACAAAATGCAAATATAATAGTTTCAAAAGCACAATGCTTGAAAGAATTAAAAAGAACAGAAGATGCAATAAGCACATACAAAACAGCATTAAATATTGACCCTAAAAATTCAACAGCAAAAGCTGAGCTGTTTGAATTATTAAAAAATACAATGCCAACAGAAGACGTTTTAGATTTTTTATATAAAAATGTACAAAATGCACCTATGGACGCAAATTCTTACTATGAGTTTGCCTATGAATTACACAAGGCAAATAAAATAGATGATGCTATAGTATATTATCTTCAAACAATTAAATTAGATAATACAAATATTGATGCGTATATAAACCTATCTCAAGCTTATAGACAAAAGAAAAATTACAATGACGCATTTAGTATTATTCAAAAAGCACAACTTATTCAACCTCAAAACGAGCTAGTAAAAAAACAATATGAATTAGTTGCAAAAGAAGTAGCTACAAACAATTATAATTTAGCATCAAACTCTTTCCAAAGCGGAAACTACCAACAAGCAATTATTGAATATTCTAAAATCAATCCGCCAACTGCAGATTCTCTAATAGGTATTGCTGCAAGTTATCAATCTTTAAACGATAATGCTAATGCAATTACGTACTACAAAAAGGCAATGGAACTAGCACCAGAAAATTCTGATATTCCATTCTACATCGCATCAATATACGTTAATGTTAATGAAATTGTTAAAGCAAAAGAATATGCAGAAATTTCATTATCTAAAAATAAAAATAATTCACAAGCAAAAGAATTAGTTGAATACATTAACGCAAAAGAAGCAGAAACATTACTTTCTGACGCTGTAAAAAAATATGATGAAAAAAAATATACGGAAGCCATTACTTTATTTGATAAAGTATTATCATTAACCCCACTAAATGCAACTATTTATTACTATAGAGCAATGACACACGATGCATTAAACAATTATGAGAAAGCTATTTCTGACTATAAATCTGTTCTTAAATATGCACCAGATATGATAATTGCATATTATTCCTTAGGTGTTGATTATGATGCTTTAAATAATTACCCACAAGCAAAAATCAATTATCAAAAATATGTTGATGCAACAATGGAAGATAACGCATATAAAACATATGCTATTTCTAGAATTAATGAGATAAAATAATGCAAACAACAGAAAACAAAAACCAAATTAAAATAGGGAATGTTGTAATAAATAGTAAAGTTTCGCTTGCACCATTAGCAGGAATAACAGATTTTGTTCTAAGACAATTAATTAGAGAATATTCTTCAACTTGTTTGTTAACGACAGAAATGCTAAGTTCTGAAGCATTAGTACAAAGACCAGATGCAAATATTGCATACACTAATGGAAAAGAAGAACCAGCTGCCTTTCAAATAGAAGGGCATAAACCTGATTTAATGGCTCGCTCTGCAAAAATTTTAGAGGATAGAGCAACAATCATTGATATTAATATGGGTTGCCCTATAAAAAAAATAGTTAATGGTAATGATGGTTGTTCTTTAATGAAAAACCCACAACTTGCAAAAGATATTGTTGTTGCAGTTAAAGAAAGTGTTAAAATTCCTGTCACTTGTAAATTTAGACTAGGCTGGAGTAGTGATACAAAAAACTTTGTTGAATTTGCGCAACTTATGCAAGAAGCAGGAGTAAGCGCTGTAACTGTTCACGGCAGAACACGTTCACAAATGTATGCAGGAACCGCTGATTGGAATGAAATATCTAAACTTAAAGGAGAAATTGACATACCATATTTTGCAAATGGTGATATTATCTCTCCAGAAACAGCAAAAGAATGTTTAGAAATATCTAAAGCTGATGGGGTTGCAATTGGTAGAGCGTCTATGGGAGATTTATCAATTATACATAGAATAGAAAAATATTTGAATGAGGACATATTAATTCCGGAACCAACTTTAGAAGAAAAAATCAAAATGCTAAAAAAACACTTAGATTTTCAAATATCTTTTAGAGGCGAAGAAACTGGCATAAAATTCTTTAGAAAATTCTATCCAACATATATTAGAAATATTCGTGGTGGTGGCGAGTATAGACACCGACTTGTAACAGAGTTAAACTACAATAATATAGTTTCTATATTAAATGAAATTGTAGCAAATGCAGGAAACGAATAAAAAATATTACGTTTATATTATTTTGACCACAACAAACAAGTTATACTGTGGTTATACTGATGATGTTGAAAAAAGATATAAACTACACTGTAAAGGTAAAGGCGCAAAATTTACGAGAGCAAATAAACCTTTAAAACTACTTTATAAAAAGGAATTTGAAACAAAACAAGAAGCAACAAAAGAAGAGTATAGAATTAAACAACTTTCAAGAAAAGAAAAAGAAGAACTAATCGGTTTAATTAATTAAACTAATATATGAATTTTTCTACAATAAAATCTGGAATACCATTCACTCTTAGAATATTATGACCTTGTATTTTTCTATTATCATCTATCGCTTTTGAATATCCTGTATTCAATCTTACTAACCTACCTTCATTATCAAAAGATAAAGATTTTCCGCGCAAAATTGTTCCATATTGATAATTCCAACCTTCATCATATTCAAGAGTTTGATATGTTCTATTTCCTTTATCAAGGAAAACAATTGTTTGACCTTGTTTGCCCCATAGTTTTTCGCTATGTTCGTTAAACCCTTCTGAATAAATTACTGTATGATGATTAAATCTTATTTGTTTATCAAATGAATTGACTCTACCATCAGTTTCATTTTTGCCAAATTCAATTAATTCTATTTCACTATTTTTAAATGTATATTTACACTCTGATGATGAATTGATAGATTTCCTTTCTTTTCCTTTTTCAACAAGTGATAATGATTTAAGCTCACAAGACTTTGTACAATCTTTTAATTCACCATTTTGAAACTTATATCTAATAGAAAATTTTTCAGTATTGGCTGTTCTTTTTACCCCTAGAGTTATTTGACTTATTTCATTATTTTTAAATTCATAAATATATTGAGAACCATTAAAATTTTGAGTTAAAACTGGAGATGAAATATCAGTAATATCAAGAACTGCATCTAATGTGCCTCTTTCACCAAATAAATACATTGCTCTTGGATGAGAAACTCCTTGAACTATGTGCATTTCATATAACTTAACTAAACGACCATTTTTGTGTTCTGATGAATATCCATTTCTAGCATCGTTTTCTACAACCTTCAATAACCTATCGACAGTAGATTTTGCAATCGCAGCTTCTTCACTTGCTTTATTTTTTACTTCTTCAGCTTCTAATTTCCATAAAGGTATTAATCGAATAATATCATCTGACTCTGATTTGATTTCTTCTAAAATTGAAGAAGAAAATGAAATATTAGAATTTTTATTTGTTATTTTATTTTCAATATTTTTATTTGTTATACAGTGTATAACATTTGCCTTTGAAATACGCATAGAACTTACTCTTTTCTCTACAAAAATTTAAAAACAAGAAAAAAATATTTTTGCTAATTAAACATACTAAATTCACAACCACAGTAGTTTTGGCGGTAGAAGTTTTCTTCTTTTGCAATTTGCATTGTTTTTAAAAATCCATTTTCCTTCTTAAAATCAATATCTAAGAAGATTAATTCATATTTATCAGCAAGTTCAAATGCTACGTCAAAAATTACTTTTGATTGTTTATGTGGGCTAACAGTCAAAGTGGTTGTAAAATAATCATACTCAAGTTTAAACGCTTTTAAAACAGTATATAAAAGTCTATATTCAAAACATCTTTTACAACGTTTACCACGTTCAGGCTCATCTTCTAGACCAATTATTGCATTATACCAGCCCTCTGGGTCTTGTTTATCAACAATTAGTTCAACATTTTTCTTTTTAGCATATAATTCAAGTTCTGCTAAACGTCTTTCAAATTCTTCATTTGGGAATATATTGGGATTAAAAAAATACAAAACTGGTTCAAATCCCATTTCTCTTAGTTTTTCAATAGGATGTGCACAGCAAACAGCGCAACAAGTGTGAACAAGAACTTTTTTCATTATGTTATTCTTTTACCTTACCACCTTGTTCAATAACTGTTTGTCTTAATTCTGGGTATGTTCCAGCACCTAATATTCTTTTTAAACCAACAAATATTGTTGGAGTTCCATATACTTCTTTTGAGTCAGCTTCTGCAATTGATTGTTTGATTTCTTCTTTAACAATATCGCTATTTGCATCTTCTTTTAATTTTTTAATATCAAAATCTAATAATCTTGCTTCTTCAATAATTTCTTTTTCTGTTTCTGGAGAAGAACCAAATAATATATCAGACATTTGCCAATACATATTTTGTTTTGCAGCGGCTAGTGCATAGCTAGTTTTTAAACAAGAATTTTTATGTCCATCGTGTTGCATATTATGATTACAAGTTTTTTCTAAAGGGACAGAATGTTGATAAACTCTTACGTTAGAAAAATCTTGAACAATTCTATGCAAGAATACGTGAGCCATAAAGCAACCACCACAGTTAAAATCAACATATTCGTGAATTATTACATCAGCATCTTTTGGACCAATTGCATTACCCTCTGTAATTTCATCATATCCTTTCATATATGCTTTCATTTGATTTTGTTTTTCTATTTGCGGTGTCAAAATATTAGATACTGTTGTATATGATAATATTGAAGACATTAATAAACATAGCAAGAAAAACCAAAAGGCATTTCTTTTAACCTTGATTGCTTCAATAAAATCAATAAAGCAATTTTTAATAGCTTGTACAACAGTAAATTCTTTTGTTTTTGATGTAATTGCAATTAAAAGATTAACAATATAAGTCATAAAACAGAATATACAAATAGAATTAATTTTTAGTACTGAAATTGCACCTAATGACATTGAAACTAAAAATGAGAATAAACCAATACAAAACATATAAGAAAGTGGATTTTTAAATACTTTTAAAATACCAAAACCTTTTACATTTTGAAGTTTATCAACATATGTCATCACTAAAAAGAATAAATATAAGATAACACCCCATAATGAAAGTGGAACACCAAAAAATTGAGAATAAGAAGTCTTAGCGACTCCATCACAATCCATTCCATCGCTTATTGCACAAATACTTGGTTGAGCATCTACAACAAAGTTTGCATTGTAATATACAACACAAAGCTCAATTGACAGACCTAAACCTACGATAGCAAGTAGTGTTAATAATATTCTTCTAGTTTTATTCATTTTATCACCTATTGAAATTGTTTCATTACATCTTTTACTGTTATATTATCACAAGATTGTGATTTTGCCTTTTTTATAATTTCTCTATATCTATCTTCATATGTTTGACGTTCTGTTTTATAGAACAATCCCATATAAAGTCCTTCAGATGAAAAAGCATATTTCATTGCGTTTGCTCTATCTTCTAAGTCATGATTATCTGGTAATGGTACTGATAACTCTTTTATTTTTTCATAAGAAGATACTTTATTATATTGAACACAAGGAGAAATTATGTGAATAAATGCAAAACCTTTGTGTTGTAAACCACCTAAAATAAGGTTTTCCAATTGTTTAACATCGCCAGAATAACCACGTGCCACATAAGAAGCATTAAAAGATAATGCCATTAATACTGGGTTGATTCTATCAGCCGTCCAAGCATAAGGATTACATTTTGTAGTTGTTCCTATTCTAGAAGTTGGTGAACACTGACCTTTGGTTAACGCATAAATTTCATTATCCATCATAATATAGGTAATATTTGGATTTTTTCTTGCAGCGTGAATAAAGTGATTTCCGCCAATACTTAATCCATCACCATCTCCACCAACAGCAATTACATTCGTTTGGGGTCTTGCTTCTTTTACACCAATTGCAACTGGCAAAGCTCTTCCGTGAATAGTATGAAATCCGTAAGTAGACATAAAAAACGGAAATCTGCTTGAACAACCAATACCAGAAATCACAGCAGTTTCATGTGTCTGATAATTCAATGTAGCCATAGCTTTTCGTAAAGCCATAATTACAGCGTGATTTCCACATCCTGGACACCAAGACGGTTTTACTCTTCCCTTATAATCATTTGCTTCCATTTGAATTACCTCTTTTTAGAAATGAGTATGCTTATTTGTTGATAATAGTTCTTTATCTTTTTGTAATTTTGCGACTTTTTGAATTTCATCGTAAATTTCTTCTGGATTAAATGGAGTGCCGTCATATTTTAAAAACTCTAGCACTTCCATACCACGATTAATATGGGTACATCTTTCAACTATTGTAGATTTAAATTGTGCATTATAATTTGCTTCTACAACAATTACTACATCTTTATTTTTAATGAAGTTTTTAATCCAATCAGTTGGGAGTGGATAAAGTGTTCTAGGATATAATGCTTGAACTTTTATTCCTTGTTTTTGTGCCATATCAATAGCTTCAAAAACAGCACCAGAAGTTGAACCCCAGCTTATAATACCAATTGACGCATCTTCACTGCCGTAGGTTTTAGCTTTTGAAAATTGACCAGTTGCTGTTTCTAATTTTCTAAAACGTTTTTCTGTCATTTTTCTATGAACATCAGCTGCAGGAGTTGGTGCATTTGCTTCAGTGTGTTCTAAACCTGTTATAACGTGTTCTCCATATTTATCACCAACAGAAGTTATAGGTGAAATTCCACTAGGTGTATCTTCGAATCTATTATAGATATCACCTTCTTTTAATTGCGGTTTATGCCTATTAACGATTTTTAGATTATCTAAGTCAATCAAATCAACACATTCTCTGCGTGGACCTAATGAAGCATCAGAAAGAATAATAACTGGAACTTGATACTGTTCTGCAAAGTTAAAAGCATTTATTGTTTGATAGAAACAATCTTCAACATTCATTGGTGCTAATACAATTTTAGGACAATCTCCATGAGTACCATAAATAGCTGCACACAAGTCACTTTGCTCCGTTTTTGTTGGCATGCCAGTACTTGGTCCACATCTTTGAACATCAGCAATAACAACTGGAAGTTCTGACATTGACGCAAGACCAATTGCTTCTTGCATTAGTGATAATCCAGGACCAGATGTCGCAGTCATTGATTTTACACCAGCAAATGAAGCGCCAAGTGCGTAATTTATAGCAGCTATTTCATCTTCACATTGGACCATTTTTCCACCAAATTTAGGAAGTTCTTTTGCAAGCCATTCCATAATTTCTGTAGCCGGAGTAATCGGATAACCAGAAAAGAATCGACAACCTGCTGCAAGTGCGGCCAAACCAATAGCTTCATTACCAGACATAATTAACTTGGCACCAGATATTTGCATATTTACTTTGTCATAAATATCTTTGCGAACTAATTTTTTACAAGCATATTCAAAACCAATATTTAATGCTTTCTTATTCACATCTATAATTTCTTGAGATTTTAATTTATAACGTAATTCAATATCACTTAAAATCTGTTCTTCTAAGTTGAGATTTTTCAATAATCCAACAACAACACCAAGTGCTACCATATTTCTAGAACGTTCAGAATTAAGCTCTTTTGCAAGTGTTGTTAATGGTAAACCATAAATAACAATATCTTCACGTGATTCTTTTAATTCTGTAACTAATTCAGAGTCGTAAATAAGAACTCCATTTGAAGAAATCTTATTTAACCCTTCATAAATAGTGGTTTCATCTAAACAGACAAGAATATCCGTCTCTCCAGTTGCTGTTAGTCTTCTATTTTCACTAATCCTTAACGTGTAGTAGCACTTTCCGTCACCACGAATTTCAGAAGGAAATGCTCTAAAGGTTGTAACATAATAACCTTTTCTTGCTGTAGCATATGACAAAATATCGCCAGCACTAATAATACCTTGACCAGAGGTACCAGAAATTTTCACCTTTAAGTCTTTCATATAGAAAAACCCTCCTAATAGTAATAATATTTTATTACTTTTTTAGAGAAATAAAAGCTTTGTTAAAATATTGTAATCTTAAAATGAATAAAAAAATACGTACCTATATTATTTACTACATTTGTAGTTTAAAAAGTCTTAATTTTGGGAATATTACAATTGTAGGAGTTAATATGAAAAAGGTTCTTTTACTTGACATCCATAATCATCCTATCAACATTTGTAGCTGGAAACGTGCCTTAATTCTTCTAATGAAGGGGAAGGCAGAGAACGCTAGAAAATTAAATGATATTGAAAGCATGATTAGGGTGGAGAACCAATTAATTCCACGAGTCATTAAGTTAACTTATGAATTGGCAGTTCCTTATAAAGAACTGCCTTTTTGTAGGGAAAATATTCTTGTAAGAGATGAATTTGTTTGCCAATATTGTGGCAAAAAATTCCCTGCAAGTGAATTAACTCTTGACCATGTTTTCCCTAAATCAAGATTAGGTCCAGATATTTGGGAGAATATAGTTGCTTGCTGTAAAGAATGTAATCAAAAGAAAGCGGATAGAACACCAAAAGAAGCAAGAATGAAGTTACTTCGTAGACCATATCGTCCAAAAGATTATTTATTATTTGAACTTAAAAAATATCCAGAAAGTATTGTAAGATATTGGCGTGCATTCTTTAATATTTCGCCATTACAAGCATAAATGGGGATACATCATTCTTGAGCATCTTCCTAACTCTTTTATTTCGTTTTCAGAAAGTTTCTCTTCATCTTTGAAAACGATTCTATTTCTTATATAGAAATCATTTTTATCTAAAAATTCACCTGTTTCTTCAAAGTGGTCAATTCTAAATAAAGAAAAGCTATCATTAAAATCTGATTTGTTTTTGTTTTCATCAATAAATCTTGCGTATTTATCTTTTGCACCAGATATTGAATCAGCAAATCCCATCCAACTATCTAGAACAATCATATCTTTTTCTTTTGGATTTTCTTTTCCCATTGCACTAATTACGATAGTATGGTCTAAGTCGTAATTTTTAGCGAATATTACTTTATTAGTTTTTTTATGAACGTACTCAGTTTTTTGCTCTAAGCTTACTCTTTTTGCATCATTAATACCATTTGCTGCAAGAGTTGCCATTGTTACAATAGAGGCTTCATGACAATTACCTATTTTAGTTTTCTTAATTCTTTCTAATGGTCTTATAAATGGTGGTTCTACAAAATAGCTTTTTTTAGAACTTTCATCATCAACTATCCTACCAGCATTTATTTTATAAACTATTCTTTGAGCAATTTGAATAGTTCTAACTTGCTTGGGTGTATTTTGTCCTTTTCCATTTAAACAGTAAAACTCCTGCAAATACGAAGGGCTGAACATAGGGAAATTAGCTGTTGCTTTACGTTGAATATCATCAGCTTTTCTAATTTCTTTTTTCTTTGCAGAGAATATTGGTCTAGTGTAATTTGTTTGTAATGAGATTTTCATATTCTATTTAAAATCTCTAAAAATATTTTTTGCTTTTATGTATAATCATTGTATGAAAAGACTTTGTATATTTGCACATTATGATAAAAATAATTTAATAGATGATTATATCATCTATTATTTACGTGAATTAAAAAAGTCATTTAATAAAATCATTTTTGTTTCTGATAGTGACTTATCTAAAAAAGAAACAGATAAAATTATAGATTTAGTTGATTACATACAAGCGTTTAACCACGGTGAATATGACTGGGGATCATATAAATATGGTTATTTTATTGCAAAAGAAAATTACTTATTACAAGGCATTGATGAAGTTTTATTTTGCAATGATTCTGTTTATGGACCAGTCTTTCAGCTAGAACCTATATTTGAAAAAATGTCTAATGATAATGATTGTGATTTTTGGGGAATGTATGAAAATCAAGACGGCATTATAAAAGGAGATAAAGCAAATCATCTTCAATCTTGGTTTCTATTACTTAAGAGAAATGTTGTAGATTCGGACTTATTTGATGATTTTATTTGTTCTGTAAAACATTTAGAAGATAAAAACGATATTATTCAAAAATATGAAATAAATTTTACTCAAAGAATGTCTTGTTGCTTTAAATATAAAGCTCTTTATACTTCAGAAAATGGTAATGCTGTAACACAAGCCACACCAATCTTATTAGAAAAAGGTTTTCCTTTTATAAAAACTGTTGTGACACGAAAATATAATATGCCATTTCAATTAGTTCCTAAAGAACTTGTAAGACTAATTATGAAACATGCAAAAAGAATAGGTAGAGTACCTATAATACCGAGATTTTTTAAAACTCTTGCTTGGAAAAGCAAAATGAAAAAGTTTACATAAATGATGTTATAGATACGTCTTTGCGAGCGTTAGCGTGGCAAACCAGAGATAACATAATAAAAAATAAAATATTCTGCTAGATATTGTTTGTTATTATATTTAAATAAAATAAAATTATCATCCGGCAGCTACGGATAGATAACATCTAAGCTCAGCCAAGCTGCGGAACTCGGCAATTACATTGCCTCAAACAGGTCCTCGCCTGCAATTTCTTCGCTAATATGTTCTTACTATCCTTCGCTA
>JAFTSM010000064.1 GCA_017467305.1 Candidatus Gastranaerophilales bacterium
AATATCTAACAGAATATTTTATTTTTTATTATTTTTTAAACTATAAAATAAGTGTAATTTTCAATGCGTTCAATAATAATTATTTTCTTAAGTTCAGTATAAAAGCAATTCAAACTCGCTCACGCTCAAACAGTGAATTGCTGTGATGTTTACTTCACTAAAGAAAATTAAATTATTATTTCAAGTCATTCAAATCACACTTATTTTTTCTTTTTTATTATTTATTAATACTCTGGTTTGCCACGCTTACGCTCGCAAAGACATTTACAAAATATTCCTTGTGCAAATTAATAAACCTTATAAAAATCCTTTAGATACATATCAATATCAACATTTAATTTTTCGATTTTTTCAGTGTCGTTACCAATTTTGTATTCTTTATCAGTTGAAATAATAATTACATTAGTAATATCGATAACTCTTTCATCTATATTAAAGAAAGATTTATAATAAACTTCATCAGAATAGTCACCTTTAAATACATAATTATTTTTGAAATTTGATTGATATATAGGCATAAAATCTTTAAAAAAGATATTCTTTTTATTTTCGAAATCTGGACTTGCGCACATATTTGAAACAAACATTCCACCCTTTTTAAGTGATTTTTTTATTGATTTAAAATACTCATCATTCAAAAATCTTAAGTCTATTCCGTCATTATTTGCTACATCAACAACAATTAAATCATATTTCTTTTTGTTATTTCTTAAATATGTTATTCCGTCTTGAAGAATAAAATCGAATTTATTTGATTTTTTAAAACCAAAATAATTAGTTGCAATATCGACAATATTTTCTTCCAAATCAACAACATCAATAGTTTTTAAATTTTCAAAAACAAATTCATAATCATTGACTATTTTACCAGACCCTAACCCAATTAAAAGAATATTTTCAATTTTGGGGTTCATCAAGGAAGGTATTAAAAAGTAATTAATATATGGTAAATTTCCCTTATAAAATTCTGTATTTATAAAACCTGCTTGATAAGTATCAGCATAATGCAGAAACTTACCAACTTCATTTTCTATAACCTTGATAGTATGAAAATCAGATTCCAATTCAAAAAGAACTTTATCATCAAATGTTTTATTATTGATGATATTTAAAAGTTCTTTTTTAGGTTTTTTTATTGCCAGCTCTTCTGGTATTAACTCGTTCATTATGTAATCAAGCCCATTAACCAGTTCCATAGCCATTTTAAGAAATCCAACCAACTTGGCCAGTCATTTGGGTCATATTGGTCATAGTATGGATTATCTTCATCTGGGTTTTCATCATCATATGATATACCTTGTGTTGGTTCCCCATATGGAACTACTTTTTGTGCGTATATCTGTGCTTGATAAATATCTCTTGGGCGTTGAGAAGAAGTTGTTACTCTATTTGGTTTTTTAACGCCGTTAACATCTATCCAAATGTTTGCACCATCTTCTTTTGTACATGGTGTTGAGTTGTAAAAATCACACTTTGAACCCTTTTCGTCAGAAAAATCTGACAGATAGTTTGTTACACAAAAAATCATTCCGTCCGTAGTTGTAAACATAGAATCCGGTGAAGAGTCGCATATATCAACTGTAAACTCACTATCTGATGGCATTTTAATATTATTCATTCTTTTTTTGAAAAGATTCTGTACTATATCATCTGATGATGTATAGTCTTGAGCTGTTAATCCTTCCAGTGCAAAATTTAACGCAATAGCTTGATTTAAACCAGATATTGCTTTTTTTATAGCGGTTCTATATTCTTGTCCGTTTGAATTATTCATCAGAGCAGGAATTGTTATCGCTGCAATCACACCAATAATCGCTAAAGTAATTAAAATTTCTGATAATGTAAAAGCATTTTTTTTCATACAAAGCTCCAAGTATGTATGTTCCCAGTCTACAACTTTTCAAAACTATATACCATAATATAAAAAGAGGAGATTTTAATCTCCTCTTTTCTTTAAAATTCTAGGTTTTGCTCTTTTGTTTTAATTTTATCAAGTATCTTTTCAACGAATTCATCTGGAGTCAATTTACCTGCTTCGCCGATACCTCTCATACGGATTGCAACTTTACCTTCTTCAATTTCCTTATCACCCATAACAAGTACGTAAGGGATTTTATTACCTTGAAGAGCTTCTCTAATTTTGTAACCCATACTTTCAGAACGGTCATCAAGTTTAACTCTAACACCTGCTGCAAACAATTTATCATAAACTTGTTTTGCATAATCACAGTGTCTATCAGCAATTGGAACAACACAAACTTGAGTAGGAGCTAACCAAGTTGGGAATGCGCCAGCAAAGTGTTCGATTAAAATACCGTGAAAACGTTCCATAGAACCAAAGATTACTCTGTGAAGCATTACTGGAGTTTTCATTTGACCGTCTTTATCTTGATATTTAATTTCAAATCTTTCTGGTAAGTTAAAGTCTAATTGGATAGTAGCACATTGCCATGTTCTACCTAAAGCATCTTTAACTTTAAAGTCGATTTTTGGTCCGTAGAATGCGCCATCACCTTCATTGATTTCATAAGCCATTCCACGTTTATCCATAGCTTCTTTTAAACCAGCTTCTGCTAAATCCCAGTTAGCTAATTCACCAACATAGCTTTCTGGTCTTGTTGATAATTCAACTTCAAAATCCATTTTAAAGATTTTCATTGTATCAGCAACAAAATCAATAATAGCATTGATTTCATCAACTAATTGCTCTGGTGTACAGAAAATGTGAGCATCATCTTGAGTAAAGCCTTGAACACGTGTTAAACCAGCTAAAGCACCAGATTTTTCTTTTCTATATACAGTACCTAGTTCTGCCATTCTTAATGGTAATGAACGGTATGAATATCTGTTTGCTTGGTAAATCATAATATGGAATGGACAGTTCATTGGTTTTACAATAAATTGGTCATCTTCTTCATTATCTTTTTGGATAAAGAACATATTTTCTCTATAGTGGTCAATGTGACCAGATATTTCCCATAATTTAGACTTAGCAATTTGAGGAGTAGTTACGATTACATAACCTCTTTTTCTGTGTTCTGTTCTCCAATAGTTTTCGATTTCTTCTCTAACTATTGCTAGGTTTGGATGCCATAAAACTAAACCACCACCAATTTCTTCTCTAACAGAGAATAAATCTAATTGAGTACCTAATTTTCTGTGGTCACGTTTTTGAGCTTCTTCTAAGAATGTTAAATATGCTTCTAAATCTTCTTTAGTCCAAAATGCAGTAGCATAAATTCTTTGAAGCATTTTGTTATTTTCATTACCTCTCCAATATGCACCAGCAACCTTTAACAACTTAATAGCATTACCTTTAATGTAGGTTGTGTTTGGTAAATGTGGACCTGCACAAAGGTCATTAAATAGAACATTACCGTCTTTATCTTTAGTTAAGTATAAAGTAGGATTATCATTTTTATGTTCTTCTAATAATTCAGCCTTATAGATTTCACCTTGAGCTTTAAATTCAGCAATTTGTTCATCTACATTTGGAATTTCATACTTTTCGAAAACTAAATTTTGTTTAATAATAGCTTTCATTTCGTTTTCAATTTTTACTAAATCTTCATCAGTAAAAGAATGACCTTCTAAATCAAAATCATAGTAAAAACCATTATCTACAGCTGGACCAATAGCTAATTTTGCTTTTGGAAACAACTTTTGAACAGCCTGCGCCATAATATGTGAAGCAGAATGTCTTAATATATGTAGAGTTTCGTTATTCTTTTCCATATTTTCCCCTTTGTGTTACTTGATAACTAAATGTTATCACTCACAGAATAATATATCAACAAACGGCACTGTTGCATAAATATCTTGTATAGAAACTTCTATTTCAAAAAATCTTTTCCAAGGAAATTTATATTCTGTTTTAACGTTAGTTATTCCAAATTTTTCAAATAGAACCTTCTCAAATTCTTTCATATTAACTTTTAGCACAGTGTTAGAAAGATTTTCTAAATTTGTTCTTAATTTAGAACGAACATTTGCTTGATATGCCCAATCATCAAGAAATCTTGTAATCAATAATGTTTTAAACACTTTTTCGTTTGGTATTTTAGCACCGAAAAATGTTAAAGCTGTTGCTAAAGCACAACCTAAAGTGTTTCCAGTTGTATTCCAAGCACTGTAACCATAAAATTCTTTTAAGCTTTCTTGTTTAAATAATGTTTTTACAAAATTATTATCACTACCATTTGCGTTTAAAATATCAGCTATAAAATAAGGTTTATCTGGTAATATAAGCTCTTTATCGAATAATGGCTCAAAAACATCCATTACAAGTTCACCTTGTTCGTTTTTAAAATTATTCACTAATAAAACTAAATCACAATCATCATAAGAACTTACAGTAGCACCAGCTAATTCTATTTGTGATTTAACTGATTCTTCAACAGAAATATCTTCATATTTGGAAATTTTATCTATACTATTTGGATTTGTATATATTGGTGCAATTTTTAGATTTTTATTTAGATTTATAGCACGTGATAACAATGATAATGGAATTTCATCAGCACCAGTTTTTATTAACACGTTTTTTACAGCTTTTGCTTCTTCTTTTAACAGATTAGCTTCTTTTACATTTAAACCATATTCACTACAATCATCTTTTGAGAATACTAAAGTATCAAAAATACCTTGTTTTATGAGCTCTATATAATATTTGTTTATTTCAAAATTTCTTTTTCTTGTGTTTAAATAATCATCTAAAATATCATCTGGTATTCTTGTTGCATTGCAATTACATGCCAGCATTGTAGAACCATCACAAGTTACTTCCATTTTATGAAGGTTATATGAATATTCAAATATTTTAGTTCCATAACTAGACCAATATTCTTTTTCTTCTTCATTAATATTGTTATTTGAAATACGCATTATGCTAGAAAAAGCAAACACTTTTGCATTATGTGTTTTTAGTATTTCTGTAAATGTACTAATTCTAGATTTAATTTCCTCAAAACTATCGTTACTTCTGCGTGATGAGATTAATCCACCATATGCAATTGTGTCTAATGAGACTACAAATATATCAATATCTTTTAACGATTTCAACCATTCTAAAATAGCATTAATATCAGCATTTTTAGTTAAACTTCCTAATAAACTTCTATCTGGTAATAACAGTTCATTTTCTTTTGCCAACTCAGCAATTTGTTTTGGCAGAGTATAGCATACTGGTCTGTTATCAATTGGAATTAATGCTATTTTAGGCATTAACAAGCCTCCAAATTTTTTAAGATTTCATCTGTTAATTCTAAAAATTCATTTTGTAGAGATTGTGGTCTTATAATTTTACAGTTTTCACCATATTTTAAAAGTCTGTGTAATAGCACATCTTTATCTTCTTCAGAATTAGAAATAGTAATATGGTTATTGCTAAAATCAATTACTTTTTCGCCTTGTTTTAGTTTATATACAGAAGCCAATCTACCATAAACTTCAAAAACGACAGAGTTTAAATATGATACACCAGTTGCTTTTAGTGGTGATTGTTTGATTGAGGTTACAGAATCAATACATATTTTTTTATTTCTTCCTAGTTTAGGGTCATAACAAAGAATGTAGATGTTCCCCTTTTGTTCAATAATTTCTTTTAATTCGATAGTTAAGGTTTCTATTTCATCATCATTTTTTCTATAAGATATGTTTATATTTTGAGCTTCATATATCATATTTTTTAATGTGGTTACAATATTTTCTTTAATATTTGTATTGTGTAAAAATTTTTCTCTCATTATTGCTCTATCTTTCATATCTATTAGATTTAGTGTTGTATATTTATTAAATCTTGAAATCACTTTGTATATGGTTTCTTCTTCTGATTTATTATTTAACTTTTTAATATTATCAATTAAATCATTAAAAATTTTCTTTTCCCTTTTTGTGAAATCTACCTTGTAAAGAGCATTTTCTAAACCATATATATGCTTATCTTTTTTGAATTTTAAACCTAATGTTTGAAATGTGTTAAAGTATTTTGAAATTACTTCTGGACTATAAACATCTTGTGTTGCTTTTCGTTTTTTTAATTCTTCCAGTAACTCGTTTCTTGTGACATCTTTTTCAAGAAGAATTTTTAAAACTTCTAACATTCTTAAGCCTGCACTATGTTTTTTTTCAGGTGGTTTCATTTTTCATATCCTTTTTGCATTAATTTTATCTTGTTAATTAGCTTTTCTTTAAAGAAATCTGGTGAGATTATTTTAAAATCCTTACCAAAAAGTAATAACCTTTGAACAAAATAAAACTCGTTTTCTACATGTGCTAAAACCTTTATCGAATCTTTTGTTTTTTCAATTATTTCTTCAAATTCTTTTGGTTCAAATGTTTTAAGAGCATTTCCAACAATAGAATAAGTTACATCGTAGCTAGCCTTTGTTTCAATTGTTTTTGAAATATCAACAAAATTTATTTTTACTATTCTTTCTATGTTTAATAAACTATTCATTTTGTATTTGTAGCTATAACACCATAAATATAGTTTACCGTTTTCAAAAGAGACCTTCTGTGGAACAATATCAAGTTCTTCTTTGCCAAATTTTGGTGAATTATATATAATTTGAACTTTTTTGCCAATAATTAATGGGCTAGAAAATTCTTCCAATATATTAACATCAACGTTAATAAGAGGTTTTGTATTTTCAATTTCATTTATAAGTTCTTCGTTGAATGTAACTGAAGCAATTTTACTATAGAGTTCATTAAAAATAAGCACATCTTGCCATTCCATTTCTTGAGTTAATTTATCTCTCAAACGTAGCAAAACTCTTAATTCTTTATCACTTAATTTAAATGTGAATGGATGAGAAAGCAATTCATACTTATAATTATTGGCTTTACTAGGACGGCTAATTTTACAACCAGCTCTTTTAAGAGTGTTTAAATCAATTCTTATTGTATCTTTAGAAGTTACCTTGTTGATTATTTTATTTTTTTCAATAATTTGAACAAGTTCATCAATAGTACGGCTCTTTTCCATAAGAGCCTTTAATATAATTAAAATTCTGTAGCCCGTGAGACTAATCCAAACTTTTTTGGTTGTTTCCCTAGTAAATTCAAGTTTTTTCATACATTTAATTTTAAATTAAAAAGCTAATATTAATAAATTATTTACAATTGATTGTTACTTAATATGAAGTCTTGTATTATAAGAGAGTAAACTGAATTAGGGGTATTTTATATGGTCAAAGAGTGGAACGAATATTTTTTAGAAATTGCGAAAACTTGTGCGTCTCGCTCTAATTGTCTAAGAGCAAATGTTGGTGCTGTAATTGTTGGTGAAGATAAAAAAATCAAAGCTACTGGCTATAATGGAACACCCTCTAAAGTTGTTTCTTGTTATGAATTAGGAAAATGTTATCGTATTGAAAACAATATTCCTTCTGGTACTATGTATGAAACTTGTAGAAGTATTCATGCGGAACAAAACGCTATTATCCAAGCTGGGCAAGATAGATGCCAAAACGCAACAATGTACATCTATGGTCATAACTTTATTTGTATACTTTGCAAAAGATTTATTGTTCAAGCTGGTATAAAAGATGTTTATTTAAGAAAAGACGATAATTCTCCTATTGAACATGTATTTGTGGAAGATATAAAAAAAGAATTATCAGAAGTGTTTTATAAATAGATTTAATTTAAAGTATACATAAATAATGTTATGAGTATGTCTTTGCGAGCGTAGCGTGGCAAACCAGAGTATTAATAAATAATAAAAGACAAAATAAGTGTGATTTGAATGACTTGAAATAATAATTTAATTTTCTTTAGTGAAGTAAACATCACGGCAATTCACTGTTTGAGCGTGAGCGAGTTTGAATTGCTTTTATACTGAACTTAAGAAAATAATTATTAT
>JAFTSM010000065.1 GCA_017467305.1 Candidatus Gastranaerophilales bacterium
AGGACTCGAACTCCTCAAAACCACTCAGAATAGGAGTTTTAGCTTTTTATATCCTTTTTAAAAAATCGTTCAAACCATTATAGCAACTGTAAAGGACACTAAAAAAGAGAGTCTCACGACTCTCTTTATAAATGGTGGGCCCGGCAGGATTCGAACCTGCGACCAAGGGATTATGAGTCCCCTGCGCTACCGCTGCGCCACAAGCCCATTACTTGTTGTTTAGTCCTTCTGCGGTATCGCTTGCTACCTACCTCTCACAAAAAGATATTTAATCTTTTTGTTCGGCACAGTACCACAAGCCCATTACTTGTTGTTTAGTCCTTCTGCGGTATCGCTTGCGCTACCTACCTCTCACAAAAAGATATTTAATCTTTTTGTTCGGCACAGTACCACAAGTCAATATACTTATCGTTATGTCTTTTACGGTATCTGCGCTTTCCTCGTCGAGAACATTTAGTTCTCTCCTCTACACAGTGTCGTAAGCCCATAAGACTTTTACTATAATAAAGTACCATTAACAGTCGGCATGGTCAAGTAGTAATTATATGTCCACTCGGTTATTTCTTTTTTTGATATTCCCCATTTCTTGTTTTCTTCTCTGTCTTCCATATTGCAATATTTACAGAAAAGAATTGGTTTTTCAAAATATTCTACTATTTCTTCGTGTTTTAATTTCTTACTTAAATCAAGTCCGTCTCTTGTTGTTATAATTAAGTTTTTGTTAAAATATTTATTGAAATGTCTTGAGGCTGGAACAAGTGGACATTTGTACAAAATACCATTTTCTAATTGATGACATACTTGTCCAAGAAAACAGTTTTTGTGTGTTTCAGTTTCATTCTCAGTTCCTTCTAAATTAAATTTTATTTTGTGAAAGAACTCTTTTCTCCTATCTCTTTCTATACGAATTTCAACTCCATATTTTTTCCAAGTTCAAAAATAGTATCTAAATTTATGTTGATATTGTATTTTGTTATAATAATTCTTATTTTGTTTTTTGCAAATTTCCCAAAATTCTTTTTGCTTATTTTGTAATTCTAGTCCATTTGTATAAATGACAATGAAACATTTTTTTTAATATTTTTCTTGAAATTTTAACAATTTCATTTATATAAGGGTGAAGAAGAGGTTCTCCGCCCATAATCGCAAATGCATTTATTTCATTAAAATGTTTTAAATCATTTTTATATTGTTTTAGTTCAACATATTCTTCTTCTGCAATTGGAGCACAGTGGTCACAGCCTTTACAGTTAAGATTACAATGATGAACTATTTCATATAGAAAATATTGTAGGTGCAACTTATTATTTATTAGTTCTATACCCATTTTATTCCCGATATTTCGCTAATAATGCTGCTCCAATAACTCCAGAAAAATCACCTAATTGTGCTTTCATAAATTGGATATTTACTGCAGGTGTTGGAAGGGCTTTTATTTTTGCGGTTTCTATAGAATGGTTATAGAAATAGTCTATTGCATCCATTAATCCACCACCTAAAATTATTTTTGCTGGGTTATAGAAGTTTATAATAGAAGCTAAACCAGATGCTAAATATTCAGAAGCTTCATTTATTATTTGAGTTACAAGTTCATCTTTGTTTTCTAAGGCTTTTCTAATCATACTTGTCTTTATTGGTTTATCTTCAACTAAGTAGTTCTCTATATCAGATTTTCTACCTTTTTTTAGCGCTCCAATAATCCTCTTTTCAATGGCTAAACGTGAAGCATATGCTTCTAAACAACCACAAGCTCCACATCCGCAAGGACGTCCACCTACATCAACAATAATATGACCTATTTCCCCAGCCGTACCTGTTGAACCATATCTAATCTTCCCATTTTGTACAATTCCAGAACCAATACCTGTTCCTACAAAAATGCAGACAAAGTCTTTTTCATTTTTGCCTGCACCAAAATACATTTCTCCTATTGTTGCTATTTCAACGTCATTACCAAGATAAATTGGTTTGTTAAATTCTTTTTCTAGGATATTTTTTATATCAATATTTTTAAAATCTAAATTAGGTGCATCAATAATAATTCCTTCTTCTCTATTTACTTGCCCAGCAACACCAAGACCAATTTCGTCAATTTCATCAATTGTTTTGTTTGAACTTACTAAAACCTCTTTTATAGAGTTAATAATTTTATTAATAATTTTTTCTTCACCTTTGTCTTTTTTTGTTTTCTTTTTTTCAAAAGCAAGCACTTCTCCATTTTCTTTATTTATAAGTGCTGTTAATATTTTTGTTCCGCCTAAATCTATACCAATTGCATATTTGCTCATAATTTCTAATAACCTCTTAACTGTTTGAATTATAACATTTATTTCATTTTTTTTAAAATATTTTCTATTAAGTAGGTTTAAAAGTTGCCATGAATAGGGTATAATATCAAAGTAGACAGTTTATGGAGGCAAATAAATGCGCATAACAGTTAAAGGGCGTAACATTGAAATTACTGATGCAATTCGTGCGTATGCAGAAGAAAAAATTGGAAAGGTGGTAAATCATTACGATCAAATTCAGTCAATCGACGTTGTATTAAACGTGATTAAAAACCCTTCAGTATCACAAAGCCATACTGCAGAAGTTATTTGTAAATTTGTATCAGGGTCTGTTCAAGCAGAAGAAAGCGCAGAGTCTATGTATGCAAGTATTGACCTAGTTGCTGATAAAATTACAAGACAGGTTAAAAAATTCAAAGAAAAACAAATTACTTCTTCAAAGACTGCTTCAATTAGAACTGAAGCTGCTCCAGAAATTGATGAAGAAACAACAGAAGTTTAGAGTATAGATAGAAAGAAAAAAGAACCAGACAACGTCTGGTTCTTTTTTACTTATTTAATTTTTCTTTTGTGTAATTAATTAATCCACCTGCGTTTACTAAATTTTGAATTTCTGATGGGAACTTGTTACAGGTGTATTCTTTTCCTATTGTATTATTTTTTACAATTCCAGTTGTTAAATCAAACTCGATGTTGTCGCCTTTGTTACATTCATCTGCTAGAGTTGGGTGTTCTAAAATTGGTAAACCAATATTTATTGCATTTCTATAAAAAATTCTTGCAAAGCTTTTTGCTATTACTAGTGAAACACCAGAAGCTTTGATTGCAATTGGTGCGTGTTCTCTAGAACTTCCACAACCAAAGTTTTCTCCAGCAACAATAATGTCATTATTTTTTACTTCTTTAGAAAAAGTCGTATCGATATCTTCCATGCAGTGTAGTGCTAATTCTTCGTGTGAAGCTGTGTTTAAGTAACGTGCTGGGATAATTACGTCAGTATCGATGTTATCACCGTATTTCCATACATTTGATGTATTCATTTTTTTCTTTACTTCCTTTATATTCTAGTATATACTTAAATTATACATTTACATGGTGGAAATGTTAATAGCAATTACTTAAAAGGAGAGGTAAATGATGGAAACTATCGGATTAACAGCTGGACAAATTTGGAACTATTTAAATGAAAACGGTGAAACAACTGTTGCAAAAATGAAAAAAGAATTAGATCTTAAAGGTAACTTTGCTGAATTAGGCCTTGGCTGGTTAGCAAGAGAAGGTAAAGTTGAAATGTCTAAAAAAGGTACATCTACAAACGTTAGATTAGTATAATTGAGACTTTATTAAATAAAAACTCCGAATTATTTATCGGAGTTTTTTTTATGCGATAATATGTTTTATCATAAATAAGAAATTCAGAAGGTTTGTAGTAAAGATGAGATTAATAAAAAAAGTATTCTCTCAAATAAAAGAAGATATTGAAACAATTTATGCAAAAGACCCAGCCGCAGAAAATATTTTAGAGGTTCTCTTTTGTTATCCTGGGTTACATGCCTTAATTATGCATAGATTTGCTCATAAACTAGATTATTGGAAAATACCTTTAATTCCAAGAATTATTTCAAATATTTCAAGATTTTTTACTGGTATAGAAATTCACCCAAAAGCAAGAATTGGTCGTCGTTTCTTTATTGACCATGGGATGGGTGTTGTAATCGGTGCTACAACAATTATTGGTGATGATGTTCTTCTATACCAAGGTGTTACTCTTGGTGGTACAGGTAATGAACACGGTAAACGTCATCCTACTTTAGGTGATAATATTGTTGTTGGTTCTGGAGCAAAGGTTCTTGGTAATATCGAAATTGGTTCAAATTCAAGAATTGGTGCTGGTAGTGTTGTTGTTGATTCTGTTCCAGAAAATTCAACTGTTGTAGGTATTCCTGGCAGAATTGTAAGACAAAAATTATTAATTCAAGGTCAATTAATGCATAACAGAATTCCCGACCCAATTACTTGTCAGTTAAATAGATTAAAGTATGAAATGCAAGATTTAAAAGAACAATTTGAAGAAATAAAAAAGTCTGATTAATATCAGACTTTTTTGTTAAATGCTTTTTATGATTATTCCACCGATTGCGCCAACAATAATTGCAAGTAATGGATTTTTCTTTGTAAACATAAATGGGATAAACATTACTAAAAACAGTATAAGAGCATCATAGTCGATAGTTGATGGTTTTATTGATTGAAATAATAGTTTAAGTCCAATAGAAGCTAATAGAGCACACGCTGCTGGGCGCAAACCATTAAATATATCTTCTACATATTTATTCTCCTGAAACTTAGTAAATAGTTTTGTAATTGCTATTGTCATAAAGAAAGGTACACAAACTAATGCTGATGTTGCAACAATAGAACCTGTTATTCCAGCTGTTGTAAAGCCAGTATATGTTGCCATATTAATTCCAATAGGACCAGGAGTTATGTTTGATACTGCAATCATATTTGTTAGTTCGTCTATAGTGAACCAACTATATTGTGATTGCAAAAAGTATAAAAATGGTAGTGTTGCATAACCTCCACCGAGGGCAAAAGTTCCTATTTTGCAAAATTCATAGAACAATAATAGGTGAAGCTTAAACATTTTTTCCTCCTATTATTTTTTTATATAGTAATGAAATAGCACCAGCTGAAATTATTACAATAGTTGGTGATACTGGTAGAACTAAAAGGCAAATTAGTATTATAAAAAATAGTGTGTAGCTAAATATTGAATTGACACTTTTTGCCCATAAGTCTTTTATTGTCATTAATACAAGAACAATTACTGCTATTCTAATTCCAAAGAAGGCATTTTTAATTATTTCATTATCTGTTATTGTTGTTAGTGCATTTGCAAGTGCAACAATAATAAAAAAGGCAGGTGCAACAACTCCTAATAGAGCCATCAACGCACCACTAATACCTCTGGTTTTATATCCAGCACATGTTGCAATATTACAAGCAATAATTCCTGGTATACATTGGCTCATTGCGTAGAAATCAACAAGTTCTTCTTCTTTTAGCCATTGGCGTTCGTCTACAATATACTTTTTTAGTAAAGGAACAATTACGTAGCCACCCCCAAGTAGTTGAAGTCCAATTACAAAAAATATTTTAAAGATTTCCCAAAGAGAAGTATTTTTCATACTTTTATTATACAAGAAAATGTGTGTCTGAAAAAATATTATTCAAGTAAACTTTTTGTTGATGTTTTGTTTGACAATTCTGCAACTTTAGCAATAGTTCTTGGAAAATATTTAACTAAAAATTGTGCTCGTGTATTTAATTCTTTATGATTAATTCCATATGATGTAAGTAGAGCATTTGTTTCTGCAATAAATTCTTCAAGTCCGTCTGATTCTGTGAGTTCTGCTCGTGGTGAAAAATATTGAATAAATTCTTGTTCGTTAAATGGCATATTGATTTTGAATGTATCCATTTCTTCACCGTATGTTTGAATTAATATCAACTAAAGAATTATCTGCTTCTACATATTGCCATTTTTTTATATTTTCGCTAATTGTTAATAGTGCATCTACTTGTAGTTCTTTAATTGTTTCCCAGATTATTTCTTGTGAAAAAATTGGTAGAATTGTTTTGAAGTCTATAATTTTAGTGTTTTTGCCATCATTTATTTCTATTTTTTTGTTTTCATCATCGTATTTAACATTGTATTCAACACCATTTATAATATTTGTTGTTGTACCATTTTGATTTATTTTGAAACTTCTAGAAATGTTCATTATTGTAGTTTCATCATCTTCTTCAATTTTACAAATTTTATATGAATATTGTGAATATTCTATTTTCCCATTTTCATCCTTTTTCTCTGTATACGAACGTTCTATAGAATAATCATTCATTTGAAAATCTTCTGTGTAAGATATACTTCCATCTTTATTTTGTACAACACTTGAAAGAGGTATTCCTTCTGTTAATACACAATTTTCTATTTCTTCATCAACAGAACCATCATTACCTTCTTTAATATCTTTTATGTCATAGTATTTTGCTTCAAAGACTCCAGTTAGAAGATTTGAAGCTTTTGATTGAATCACTCCTATAACTTCATGTGTATCAAAATCTTGTATAAACTCTGTAAGTTCTCTTATTTGACCATATTTATCATATTTTGCTTTAAATACACCAGTTTTGTTTCTCATTATTGAAGAGGTTGAATTGTCTTTGTAAGTTTCTAATCTACTTTGAGTTTTGTCTCCATATCCATCAAAAGTTTGTACAAGAGTTATCCTTGTTCCATTTTCAGCTCTAATATTTCTTGTTAAAATGACTTCTTGTACATCATCTGTTTGGAGTTGTATTACAGATACCTCATATTCCTCTTTGAATAAATCCCTTATTTCTGGATGGATTTCGATTATTTTTTCTAATGCTTCAATTTGAAAATTGTTTAATGCTGATAAAGAAGCCGCTGTTGAATAACTATAGCCTCGTTCTCTATAGGTCGAGTATTCGTCGTTTTCTCCAGCACCTTCTTCTATCAAGATAATATCGTATATTGCATTAGGATTTACTCCAAGTGCTAATAATTCTTTTGCACGTTTATATTCTTCTTCAGACATTTTTGCAAAATCTGTTATATTAATGTCTCCTACATTTAGTGAAAAAATTTCTGGTAGTCTTTTTTCTGCTTCTTCATCAAGTTCTGAAATTTCTACTATGTAATCTTGATTTATTCCTTGTTCTAGATAATTTTTACATTTTTCTTGTCGTTTCGTATTAAGTTTTGAAATATCACAAGCGACATTTATTTCTGTTCCTTTTAAAAATTCTATAGCTGTTTGTCTTTGTTCGTCTGAGAGCTTTGCAAGATTACCAGCAACAAGTGGTGTATAAAAATATTTTTGCATAAGTCGTTTTGCCGTTTGTAGTTCTTCTTCATTTAATTCTGCAAAAAGTTTTAGACAATCGTTCTCTAATCCATCTTTTTTATATTGCAGAGCTTTTTTGAAATTATCGTGTTCTAGGCTTGCAATGATAAGGATAAAATTGTCAAATAATCCATTTTTTACAAGTTCTTTTGCTTGATTAAATTTATCACCTTCCAATGTTGTTAAATCTTGAATGTGTTCGTAATTTACCCCTCTTTTTAGTAAATATAGGGCTTTTAGGTATTGTTTTTGATTAAGGTTAGCAAGAAAAAATGAATATGGTGGTGTAACCCCCTCTTTTTCAAGTTCTGATTGTCTCTTTTGGACAATAATTGTAGGTATTTGTTGTTTTCTTCCAAATGAATTTGTATATTTAAATGTCTTTATGTTCTCGACTCTCATATCTCTTTTAAAACAAAACTAGTTTTATTTTGCTAGTTTGCTTAAAATACTTAAAATTTTTTTTTATTTTCTAAAGTTTTATAAAAATGTGCCGATAAATATAATAAGTACTTATTATATGGAGAAAATAGTGGCATTTGACGTTTCAAAAGCATATGACGTTATGAAATCACTAGCACAAAAAGTCAGTGGTAGTGAGGATGTTTCACGTTCTGATGCAAAAAAAATGTTTAAAAGTGCTGATACTGATGGGGACGGTATTCTTTCTCTTGATGAATTTAAAAGTTTTTATATGTCTACTGATGACTATCAATCTTTAGAAGAAGATTACCTAGAAGCCTTTGAAGCTATTGCTGGTTTAGATGGCGAAGAAGGTCTTTCTGAAGAAGATATTGAGTCTGTTTCAGAAGAAGTTAAAGCCAATGAAGTTGATGAAACACAAGCTGCAAATGGTGCTGGCTCTTCCGGAGGTGGAGGTGGTGGCGGAGGCGGCGGAAACGGTGGCGGTTCTGACAAAACCAATAATGATACACAAACTGGAGTTAAACCAGTTTCATTAACTGGTAATGAAACGCCTGCTGAATTACGTGAAGGCAGAGATGATGTTTTATCATCTTTACAAGAAGCAAAAAATGCAAAATCAGAAATAAAAAATAGTGATGCTTATAAAAGTGCAGAAGATTCTTACGAAAATGCTGATGAAACATATAATGAATCTTTAGATGCTTTAGTTGATATTTATAACCAAAAGAAGGAAGCTGGTGAACAGCTAACAGAGCAAGAAGAAAATTTGGTTGAATTAGAAGAAGAAAAAGATGCAATAACAGAAGAAGTTAATGCTCAGAAGGAAACAATTACAAATGTTGAAACTCAAATTTCAACAGCTCAAGAAAATTTGAGTACAGTAACAGCTTCACTTGAAGGATTAGAAGAACCTTCAACATCATTGATTGTTCCAATTTATGATGAGGAAGGTAATGTAATTGGAGAAGATACATCAGCATATGATGCTGCGATGGCTGCATATGAAGCTCAAAAAGCAGAATTAGAAGCCCAAAAAGCAGAAATAGAAAGTAATATTACCGATTTAGAAAGCCAGCTTGCTGAAGAAGAAACTAAATTAGAAACATTAAATGAAAAGGTATTTACTAATGATGCAGCTATTGCAGAGGCTCTTGTTGCGTTAGAAACTGCTGCTCAAAATTCTAAAGAGGTTGATGAGGCAGAGTTAAAGGCTATTCAAGCATCTAAACAATCTAGTATTGATTATTTGACTGCTTGGCAAAACTTAATGACTGTAGAAACACAACTTTTACAGCAAAATGCTGCTGATATTAATCAATTAAGGGCAAATTTGAAAACTTATGATGATGCTTTAGATAAATATGATGAAGAACAAAATTCTAATATGCCAGAAGGTATGTCAACAAAGAATGGCTTTGTTTATGAAGGCGAAGGTGAAGATGCTAAATTGATGTTGCCAGTAAGTGCAACAGAAGAAGGTTATGATTTACCAGAAGGCTATAAAATTAATGAATCTGATGGGACTGTTGTAGACGAGAATGGTAATGTTGTTGGAAAGGTTGTAAATACTCAATCTGACGCAAAAGGTAATGATGGTGTTGCTGATGATGTACAACGTGTATATTTATATGCTGATGCGGTAGCAACATCAAACGATGATACTGATACGACAGATGACCCTACCTATATGATGTCTACAAATTCTGAAGATTATAACATTACAAAATCAGAGGCTGAAAAAGCAAAGGCTGAGTTTATTGATGCTTACTCTAGTGATGATGATAGTGTAAAAGCTATTTTAGATGCTGTTGGCAATGGTGAAATATCAGATTCTGTTGCTAAATATTTATTAGCTGACATCACTAATGGTGATACTGGAAAATTAATGGATTATTTTGGTGGTGATGATTCTCAATCATTAGATAATGAGTATGTAAAACAACTAAATAATATGTTTTCAAGTATTGAAAATGCTGCCGAGAATTATAAGGCAAATATTTCCAAATCAAATTCTGGTAGTAACAAACCAGCACCAACCTTAGAAGAGTTTTTAGCCTCCGTTGACGACCCACAAGCTAAAAAATGGTATACGCAGATGTTTACTGAACTTGGTTATGACTATGATACATTCTGGGATACTTCTGATATTCCAAGAGATTTTCAATCAGTTTATACAGATGCATTTGCGACTGGTACAATAAGAAGTGCTGGTTGCGGTATCACAAGTTTATCTATGTTATCAGAATATTTGACAGGTGAATATAAATCGCCTACAGAATTAGCAGGTGGCTATACTGGTGATAACCCAGCTACTGCGTTAGAAAGAGGCTTAAATGCCACTGGTGTAGAATGGTCTCGTGCGTTTGGTAGTGATGCGATGTCAGCCTTAGATGCTTCTTTAGATGCTGGTAAACCTGTAATTATAAATGTTAGAGGAAGCTCTGCATTTACAGAAGGTGGACACTTTATGGTTGTATCAGGAAAAACAGCAGATGGAAAATACATAGTGAATGACCCTAATATTGAAAATTATTTGAACCCAAGTATGGTTGATGGCTTTACTAATGGGTTTAGTAGAGAAGATATTGAGAGGGGCTTAAGCCACGTAATTGTATTTAATAAATAGTTTTTTATCCTAATTTCTTTTTATTCTTTCTATAAATAAGCAAAAAAAATGTTTGCAGAGTTTGCAAACATCAAATAAACACGAGGATATTAAGAGAGAGAGTAAAATAAATTTGTTTTATAATCATTATGCCTAAAATGGTTGATTTTTTTATGTATAGTGTGTCCCTTAACATTGCCTCTTTGTGTTTTTTTGTTAAAGAGTTCTTTGTAGTCCTTTCTGATTTATCTCTTACTCTTATATAAAGTTTTTTTATCTTCTAAAATTGCCTTTTAAAAATAATGTTTGCTTAATTTTTCTTAATATTTTCTTTAAATGCTATTTAATATTAGTTTTTAAGCTATATTCCTATTTATATTACAAAAATGTTACAAAAATAGAACAAAAGTCTGAAATTATTAAAGAAAATTTTAATATCTGTCGATTAGAAGTCATAGTGTATAGAAAAGGAGTAAAAAATCTATGGCTGACATGAATGTAAACCAAAGCAATATTGAAAAAATTGCTCAATATCTGCAGCAAAATGGTGAATCGACAAAAGAAGTTAGTAGTAAAGAAGTGGAATCTGTTTTTAACACTATGTCTGGTAATGGAGCAGAAGCTGTTGAAACAGAAGAATTTGCTACTACTCTTGCAGAAACATTTCTAGAAAGAGAAATTGAAGACATCGAGGATGATTATCTAGCTGCGTGGGAAGACTTTGCAGCTTCTGATGGTGAAAAAGGTAAATTATCTTCTGATGATATGAAACTTGTATCAGATCTTCTTGATGCTTATAAAGAAAGCAAGTTGCCAGATGATTGGAAAGTTGAGGATGGCGTAGTTTACGATGCAAGTGGTAAAGAAGTTGTTGCAACTGACCATAAAGATTTACCAGAAGGTCATAAAATAACAGACGACGGTAAAATTTTAGATTCAGAGGGTAATCAAATCGGTGTAGTTGCAGAAACTGAAGTTTATGACCCAGAAACTGGCAAATATAATACGGTTGAGTCATTCTATACTTATCCAAAGGAAGAAGCTACTGAAAAAACAGAAAAACCTGTTTCTAAAGCTGATTTACCGGAAGGATATTCAATTACAGATGACGGTAAAATCTTAGATAAAGACGGTAAAGAAATTGGTAGAACTGAAGTTTCGTATGAAGATGCAACATCTGACGGAGTAAATGATAAGGTTACTCAATACTTCTTGTATGAAGAAAAATCTGAGCTTCCAGAAGGTTGGACTGAAGATGAAAATGGAGTAATTAAAGATGAAAATGGTCGTGAATTATCTCCAGTAGATGCACAAACAATTGACGAAGGTAATTATGATGTCAAAGACGGTGTTATCTATAATGAATTTGGTCAAGAAGTTGGACGTGTAGTTTCTCAAGAAAGTGATGCGATTGGTGAAGATGGAGTTCCAGAAACTGTAGCTTCTTATTATCTATATAACGACGTACCAGAAGTTAAAGAAGTACAAATTCCACCTTCAGAATTGCCAGAAGGTTATACAATAACCGATGACGGTAAGATTTTAGATAAAGATGGAAATGTATTTGGTTGCATAAAAGAAACTTATATTGATGCTGCAAATGGCGACGGTGTTAATGATAAAGTTACTCAATATTTTAAATATGAGGAAGTGCCAGCTGAAGAAACCAAGTTACCGGAAGGTTGGACTGAAAATGAAGACGGTACTGTAACTGATGATAAAGGAAACAAATTATTGCCAGTCGATGCTGAAGTAATCGATAATGGCGATTATGAGGTTAAAGATGGAAAAATTTACGATAAAACAACTGGCAATGAAGTTGGACGTGTAGTTTCTCAAGAAACAGATGCTATCGATGAAGAAGGTGAACCAGTTGATGAAACTGTAGATTCATATTACTTATATCAGACAGAAACTGTAGAAGACCCGCAACCTGTAGCAGAAACTCCAACAACAGAAGAATTGCCAGAATTAGAAGCTGGTAATGAAGAAGGTTCAGAAGAAAAATCTGTGATTACTGATGAAGCAGCAGCACAATTTGCTAAACAATTGTATGACACAACAGCTGGTCGTTTGGGTACAGATGATGAACAGTTTATGGATATTCTTGAAAATCCAGACCTAACATCTGATGACTGGGTAAAAATTATTTCTGCATACAATGAATCATATGGTAGCTTTATCCAAGACGTAGATGCTGATTTCTCAGCTATGTCTGGCAAAGAGGATATAATGACTAGCATTACTTCTAAATTATTAGAAGCTGCAGAAGGTGGTAGCGAAGAGGCTATTAATCTGTTGGCAAAAGAGTTCCATAATGGTACAGCTGGCATGACTGGTACTGCAGATGAATTTATCTCAGCATTTATGAATGGTGCTAGTGATGATGTCTTAATGGCTGTAATGGAATCATATTCAGAAGTAAATGAAGGTGCTAATATCTATGATGCTGTTAAAAAAGATTTCTCTGGTCAAATTGAAGATTCATACATTGCTAGATTAAATGAAATCTTAGCTAAAATGCGAGAATAATATTAATATTCAAAATCAAAAAGACGGACTTAGTTGTCCGTCTTTTTTGTATTAAAATTTAATATCTGTATTGAATAGTGTTATATTGTAATATTCATCATCTGTTCTTGGATAGATATATTTATCTTTAACTTTTTCCGTTGGAACAAATACTCCAGCGATATTATTTTCGAAAACCAAAGTCCAATCTTTACTGTTTAATAGTTTGTCAAAAATAGGATATTCTGCATCAATAATCATAATATCTGTCTTGTATTCTTTTAGAATTTTATCCCAATTATTTTTAATCATATTAAAGTTATTTATATCTACTAATAAAGAAGGGTCATATACTTCTTCGTATCTTCCATCCATTGAGATTAAATTATGTGGGTATAATTTATATGCTATATAACTTCCCCAGTTAAAACTTGTGAGTAAATTCCCTTTTAGTTCATTTATTTTGACAAATTCAACAGCATATCTTGGATATTTAGTAGATGTTATTTCTATTAGTTTGTCTTTTTCTAAAATTGGAGGTATTGATATGATTAATAGAATAAAGTAAATGATAACTTCTTTTGCAAGTATAAACGTTTTGATATTATCTTCATTTTTGATATTAAATTTATCTTGAATTTTTGCAATTAATGAATTGAATAATGAGTAAAACTCATCATACAAAAGAGTTCCTACTGCAAAAATAAAGAAGGTATGATGTCTTATATGTGTTACAGATAAGTATGTCATTGCTAAAATTATGAGTAATTTTGTTTTATCAAGTTTTTCATAATTTATTTTGTTCTTTATTAGGTATGCAACTTGGATAAATATCATAGATATAAGGTACAGTTTATATCTTATAAATAGCCCCATATTCTTTGCAATAAAGGAACTCCGCCATTCCGTAATCATTTCTCTTTTCATTGTTGTTGCAAAGAAAAGGAATTTTACATATTCAAAACCATATGGATTTATAAATAAAGCACCTAAACAGCCTAATAAAGTATAGATGTATTCTTTAAATGATTTTTTATTTAAAAATTCACCAACTATATATAAGCCTATAAGTCCTATACCACTCATACAACCACCGTGTATGTTACTCCATATAATCATTAAAAAGGGGAGTAAGAATAGTTGCTTTTTCTTTCCAGTTCTTGATAACTCTAATATGTATAAGAAAATGGAAAAGAATACACAAGTGAAAAGTAGGCATCTTGTAGTCGGACCAAGGTTTTTATATGCAACCAAAAACATAATTGCAAAGTATGCTATGTTATAAGGAATTGTTGATTGTGGTTTTCTTATTTCAACTGTTTTGTAGCAGAAAAATAGTGTTATTCCAGCAAGTAATCCCTTTAATATAATCAATCCAGAGTGACCAAAATATTTAAGTGCTAAGTAGAAAAATACACTTGCGCCCCATTCGTGATCATACCAAGGATGTGTTTTTGTATATGAAAGAAAATCGTACTTTAGAACACTTAGTTTCTCTACTATGTGTGCACCTGCAATTAATCGTGCCCATAAATCATTGTCTGGATAGCAGTTAAGACAACAAAGTCCAATACACAATATAAATAGTGTTGCTATAAATAGTATTTTTTTCATATATCCCCTCGTCCCTCTTGATAATTATATCATTAATTTTTGAATAAAAAAAAGAAGCGATTTTCTCGCTTCTTTTTATATTATTTTCTTTCGTGGATTATATTTATTTTTCTTAAATTTCCACTATGCTTGAATACATTCAATGGGCTTTCTTTTCCAAAATTTCTACGCCACTCTTTCATAAATGTTTTGTCTTTCATAAGCATTTTGACATAGTTTAGGTTGTTTTCAAAAACCATTGCTTTGTTCAATATGTCAGAAACATAGCCTAAATCATTTTCGGCAATTGCTCTTATATAGTGACTGTATAAACTTTCTTGATATTTGCCACTTCTTTTTGAAAAGCCGGTTTTGTTAACTCCTACAATTCTAAAAAATTCTTTTTCTGTAATTGTATTTGAATATGGATTTAGTGAATCTTTGTTGATTGAAACAAATTCTATATTTTCTCCAGTATTAAAGAAACTGTATTGATTGCTTTCTTCTGTTCTAAATGCAGAATTTAATTTGTAAAAACTATCTTCAGTTAATAACTCTGAAATGAAATTCTCAACAGTATTAACTTCATCTAAATTGATTTCGATATTATTAGCTAGGGCTGTTTTCTTTTTAGTCATTAAATTCTCCTATCCAATTTTCTTTCGTCCATGCTCTTTATATCGGCATTTTTATATTTTTCTTTAGTCTGCAATTGTCTTTTTTTTGTTTTGTTAATATTTCTTAATTATCAAAAAAATGATGTCAATTTTTCTTTGCGTATATACTTTATATATATAAGCAAAGGTGAAAAAGATGAAAACATTCTTCAAATTTATTAATAGACGTAAAAGATTTTCAACATTCGTATTGTTGAATATTTAGTATGGGTAAATACAGAAGAATATTAGAGATATAGCCAACATAATCCAAGTAATTATGTTGGTTTCGTTTCTGTGACCGCATAATACTTTTACTATTGGGTAAATAATAAATGCTGCAATAATACCTACACCGATGTTGTAAGTAAAAATCATTATGCTTATTGTTAAAATAGATGTTGCTAATTCTGAAATATCATCAAAATCTATTTTAGAAATTGTACTTGTCATTAATATACCAACATATAGTAATGCTGGAGCATAGGCATAAGAAGGAATTATTTTAATAATTGGGGTAAAGAGTAACCCAATTAAAAATAATATGCCAACTGTCGTTGCAGTAAGTCCGGTTCTTCCACCAGCACTAATTCCGGTCATCGAGTCTAAATAAGCACCAGGAGTTGTTGTTCCCATTAATGGTGCCAAAATAACAGATATTGAGTCTGCTATCATTGATTTTTTATTATCTGTTTTGTTATTTTCTTTATATGATAAACCAATTATTCCACCAGCTGTATCTATGTTTACTAGTAGAAAAATTACAAAGAACATAGATATAAATTTAGGGTCTAGCAGTCCTTTAAAATCTAGCTGGAATAATGAAGGTTGTATGCTTGCTGGTAATGAAATAACTTTTTCTGGTAAATGAACATCGCCAAGTATAATTCCGATGAAAGTTGTTACGAAAATTGATATTATAATTGCTGCTTTAATTTGTTTTTTTACGAGTACGATGAGTAAAATAAAACAAAAAAGTCCAAGAATTACTGGTAATGAGGTAAAATTACCAGTTTCAAGTGGGATGTTTTTTGTTGTGAAATTAACAATTCCAATATCTCTAAGTGCTATAAAAATAAAAAATAAACCTAGACCTGTGCAGAATGAGATTTTTATATTTTCTGGAATTTTTTCTACTATGTATGTTCTGATGTTTGTTAAAGTCATTGTTAATAATAAAAGACCACAAATAAAAATTGCTGCAAAAACAGTTTTTATTGAGAAACCCAGAGCACAAACAACTGTATATGAAATAAATGCTGTTTCCCCTAAAAAAGGTGCAATAGCGTAGGGTTTATTTGCAATGAATGCAATTAAAAGACTTCCTATAAATACCATTAATGCTGTCACTGTTAATGTTGAACTAAAATCCATACCAGCGTATTCTAAAATTTTCGGGCTTAGAATGAGCATGTATGACATTGTAAAAAATGTTGTTAATCCTGCAAGCATTTCTGTTTTGATAGATGTGTTTTTTTCTTTTAATTTAAATATTTTTTCAATATAGTTAATCATAAAAAGCTCTCAAGTTTTTTTATAGTTTTTTCATCGAAAGTTTCTTCTATCGAGGTATTTGCTTCTAACATTAGTTTTGCTTTTTCTTTTAGTATATCATTAATTCTGTTGTAATTTTTATTTATAGGAGTTGGTTTTGAATTTACAATTGTATCTATAAATACTTTGTTTTTGGGGTTTGTAGTTACAAATACTTTTGCTGAGTCTATTCTTGCTGGAACGATTAAACCAGATTGTGTTAGTTTGTTAGTTGTTTCATATGATGATAAATGTTTAATTAATTTTATAGCGTATTCCTTATTTTTTGCATTTCTCGAAATTGCCCAGCCAGAAGAATCAATGTAAACTTTATTGTTTTGTGAAGGAAATTTTGCAATATTCCAATCAAAATCTATAACTTCTGAAAACTTAGGAAACATCCATCTTCCACCTAAATACATTGCGATTTTCCCGTCAATAAACATTTGTGCAGTAGTCATACTTCCTGCTTCTGCTTTGCTAGGTGCTATTTTGTATTTGTGTATGTAATCTTTATAAAGGTTGAGTGATTCAATACTTTCTTTTTTGTTTATAATAATTTCTTTTTTGTCGTCAGAAATTATTCCTCCACCATTAGAGGATAGGAAAAACATCCAATATAAAGGATTATCTTCACAATTTATTCCCCAAGTATTTTTAGTTGTTATTTTTTTTGTAAGCTCTGTTAATTCTTTTATATTTTGAATTTCATTTGGAAATTTTACTTTGTTTTTTTTGAAAATATCTTTGTTATAGTACAAAACCATATTTGAGATGTCTCTTGGTATTGCATATAATTTGTTATCTCTTTTAAAGCAGTTTAATGCTTCATTATAATATTCTTTTTCTATAGTTGGAAAATATTTAGATAAGTCTTCAAGTAAATTTGCGTTTGCATATAACTGAATATTTTGGTTATTCATAAAAATAACATCTGGTGCTAAGTTTGATGCAAATAATAAATGGACTTTTTGAAAATAATTTTGAGGGATATGAATTAACTCTACTTTTATTTTGTTTTCTTTTTCAAAGTCACTAATTATATTATTCAAAATTGAAATTTCACTCTGTGAACCCCAAGTGGCAAAAGTGACTGTATTTTTCTCTTCTGAATTTTTTCTTGTAATGAAATTTAAAAAGAATAAACAGAAAATTAAAACAATTGAAGAGATAACAATTATTTTTTTCATGTTTTATAGTACAGCCGTTTCTCTCATTCCAGTATTAGAAATTTCTATCATAGCTTTGTAAGAATCCATTCTTACAATGTATTGTTCATTTCCATTTTGTGCTCTGTCGTAAAATCTTGCTTGTAGATTAATTTGGCTCAAATCAATGAATTTTTTAAGTAGGAATACGTTATCACCAACAAAACCAAATAGCGCAAACATGTCATTATCCGCTGTAGTCAAATAAAAACCTTTATTAGGAGTTATATTCAATACTGATAATAGTTCTGGTTCGTCTTTATTTTCTTTAACAGCTTCTTTGTTTTGAACTGTATTTGGTAAATCTTCAACAACTGGCAGAGAAAATTCATTGTTTTCTTCTGTGTATTTTCTTTGCATTGGATTAGTTTGTTTCGATTTTAAAGTTCTTTCTTTCATTATGTTAGATGTTTGTTTAAGAGTGCTTTTGAATTCATAGCTAGATTGTTTTGGCTCTTCAGCAAGTGGTATATCAAAGCAACTAAAAGAATCGCTATCTGCTGTTTTAAGATTTTTCTTAATATTTACTTTTGGTAAAATTGGTCTTTGTGGAGTATTATCAACACCAGTAGAACGACTGTATATGTAGTCTTGTGGTGAATTTAAATAACTTGAAGGGAAATGTGTATAAGTTACTGATTTATTTTGTTTCTTTGACTTCATAAACATTCTAAGCGTAAAGAATAGCATTAATGCAAGCGCTATTATTATTACAAAAGAATAAAAGTTTACAAATAAAAATGGTAATGAACTTGTTTTTGGCTCTTCTGTTTTTGCTAATAGTCTAATTGCATAGTCATTTGCAATATCTACAGTTAGTTTTACATAGTTTGATTGTTCAGAATCTTTCTTTATGAAAGGTTTTTCTTCCATGCTTACTTTTACAATATCACTGTCTTCATTATTTACGTATATAAGCTTTGTTTTCTTAGGATTAATAATTGTGTCCGGAATGAATACATTATAAATCCCTTGTTGTTTCTTTTGTAAAAAAGCGTTGCTTGTAAATTGTTTGTCAAAATACAGGTTGAAATTGAAGCTGTTATCAGCAGTTGGTTCAATTACAATTTTAGTTAAAACGCTTGGTGCTGTTTCTGTTGCAAAAACGGAAATTGCAAAGAAAAAGAAAACAAAAACCAATGTAAATAATTTAAAACATATGTTATTTTTCATATTTAATTTTACCTTTAGTGGGCACTATATTCTTAACCAATCAAAACGATGACATGAACATTAAAACATTAAAATATATTTTTTGTCACTTTTGCAAAGAAAAGCAACAATATAATTATATAATTTATGGTTAAATATGTCGTTAAATGTTGAAAGTTTGTTAAAATTTTGTTATGATTTTACAACGAAAAGGCGATAATTATGAATATAACAGATGAACAAGTAAGTAAGATTTTCGAATTAGCTTCAATGCAAGCTAAACTAGCAAATGGAGAAATTTCTTCTTCTGATATAACAGAAGCACTTATAGAAATTGAAAGAAAAATATATTCATTTTCTTCAGAATTTAAAATTAATTCTTTGTCTGATAAAAAGATTTTAATTGCTGATGACTTAGAATTGTCTATATATCAACTAGGTACACTTTTGAAAAGAATAGGTATAACTCCTAGTGTTGCAAGACATAAAGATGAAGCTGTTTCTGAATTGCAAAAATGTCATTTCGATTGTGTAATTATTGATTTATTCATGCCGGATAGTACAGATGGTATTGATTTAATTAAAGCTGCTGTTCAACGTAGAAGCGAAACAGGTGTTTATAGTAAGATTGTTGTTATTTCTGGTACTGATGATACTTCTATGGTTGATTATTGTTACGAACTTGGTGTTGATTTGTATATTCAAAAAGATAAAGATTGGCATTCTAAGTTATTAAAATATTTAAGTACTTCTTTCCAATCAGAAAAAAATGTTGCATTTACAAGATATGTTATAAATAATGATATTGTATCTTATATCTTGAAACGATTTAATGACCCTAAAATATTTGATGTTCTTGTTAAAAATATCAACTCATCAATGTTTACTGGCTTAAAAAATGTTTTGTTTGATATGCGTGAAATTACAACATTCGATGTTGATAATGCGTATATTTTTGCAGATATATATAAAATATGTGCAGAAAACGGCGGAAAATTCGTTTTGGTTAATCCGTCTATTAGTGTGAAAGAAGCACTATCATTTGCATATTTGGCAGATATTATTCCATTTGTAGATTCAATGGAAGACGCTGTTTCAATGATTGTTTCTAAAAATAATTAATCTTCTAAAAGTTTAACTCTTTTTAGATGTCTGTCCTCTGCGAATTTTGTTTCAAGCCAAATTTTGCAAATATCTTTTGCTAAATATTCGCCTACAATTCTTTCCCCAAAACATAGAACATTTGTATTGTTGTGTTCCCTAGAAAATTTTGCTGATGTTGTATCAGAACATACAACGGCTCTTATTCCTTTTATTTTGTTTGCTGCAATAGACATTCCAATACCTGTTCCACAGATAAGTATGCCTTTTTGAAATTCTTCGTTAGCAATTTTTTTAGCAAGTTCTTTTGCTATTAATGGGTAATCAATTGCTTTTGTTGAATGGGTACCTATGTCAAAAACTTCATAACCTAATTCTGTTAGGAAAGGTTTTACTTTTTCTTTTAAATTGTAGCCTGCGTGGTCTGAACCAATAATAATTTTTTCGTTTTTCATAAGATACTCCTCTTTATGATTTTATCATACCTTTTATAAATTAAAATATGTTACAAATTTTAATTTTTTCAGCTCAAACTAGCATGTTTTTTACATATTGCTTTTTTATTTTAATAGTAGAAGGTACGGATTACTATGACGTATACTCAGTCAAATAATGTTATATATCCAAATCAAACGGGTACTCCGTTATATACTTATGCGCCAAATTATCCGCAACAGCAACAAGTTGTGAGTGTTGCACCTCAGCCGGTTATTACTGCACCATATTATCAGTACCCTCAAACTTCAATTTATAATGATCCGACTAAGCAAGCGGCATCTGGCGTTAATATCTATATTTATAATCCTTCTGGAATCGGTGGTCAAAGTTCATCTTCTACATTGAATTCGTATTCGACACCTCCAGCTGCACCAGCGCAACCTCAAGTTCAAGTAACACCGCAGGTACCTGCAGAAAAGGATATTGCACCTTCTCAACCTATTGCACAGCAACCAATAGCAGATACTTCAATTTCTAAGCCAGAAACTGATAAAACTAAGAGAATTGTTCAATTGACGGATGATTATATAAAATCTTTGGAAAGTTATTTGAGAAATCCTGATGAAACTGTAAGAAAGACTGCGATAAAGGAAATAATTCAACGTTTTGAAGAAGATGATTCAAGATATGATGACCCTGCTTTAACAGCGTTGTTAAATATTGCACTTCAAGACCCAGTTCCAAATAATAGATTATTTGCTATGAGTGTAATTGCTGGTGGCAAAGCACATGGTGATGAAAATACAATTAATATATTAAATAATTTAACTACTTCAGATAAAATGTATGGTCAAGAAGCCAAAATGGCATCGAGTGCATTAATTAAAGCTGCACAAGAAACAGAAACAGTTCCAGATTATTCAAAGGATAAAGATAAGCAATAAAGAGCAAAAAGTAAGGTAAAGGTATGGCATCAATAAAGGCAGTAGCGTCAAAAGTGGCTACAGGTGTAGCGACAGGTGTAAAGAAATTTTATGGTAAACCAATGAGTGTTACCTCAAAAGTTCTTGGCGTTGCAACAGCTGCAGCTGTTGTTTATGATTCTCATATAAATGGTCGTGAACGTGCTTATGCAATGGATGAGATAAAATCTGCTGATACTTTTTACAATCAATATAAACAATATATGTCATCAGAAAAAGATAGTGCTACTATTTGTAAAATGAAGAAATGGTGGTTTGACGTTCAAAGGAACTTCCCATTAGATAATATTGCGTACAAGACCGGAGGATATTTATCTGGTTTTGGTCGTACGTTTACAAGGGAACTTCCAGCTCTTGCTCTTTCTGCGTTAACGTTGATTCCTAAAAATAAGACAGTGAATAAAGTTGCTGGTACATTTTTGGCTTTAAATGGACTTCAAACCTTCTTAACTGATGTTATGGGTGTTGGTGCAACTAAATCTGAAAGAAATTATTAATCTTTGAAAACATTGATTTTAATGCTTTTACGATGTACCTATCTAGCCATGTGGCTAGGTTGAAACTAGTCGAGTGATTAATTTAAATAAAATTTTGCTTGTTCTAATATATAGCCGTTATGGAACGCAATGTTCAACAATGCTTTTCTTAGAGAGGATGTTAAAATGATGGAAATGCTAAAAAGTAGTGATGTTGTTACTGTTGTTATTGTTGAGGACTATAAGTTGACAAGGGTAGGTTTAAAATCAACATTGAATGAGTATGAACACATTAATGTTGTAGGTGAAGCTGAAGATGCAATTGAAGGACTAGAAATAATACAGAAGCTAAAGCCAAATGTTGTACTTATGGATTTAGGTTTGCCTGGCATGAATGGGCTTGAAGCAACAATGAAAATAAAGGAAATGGGGTTAAATACAAGGGTGATAATTTTAACTTCTCATGAAAGAGGAGAGGAAGTCATTGCTGCATTAGGTTCTGGTGCTAATGCTTATTGTTTAAAAGATATTTCACCAGAAACATTATCAGAAGTAATTAGAAATGTTGCAGAAGGCGCTTGTTGGGTTGACCCTGCTGTTTCAGCTGTTGCTTTAAATTTCTTCCCAAAACCAGAAAATGTTTCACTTATACAAACAAATGAGGTTCAAGACGCAAGGGCACAATTAACAGAAAGGGAACTTGAAGTTTTAAAACACTTGGTAAAAGGTAAAAGTAATACTGAAATTGCAAAAGAGTTGATTGTAAGTGTTCATACAGCTAAGGCGCATGTATGTAGTATACTTCAAAAGCTATGTGTAGATGATAGAGTTCAAGCTGCGGTTAAGGCAATTAAAGAAAATATTATCTAGTGATATTTGAAAAAAGGGGAAGGGGTATCTTCCCCTTTTCTTTTTGAAATAGTCATAATATGGTAAACTATACTTAGTTTAGAATATTAGGTTTGAATATGCCTTTAGTATCCGTAATAATGAGCACATATAATAGAGGATTAATGCTTGCAGAAGCTATTGATTCTGTATTAAATCAATCTTTTGATGATTTTGAGTTTATTATTATTGATGATGCTTCAACTGATAATACGGAAGAAATTATAAAAAGTTATTCAGATAGCCGTATACGCTATTTTAAGAATAGATTTAATTGTGGGTGTACGTTTAACTACCATAACGCAAATAACCTTGCTAGGGGCAAGTATGTGGCGCATATTGATGATGATGATATCTTTTTACAAGATAAATTAAAAAAACAAGTTGATTATTTAGAAAAAAATCAAAATATAGATATGGTTGGTACATTTGTTGATACCTTTGGTGAGGGTGTAAGACCTTCTTGGGTATTTTATACAGAGCCAGCTGTTATAGATTTTTGCATGAACTTTTTTAATCCTATATGTCATTCTTCAGTAATGTATAGGAAATCGTTTATAGATAAGCATGCTGTAAACTACGATATTAGAAAAAGATGTGCACAAGATTATGATTTTTATAAACAGTTTATCTTTAATGGTGGCTTGATATCTAATATTCCAGAGATGTTGGTAAAGTATAGGATGCATGCCAACCGTTTGACAGATGTAAAAGAAACACAAGATATCCAGATTAATAATGCTGAAATTATTAAAAAAGAGCTGATAAATAGATTTTTAGATGATAGTTTATACCATAAATTTATAGAATTAATGGGTGGTTTTCCATTTAATCAATATGATGTTGATAGAGTTGAAGAAGCGTTAAATATGCTGTTTGAAGCTTCTTGTTATGAAAGAGAAGTATTAGAAAAAGTAGTAGAAGACATAAAAAATAATAAATTTAGATTTTAGTACTTTACAATTAAATATTTTTTGATTAATATAATAATCAAGCGATGGAGGAGTGCCAGAGCGGTTGATTGGAGCGGTCTTGAAAACCGTCGTACGTGCGAGCGTACCGTGGGTTCGAATCCCACCTCCTCCTAATTTTAAAGCCACCGATAAGGTGGCTTTTTTTATGTTTTAATTAATTTATTTCAACGCATATTTTTGAATTATATCTTCAACTTTTGAGTATACGGAGCATTTAATTCCTCTTTTTTTAGCTTCTTCTTTAAAGAGGGTATACATTTCTCCATAGTGTGGTGGGAAAGGTTTTTCGTCTAAGTTTGTGAATAATGCCCATTTATTATCTATAGTAAATTCAACCATTTTGATGCCAATATCTGACATTAAATCAAAGAATTTAATAATTTCTTCTTTATTATCATTAAAGTGTTCTACTAGTATGTATTTAACTATAATTGGTGGATTTTCTCTTCCTTTTGAGTATTCTCTCAAATTTTTTACAGAGTCATTAAATTTATCAACTCTTTTTAATTTTTTATATGTTTCTGGAGTTCCACAATCTAATGAAGTAAAGAGTAATACTTTATTCAAATCCATTAATTTTTTTATGATTGGTTGATAAACAATATTATTTGTTAAAATATGGATTTGTTTTACTCCGTTTTTTAAAAATTCTTTTATCATTTTTTCAAATTCTTTTAAAACAGAAATATCTCCACCTTGAATTACTGCAACCAATTCTTTTCTATTAAGTAGGTTTTGCTTGTAGAGTTCTTTTAATAGTGGAACAAAATCATAGTATTGGCTTTTTCCACTTTTGTAGGTTATTTCTCCGTGTGAATCAAACATTCTTGCGCAATAAATACAACCACAATTACATTGAGTCCAATGGCTTACATTTAGCATTGTGTATTGTTGTGAAATAACATCATTTTCTGTTTTTTCTTTTAAAAAGAAGCAACCTTTACAAGGTGATTTTTCTATATCTTCTTCATTCAATAGTGCAAACGCATCTAGTTTTGTTTGTTTGAATTTTTTCCAGTCGATTCTTTTCCCTCTATAAGCTTCTTCATATACTGGACCAATTTGACCAGTACAGCAAGACATTATTCTATCGTGGAAACAAGATAAGACATTATTTAATTCATTACAAAAATATTGTTTTTTTGTCATTTATCCTCTATAAATTTAAAACTAGTGCTCTGTCGTAAAATTCAAAATGAATATTTTCATCTTGGCAGTGTTGTCTTATGTAAATGAGTAAATCTTTTACATATTGTGGGATTTCTCCACATTTATTCACAAACCAATGTTCTTCAACGTCTGCAATAAGATATTTAACATCAAGCTTGTTAATACATAAATCAAGCCATTTATCGATTTCTTCTTTGTTATCATTAACATTTGGAATAATTATGTATTTTACGCCTAAACGTTTAGGGTCAGTTTTGTTTGCTTCTTTTGCATATTTTTTTATTGTTGAACAAACATCTTTAAATTTATCAACGCCTTTTATCTTTTTGAACGTTTCTTTTGTACCAGCATCCAAAGAAATTACTATGTTCATATTTTTAATATATTTTGCAGTCATTCTGCTAAAACGTATGCCGTTTGTGTATAGTGCAAAATTTTTATTACCAGCTTTTGCAAATAAATTTATTATGTCATCAAACTTCTTTAATAAAGTAGGCTCACCCATTGCAAAAGAAACGTGTGCTTCTGGTTCCTTTTCAAGGTTATATATTTTTTGGTTAAGCATTTCTTTGAATAAAGGAATTATGTCATATGCCTTTGTTGTTCTTTTTTCTACAATTTCTTGATATGCAAAACAGTAGATACATTTAGAATTGCAATCATTTGAATGACCAACCCATATCATATCAATGTAGTTGTCTAAATCTGATAAAAATTGATTTTCTGAGTTTTCATCAAATTCTTCAATCCAATGGCAGCCTTTACAAAATGGTGGGATTACTCCTTCACGCATTTCGGAAACTAGTTTGTTTTTATTTTTAAAAATTTCTTCCCAATTAGCTTTATCTTTTGGTCCTTTATAAGGAACTATATAGTTGTTATTTCTTTCATTTGGTGAATGGATAGACAAATGACAATGTCTAAAACAATCATAATGAATATAAAGTCCGTGTGCTAAATATCTGCATCTATACTTTTTTGTCATAAAAAACCTCTATCCAAGTATGATTATAACATAGTTTACTTTGTGGAGAATCCTTGTTCTAAAACTTTTGTTGTATATGGTGGAATACCTAAATCCATATTGTGTTTTCTGCAAGTTTCTTTTGCATATTTTACTATGTCGTAATAGTGATTTGGAATTGTAAAACAACCATCAATGATATCTCTGTAATCAATATCTAAAACAATAATTTTAATTCCGATTTCAATCATTTTATCCATAAATTTGGTAAATTCATCAATATTATCATTATGACCATTAACTATAATGTATTTTACAATTATCGAATCATTGCCAGCTGCGGCAATATATTTCTTTAGGTTATCAATGGATTTATCAAATTTATCTACTTGTTTTATTCTTTCATAAGTTTCTTTGCATCCAGCATCAAGCGCTGTACAAACTTCACCCTTTTTCATTTTCAAAAGATTTTCGATAACTGGCATATAAACAATATTGTTTGTAGGAATATAAATTGTTCCAACACCTCTATCTAAAAATGTTTGAATTATTTCTTGATGATTTTTTAAGCAAGATATATTTCCACCTTGAAAATCGATGTATAGCTTTTCTTTGTCTATTAGGTCGTTATCGTAAAGCTCATTTATGAATTTTAAGACATCATATAGGACTGGTTTGTTTTCATCTTCTTTTATTTTTTCAAAGGTTCTATTCCCTTGTGTACAATAAATACACGCACAATTGCATTGAGTATAGTGATTTAAAGTGATTTTATTTATTCTAAAATCAGTTGCTTCTTTATATTCTTCTAGGTGAACACAACCTTTGCAACCTTCTGGAATTATTCCATTTTTTAAATTTTTAATAAGTTGTTTTTTATTTGAAATAAATTCTTTAATTGAATTTTTTTTAGAAAGTTCACTAACCATTGCTGGGCCAATGTTTGCACTACAGCAAGGTTCTAGAGTATCTCTTGATGTAAAATGCAAGTGGTTATTTAGTAATGCACAACTATATGATTTTTTCTTTTTGAAAAATTTTTCTAAAAAATTCATGAATAACTTTCTTTAATCTATTATTATAATATCAGAAATTTAGTATAATGTTGTTATGCGTAAAAGATATTATTGTAAAAGACTTAATGAAACACTAAACTTTGATGCACTTAAAGTATTTTATTGTTGTGCAACAAGAAATGGTCCTTCAATTGATGTTCCAAAACCAGATAAAATAAAAGATATTATAAAAAGAAGAAATTCTTTAATTAAAATGTTAGATAGAGGAGTGATTCCTCAAGAGTGTGTTGGTTGTTTTGATTTAAAAGAACAAGAAAATCCTAAACCTTTAATTATAAGTCAGTTATCAAAGCCACCAAAAGCAAATATGATAATTGTTAAACACTTTAAACAATGTGATTGTAGTTGTGTTTATTGTTGCGAGCAGTACCTTTCTGAAAGAAAAATTGTTCTAAAATCTAAAAAAAGTGATTATTATGATTTGCTTCCTATAATTGAAGAACTCTATAAACAAGATATTGTTGATAAAAAAGAATTAGATGTTCATTTTCAGGGTGGTAATGTGTCTGTTCTTGATGAGTTTGATGATTTAGTTAATATCTTTATCAAAAATGGTGTAAAGCGTGTAGAAATTGCTACAAATGGTATTAAATATCTTCCTCAAATTGAACAAATATCTAATAAAACTTTTGTTGATGTAAATATTTCTATTGATGCAGGTACAAGAGAAACTTATAAAAAGATTAAAACTGTTAATAAATTTGAAGACTTAGTTGAAAACTTAAAAAAGTATGCTAAATTACCAATTCTTTTGAGACTCAAATATATTTTGGTAAGAGGTATTAACGATAATAAAGAAGAACTAGAAAATTATATTAACCTTATGAAGGAAGTTGGTATTACAAATTCTGAACTTATGATTGATCAATGTGATAGTGAGTTTCTTCAAAATGGTGAGTTTAAAATACCAGAATATTACTATGAATTATTCTCTTTTTATAAAGAAAAATGTGCTGAACAAGGTATAAAAGCAACCATTTGGGAGTATATAGAGGAAATTTTACAAAAAGGTTCATTTTTTAAGTAAATCTTTGATTTTTTCAATGAAACTCTTTTTAATTGGTTTTAAGTTTTTTAAATAGTCATTAACTACGCAACAGTCGTCTTTAAAAATAGGGTCTGATAATAGTTTAACTATATCATTATATTTTGGATGTGTTGGAAGTGAAACATCTAATTCATTCATTAGAGAATCAGAGTCTATTTGCCTATGGTAGTTTATAAAAAATGCTTTCGCATCAAGTTTTTTTGCTAGTTGGGCAAATTTTTTCATCTCTTTATAGTTAATAGATGTCACTACAAAATTAAGTTGTAATCCATTTAATAAACCTTGTTTTTTTAACTCTGATAAATATTCAACATTTTTTATTAGTTCTTTGAAATTACCGTGTTCTACAAGTTTATTGTATGTCTTTTCAGTTGCACTATGTATAGAGATAATAACTGTGCTTAGACGTGATTTTAAGTCTAGTTCTTCTATTCTCTCTTTAGTGAATAAAGTTCCGTTTGAGATTATATTAAACTTAATTTTAGGGTTTATTTTTATGATTTTTCTTACTACGTCTATTGAGTGTTTACTTGCAAAAAGTTCACCAGCTGAATTCATTTCAACTATTTCAGCTTTTTCTAATATTGGAGTAAATATTCTATCAAAATTTTCTTCAATACGTTTTTCTTTTGCTCTGTTATATTCTTCTTCTTCTTTGTTTGGTTTTGTTCTGCAAAAAATACAACGGACGTTACAGCGTCTATCGTAACTAAATTCAATTTGCTTTGGATATTCTGCTGTTAAGTCTTCGTTTATATTTATTTCTTTTTGAAATGGATCACAGACATCTAATTTACAATATTTGAAATTGTTTTCTATAAATTGTTTTCTAAAAGCTTTTGCTTTTTCTCCATTCCAAATTTCATCAAAAGATTGTTCAAAAATATTTCCAAAAGAATAAAAATCGGTCCAATAACAACAACAACAATATACTTCGCCCGTGTTTTGGATTTGTATAGTATGAAATGGATGATTGCAAATTTTACTCATATAAAAATATTATTATAATTTTGGTATTATTGCAAAGAAGAGTTATGTTATAATTATTCTTGAATTAGGAGATTATCTTGAAATACGTTAGTTGTCAAAATATACAGAATGGGTTGCGATTTGAATATAATGCTATAAAACTTTGCTGTTTTATGAGTGGGAACACTCCGGAGCCTTTGTTTATAAAAAAGGATTATTGGGGTGAAAAGCTCGATTGGAAAGAAGTTGTTGATAGTATATATAAAATCAGAGAAAATCAAAAGAATGGGATAACTCCAGCTGAATGTGTTGGTTGTTTTGGTTTGCAAGAACGTGAATGGGATGATAACCCAAAATTTAAATGGATTCAAATAGCGCATTGGTCTGAATGTAATTGTAACTGTACATATTGTTATCGTTTGCAAAGTAATTTTGAAAAGCCTAAAAAACGCTATAAAATCATGCCAATAATTAAAGAATTAGATAAAATGAATATGCTTGATTACAATGGTGAATTAGCATATTCGGGTGGTGAACCAGCAAGTTTGAGAGAATTTGATGATATTACAAATTTTTTCCTAAAAAAAGGAATGAGAATTATTATGGTTCACTCTAATGGTATTAAACCAGTAAAATCCGTTTTAAAAGGGCTAAAAACAGATACAATGTCTGTAACTGTTAGTGTTGATTGTGGTGATAGACAAAAATTTAAACAAATAAAACAAGTTGATGCTTATAACAAAGTTATGGATACATTAAAGAAGTATGTTAAAGCTCAAGGAAATGATAAAACATCTGTTCGTTCAAAATACATTATTATTCCTAGAGTAAATGATACTAAAGAAGATGTAGATAAATGGCTTGATGAAACACAAAGAGTTGGAATACAAAAAGTTATTCTGGATTTTGAAGCAGATTGGCTAGAAAGAAATAAACATAACATCCCAGAATATATTGATGAGTTGTATCAATATATAGTTGATTCAACAAAACAACGAGGAGTTGAATTGCAATTTTATGGTGTAGCTACTCAATATAGAGAAATAAAAAAGCTTAATGTTGAGGGCTATGGATTACATCAAGAGTAGGTTTATTATTAGAAAAAAGGCTTGTTTAATATATTATGTCTGGTGAATTATATTTTTGTGATGAATTAAATGAAACGTTAACTTGTTATCATGACAAAATAACATCTTGTTGTAGTAATCCAAACGGTCCAATATATTTTGATAAATATGATGGTAGTAAAGTAGATTTTGAAATTTTAAGACAAAAAAAACTTGAGTTTTTTTCATTGTTTGATGAAGAAAATATCAAAAATTCACCGTGTTATGGTTGTTTTTCCTTAAGAAAAAGAAAACCTGAGGATGTTATTAATTCTAAATTTAAACAGATTCATGTTTCACATTGGACACATTGTAATTGTGGTTGTATATATTGTGCAAGAATGGATGATTCACATGGAAAAATTACCTATAGAAAGGCAAAAAGTGAATATTACGATATGTTGCCTGTTGTAAAACAGTTGTACAAAAAAGATTTATTAGATAGAGAAAATCTTATAGTTTGTATACAAGGTGGAGATATCTCTGTATTAAGTGAATTTGAAAAACTTGTAAAGGAGTTTTTTAAGCAAGGTCTTTTAAAATTTCATTTTCTTTCTAACAATATAATTTATCAACCAATTATTAAAAAATTATTAGATGCAAATAAGGGCACTTTTTGTACTTCTTTAGATTGTGCTAGTAGAGATATTTACTATAAATTAAAAAGAGTGGATAAATTTGATGAATGTGTAAAAAATTTAAGGAAGTACGCTAAGGGACATTCTCATCCGCCTATTACTGTTAAGTATATTGTTATTGAAAATGTAAATGATAACATAATTGAAATGAAAAAATTTTTAGATTTAGTTGTATATATGGGTATAAAAAATGTAGAATTTATGCTAGATAATAAATATGTTTTCTGTGACCATTCGAAAGTTAGTATCCCAAAACACTATGGAAACTTATATTTTTTCTTTAAAGAATATTGTGAAATAAGTGGACTAAAGTTTGTAATATGGGATAAAGTAGAATCTCTGATAAACGAGTATTTATTATAGTACTACTTTTTCTTTAATATTTTATCTATAAAACAAAGAAAATTTTTTTCTTCTTTTAGTGGAAGTATTAATTGGGGATTAATTCTTGGTTCAAAATAACAAACATAAGATGCTAATTCTTTTTTTCTTAGTTGTCTAAGAAAATCTTTGTATAGTGAATTATCTGGTTCAAAGACAGCTATTTCTTTATATTTTTTTGCAAGAGTTGTATGTTCCCAAGGTTGGTAACAAGTATAGCTAACTGAGATGTTTAGTTTTTTTGCAATATTTGCCATTTTTGCCATTTCTTTATAATTGTATTTAGAGATAACCATAGTAATAGTAACTGATTCAATATTGCCTTTTTCTTTTTCTTTTGCAATGAATTTTAAAATTTTCATAACAGCAGAAAAATTACCTTTGCAAACGATTTTATTATATGTTTTTTCAGTTGCACCAGGAATTGAAATTCTTATATCTTTAATTTTTCCTCTTAAATTTAATTTTTCATATAATTCTTTAGTCAACAATATTCCGTTAGTATCTATCTCAAATAATATATTGGGATGAATATTAGTAACATAATTTATAAGATTAATTCCATTCTTGCTTGCAAAAACATCTCCTGAAGTACTTAATTCAATTATTTCTACATCATCAAGTAATGGGATGATTTTTTCTGTTATTTCTTTTTGTTTGTCAGAAAAAGCTAGCTTTATTTCGTCTCTACAAGTTTTACAAGCAACATTGCAAACAGTATCGTATGCTAATTTTAAATATTTACAAGATTTATCATTTTCCCAATGTTTGAGAATGTCTTCTTTATTTCTTTTATTTTAATATGTACATATATCTAAATTACATAAAGAATAGTCATTGTTTAGAATTTTTTCTCTAAAGTCATTTGCTTTTTTTGAATGCCATACTTCTTGAAAGTTATTTTCTAGTAAATTTCCAAAAGAGTAAAAATCTACAAATCGTGGGCAACAAGGATAAACATTTCCATCGTCAGAAATTTCAGCCATATAAAACGGTAAATAGCAGACTTTATCGTTTGTAGAGTTCACTATAATACTCCAAATATTTTACATTTATTTCTTATTTTGTTTTTTAAATTATCCCAGAAAGAAATCGGCTCTAATCCCACAAAATAATCATGGCCTTGAATTACAACATCTTTTGCATTTAAGAATTCTTGTGAATGAACTAGTTTTACTAGTTTATTGTAGTCTGGGTGTTTTTTATCTTGAATATTGATTTTGTTATAAGTTTCCTCTAAATCTCTTGAACAATCCAAACCTAATAGACGAACTTTTGCATCTATTCTTCTGCATAATTTAATGATATCTAGTATTTCTTTATAGTTAATGCTTGTAACAGTAAAATGAAGTTCAAATCTATCCATTTTTCTTTCTTTCTTCATTTGAGAAAGATATTCTATATTTTTAATAACTTTTTTATAATTACCACCTTTTACGATTTTGTTGTAGGTCTTTTCTGTAAAAGCATGTAGAGAAACAGTCATCATTGAAATTTTATCTGTGATATTTAATTTTTCTAAATTTTCTTTTGTACATTGGATTCCGTTTGTAATTATTTCAAATTTAACATTAGGAAATTTGCTGGCAATATTTTTAATTAAATCTCTAGAAATTTTGCTCGCAAAAACTTCTCCAACTGCATTTGTTTTAACGTATTTTGCCTTTTCTAGCCAAGGAGATAGTATTTCTAATAATTTATCTTCTTTATCTTTCGGAATTAAATTAGTATCGACTTTATAATTTTCTCCACGGCAGAAAATACATTTTACATCACATAATTCATCTAAACCTAAAAGAATTCTCTCTGGTGGCTCTGAAATAAGTTTAGGTTCTTTATCGTGAATTTCTTTTAATATTTCTAAATTTTGGCAACCAGGACATAAGGAAAAATCATTGTCGTAAAGCTTTTGACGAAATTTTTTTGCTTTTTCTCCATTCCAAATTTCATCAAAAGATTGTTCAAAGATATTTCCAAAAGAATATCCTCTAATCCAGCCACAACTACATGGGTATACATTTCCATATGGCATAATTTCTGCCAAAATATATGGATTTGGACAATATATGTGTTTATTTGTATTATTATCTACCATTGTTTATGTATCTAATTCTGTCTCTGTAACCACAAGTAGTTAGGATTTCTCTGTAGTCTAAATTACATTTATGTTCGTGCGCATAATCAACTATCATTTGAACATATTCTTTTACGTTTTCTGGAAGATATTTATTCTTCTCGTACCAATGATGTTCAAGTTCTAATTGAATATTTGTCATTCCTAAATCTTCAACTATTTTTAGCCAAGCTTGAACTTCTTCTAGTGTATCATTGTATCCAGGAATAAAAATATATTTCATTCCTATTAAGCTTGCAGAAATTGGGTCTAATCCTTTTTTGTATTTTTTGATGTTGTTTATAACTTTTTTGAAACAATCAACATTCTTTACTTTTTTATAAGTTTCTCTGGTGCCTGCGTCGAGTGAAATAGTAACAGCCGCACGTTTCTTTTCTAGCCCTTTTCTTATCCACTTTGAATAATCTACAGCTGCTGAATTAATCATTATGAAAATATTTGTTTTTTCTAAGAAGAATTTCATTAAATCTGGAAATTCCTTTAGAATTGTTGGTTCACCACCAGTAATATTAACGTTGCCATTGTAGCTTAGCATATTCTTATCAAGAGCATCTTTTAAAACTGGTAATATTTTCCAAGGTTTTAATGAGTTAAGATATTTTTTTTGGTCGTGAGTGTGGCAATATACACAGTCTAATTGGCAATTTTCCCAGTGATTGATTAGAATATATGCTAATTGCATTGAACCATTCCAATCTTTTACTTGTAAGCTAGGACAGCCTTCACAAATTTTAGGGATGTCACCTTTCGCAAACCTATCACGGTATTCTTGTTTTATTTGTCTTATTTTATCCCAGTCAAAAAGTTCACCTTGATAGCCTTCTATAATTTTTATTGCTTCAAACTTCATACACATTGAATAACTACATAAAACCGCAGCGTCTCTAATAAAACACATTCCATTTTCTACAAACTCACAAGATAAATAACCCATTTTAATTCCTCTTACTAATTCATAAGAATATTATATATTAAACATCGCTTTAAAAAAATCTATATTTTAATTTTTCCCATAAGCTAATCGGTTTTAAATTTAGCATAGTATCGTTTATTGTACATATTTCTGAGCGAAAAACTGGATTTTTTAGTACCTTAACAAAATCATTGAATTTTGGATGTTTTTCATCAAATATATTGATTTTTTCATATATATCTTTGTTTGTTTCAAGTTTTAAAAGTTCTAAAAAACCGACTGTAGCACCAATTTTTTGTGCCATTTTCATATAAAGTACCATTTCTTTATAGTTATATGCATTTACTACAAAATTAAGAATAAATCTATCTAGTTTTCCTTCTTTTTTGAGTGAAGAAAGAAAAGTTAAATTATTCATTACTCTATCAAAATCACCATTTACTACGAGTTTATTATAAGTTTCTTTCTTTGTTGCGTGTAGAGAAACAGTTATAGAAATTAATTTATCTATTATTCCTAATTCCTCTAAATTTTGTTTATCGCATAAAATTCCATTGGATATGAGCGAAAATTTTACATTTGGGAATAATTCAGAAATTCTTTTAATTAGTTTTCTAGAATGTGGACTAAATAGCGCCTCCCCAACACCAGATAAAACAACATTTTCAGCATTTTCTAACATGTTTTGAATTATAGAATCCATATTCTCATCAAAATATGATAAATCTTGTTTTTGATGGCAACTTCTGCAGAAAATACATTTTACGTTACAAAGAGAGTCATAGCAGAATATAAATTTTTTAGGTTTTGGAACAACTTCTGTTGGAATTATCTTATGAGAACAATCTTTTACACACAAATCCAAGTTACAAATATTGTAGTTTTCATTGATAAATTGGCGTCTAAATTCTTTTGCTTTTTCTCCATTCCAAATTTCATCAAAAGATTGTTCATAAATGTTTCCAAAAGAATATGAATTACACCAAGGAGGACAGCAAACAAAAACATCACCTTGCATACTTATTTGTGCAGAGTCAAATGGGAATGTACAAATTGCATGTTTTTCTGTCATAAAACCTCCGTATGTAAAAGTGTATAATAAAATAGCCAATTTAGTCTAATTTGTTATAATATAAATTAATCTAGGGAGAAGTTATGAAATATAAATGTTGTGACCATATTTTAGGAAGTATAGACCTTAGTTTTAGTGGGTTTAAATATTGTAATGAAGTTTGGGAAGGTCCAGAATATATTTTATATACGGATGAAAATGCCTTTGAAAAGAATGAACAAAGACGTCTCGAAATCATTGAAAAAATGAAAAATGGTTATATTCCAGAACATTGTAAATTGTGTCCAATGTTAGAAGAAAAAGATTGGAAAGAGTTTGACGGAAAAATTCATAAAATAACTGTTTTTAACTGGAAACATTGTAATGCTGCGTGTTTTTACTGTAGTGTTCATTCCGATTTTTATGATGGGGTGAAGAAAAGTGATGATTATGATTCATTCCCGATAGTACAAAAATTAGTTGAACAAGGAAGGTTAACAAAAGATTCATTTATTGCTTTTATGGGTGGTGAACCTACTATGCTTGAAGAATTTCCTCAAATATTACAACTTTTGCTTGAACATGGTTGTAGACTAGAAGTATTAACTAATGGAATTAAATATGAACAATTGATTGGTAAGATGTTAAAAGAAGAAAATAATAATACAATTTGTATTTCTTTAGATTGTGGTTCGAAGGAATTATATAAAAGAATAAAACGAGTTGATAAATTTGATGATGTTGTTTCGACTATAGAAAAATATGTTCAAGTCGCACAAGATAAAGCAAATAGAGTAAAAATTAAGTATATTATTTTCCCAAATGTTAATGATAATAAAAAAGAAATAGATGCTTTTTTTGAAGTGTGTAAAAAAATGGGGGTAAAAACAGTTGCAAGAGCTGTAAATCATGAAGAAAGCAAAATTAAAACTACAAAAAATCAAGTGATTGAAAGCTCTGTAATTAAAGCTTATAAATACTTTGAAAATCAAGCAATAAAACTTGGTTTTGAACTTCAGCCAGAACCTTGGGCAGATGCTATTATTGAAAATAAAGTTTATAACTGTAGAAAAATATCTTTAATTACAAGATTAAAATCAGAAATGCACTTCCTTTTTGGAAACAAGAAGAATTAATCGAATTTTATATTTCCTAGTTTTATTCCCTTATATTTTTTCTTTATAATCATTTTTTGTATTTGAAAAATAATTGGTATTTTAACTAGATTAAATGTAATCTCTGAATAACTTGTTTTAATCATTTCATCTAGTGTCTTATCGTAAGATAACTTACTAGTAGATAGTTCTACATCAAAGCCAAGTCTAAGTAATTGCATAATAATCTCATTAAAATCTTTTGTTTTTGTGATTTCATTTTTTGAAGTTAGAAATACTTTTCTCTTTGGCGAAAATTTTTCATTTTGAACTAAGTTATCAATATCCTTGTTTATAAAAGAAAGCACGTCTTCATCTAAATTCAAATACAAATTTCTATATTGTTCGTCAAAATCAATATTTTTTATGTCTTTTAAATCTATAGTTGAATTGAGCGCATTAACTTGTTTTTCATAAATTCTTTTTGCTCTGTTCATAAATGCTAAAAATGAAGTTACTTTTATATTATATTTTTCAGCAAGTAATTCGGTGTATTTAAGCATCTTTAATGTTCTATTTACATATTTTTTATTTTCACAGTTTTCAGAGGATGAAACACTGTGTTCAGAGTCAAATTGAACTTCAATGTGTCCTATATTTTTACAATTTTTTAGCCAAGTTTCTACTTCTAAGCTAGTATCATTGTAGTTAGTGAATAATATAAATTTAGAAATAATAAAGTCTTTTTTTCTTGCATGTTTTAAATATGTTTGCATATTCTTCATTACAATATCAAAGAATTTAGTTCCTTTTACCTTTTCAAAAGTTTCTTTAGTACCAGAATCAACGCTTGCAACAATAGCAGCGCTTTCTACTTTTTGAAGCGCATTACATAAACTTTTAGAGAGTCTTATCGCAGATGTTGGCACATAAATTTCTGGAACGTTGTTTTTTGAAAATAAGTCAACTAACCAATCAAATTCTTTCATTAATGTTGGCTCTCCACCAACAAAACGAAGTGAACCATTAAATCTTAGTAGATTTTTCTCCAAAAGTTCATTGATTATTGGTTTCATGTCAACATCTTGTTCTCTATTATGACAATCTGGTATTCTTCCAATAGGACAGTACACACAACGAGAATTGCATTTCATAATATGACCAGCTGTTAAGTGATTAATATAATCTTCATTATCCCAATCGTGTTCCTTTAACTCAAAACAACCTTCACATTGAGAAGGATATATTCCTTTTTTTGCATTTTCTCTATATTTTCTTTTTTGTTCAAAAATATAGTCCCAATTTAATGTTTGATTTTTTAAATCATCATATAGATACAAACGATGTGGTAAATCCAAGTGGTCAGTATTGCAACAATGACCAACACATAGCTGTTTACTTCCTGGGTCTAAATAAAAATATATTCCGTGCTCTAATAATCTACAACTTTTGTATTTCATACATTTGATATTATCATTGATTACTTTTAAATTAAAGAGTTTTAAAATCTTTTTCTGAAATTCATATGTATTTAATTCCTTGTTTTTTAATAAAAAATAAACAATACGTGGTACAATATTTTTTATATTTGAAATATTTCTCTGAGGTTTTTATGAAATACAAAAGTTGTAAGTATATTCAAGGTGGTATAGCGTTTAGACATGATGCAGTTTCATTGTGTAATAAGTTGTGTGGAACAAAGCGTTATGAAAAATTTAATATCCCTTATACAGAAAACTTTTATGAAAAATTTATTTCTGTTAGAGAAGAAGCTATAGAAAACTGTAAAAAAGGTACTTTGCCACATGAAGGTTGTTTATCTTGTCCTTATGTAGAAGAAAAAGAATGGGATGAAGATACTCGTTTTAAAGAAATTGAAATTACGCACTGGGTACATTGCAATTGTGGATGTTGTTATTGTGCAATGTTGCCCGTAACAAAGGGGAAAATGGTTAAATCTAAACAAAATTCACCTTACATTGAACTTTTCCCAATAATAAAAAGAATGTTAAAAGAAAACCGAATTCATCCTAATGCATTTTTCTCTGTAACTGGTGGTGAATTAACAATGTTAAAAGAATTTCCAGATATAATGAAATTACTTTTAAAGCAAAAAGATGCAAGTTATGGTTTTTGTTTACAGTCTAATGGTATTAAGTATGAAAAATTATTATCTAAAGCTGTATTGAAAGATAGAAGAACTTCGATAGTTATTTCCATAGATGCTGGTTCTAGAGAAATGTTTAAGTTGATGAAACGAAAAGATAATTATAATGACGTTATTAAAAATTTAAAACATTATTTAAAAGATGCAAAAAGTAATCAAGATAGAATAGTCGCTAAATATATTATAGTTCCAAATGTTAATGATACTAAAGAAGAAATTGATAAATGGATTAAAACTTGTAAAGAAATTGGTATTAAAACATTGCAACCATCAATTGAGTTTTGTTCACAAGTTGTTAATCCTGGTACTTTTAAAGAAAAACAAGGTGAATTATATCATTATATGAAGGAACAAATAATTGCAAATGGATTTGAAATGATAACTTATGATTTTCTTGAGAGTATTATAAAAAATAAGAGTTTTGATATTACTATAAAGGCAGAGAAAGAGTAATTGTGCAAAATTTATATTGTAGTAATTTATTAAATTGTTTAAGTTTTCACCAAAAGAATGTAAGATTTTGTACTACTTTGCAACTTGGTGAAATTATTTCAACTTATCAAGAAAAACCTAAAGAATTAGCACAAAGAATAATAGAAATAAGAGAAAATATAAACAAGCAACTTGCACAATGTATTATTCCGAATGGATGCGAAAATTGTATTTATCGTAATCAAGAAGATTATAAAACAGTAAAAATAAGAAGAATAGATTTGTATTATTGGTATCACTGTAATTGTGGCTGTTTTTATTGTTCATATAGGGATGAAACAAAGGGGGAATTTTCTGATAAGGTAAAAGAAGGTAATCCTTTAATCTATAAAACATTGGAAGAATTATATAAAAAGGATTTAATTGATAAAAATAATCTTTTTGTTAATTTTGGTGGTGGTGAGTTAGGCGTGTTAAAAGAATATCCCAAATTGGTGAACTTATTTTTAAAAAATAATGTTCAAAATATTTGGTGTGAAACTTCTGGAATTAGATATTCTAAGGAGTTGGCAAAGGCTTTAGAAAAAGGTAAGGCGGGATTATCGATAGCTATATGTAGTGGCTCAAGAGAAACTTATAAAAAAATAAAAAAGAGAGATAAGTACGAACAAGTTTTAAAAAATTTAAAAAATTATGTAAAGGCTGCTAAAAAATTTAAACAAGATCAAAATAATGATTGTCGCGTTATTTCTAAATATATTATTTTACAAGGATTTAATAATAATAAAGATGAAATTGACAAATGGTTATTGGCGTCTAAAAGTATAGGTATAAAATCTGTTGAAATAAGTATGGAATTTTGTTGGGGAATTCATACAAAAAAAGGTCAGAAAGTTGAAGATTACAACTATGAATTGTTTGAATATACAGAACAAAGATGTCTTGAACTTGGCTTGAATTTAAGAAAAAATGATACATCTATGGCTATTATGGAGCAAGGAACTTATTAATTTTAAATAATTTTTCAAAAATATTTTTATGTTTTAATTTTAGAAGATTTTGGTTTATAGAAACAAAATCTTCTTTAAAAATGGGGTGTTGTAATATTTTAATAAATTTATTATGGTTTCTATGTTCTGGATTTATTACATTGATTTCATTGTAGATTTTATCTGGTATTTCATATTTTATTAAATTTAAAAAAACTACGTTTGCGCCAGAACTTTTGGCTATTTGGGCAAAGTTAACCATTTCTTTATAGTTATAGTCTGTTATTACTGCTCTAAATTGAAGAATATTAATTAAACCTTCTTGCTTTAGTTTTATTGCATAATTTATATTTTCCATTACTGTATCAAAATTACTATTTTTAACAATTTTATTGTAAGAATTTTTATTAAAGGTATGAAAAGAAATCCCAACGAGATTTAGTTTTTCTTTAATACCAAGTTCTATTAAATTTTTTTCATTGAAAAGTAAACCATTTGTAAGTATGTCAAATTTGATATTGGGGTATGTCTTTGCAATTTTTTTTATCAAATTTCTGGAATGTAAACTTGCAAATGCTTCTCCTGCTGATGCTATATTTACGTTTTTAACATCTTTAAATAAATCAGAAACCTTATCTTCAATGATTTTGAATGGTTCCAAATATTTTTGATTATTATTTGGTTTGCAAAAAATACAGTTAACATTGCAAGTTCTATCATATCCTAAAAGAACTGATGCTGGTCGTTTGTGAACAATTGGTTCTATTCTAATTGAATCATCATTAGATCTATGCGGCAAACAAATATTGAGTTTACAATATTTGAAATTTTTATCTGTAAACTGTTTTCTAAAGTTTAAAGCTTTTTCTCCATTCCAAATTTCAGAAAAATTTTTTTCTAAAATGTTACCAAAAGAATAGTTTGAACAATATGTTGTACAACAAGGGTGTACGTCTCCATAATCATCTATATTTGCACACGTATATGGTAATTCGCAGTATAAGTCCATACCACTAATTATATGGAAAATATTGTTATTAATCAAATTAAAAGTTATAATTAGTCGGTGGAGATTTAATGTTTAAAATTTTATTCAAAAAAAAGTTAAAATATTTAGTCATTGGAGCAGGTTCAACTGGTGCGACTTTTGCTTGTTTTTTACATTCTGCAGGAAAAGATGTAACGCTTCTTTCTAAGTATGATGATATAGTAAATAATGCAAAAGAAAAGGGGGGCATTAAGTTAATTTCTAGTGTAAAAGGAAAGAAAAGATACAATATAAAAATTAAAACTGAAAAAACTTATAAAGAAAAAGCTGATGTGATAATTCTTTGTATTAGAACGCCTGATATTCTATCTGCAATTCCTTTTATTAAAAAAGTTTCGCATAAAAAAACAATTGTTACATCAATTGCAAATGGCTTTGGAATTGCGTATGCCTTAAAAAAGGCACTTCCTAAACTTTTGATTTTAGATTCTAATTTTGTAGGTAAATGCCGATGGTATAATCGTAAGGATGTAGAGTATTTACAGCAAAGAGAATATTGTGAGTTCAATTTTGCAGACAAATATAATTTAATCGATAAAAAAACTTTAAAACAAATAGAAATAGACTTTACTGATGCAGGCATGAATACTACTATGATGTCTGAAAAACAATTTACAGAAGTTGCGTTTGAACGATTAATAACTCGTTCTCCTTTTGAGGCTACATGTATTTATTATGATATATGTGCACATGATTTTATCGGTGAAAAATTAGATACGTTTAAAATTCTTTGTAATGAACTATTAATTCTTGCAAAGGCTATGAATATAAATGTTAGAGAAAATTTTTTAGAAGAATATTATCAAAATTTTGAACTATATAAAGAACGTGATGATGCAAATGTATATTCATCAATTTTAAATGATATGAAAATTGAACAATGTTCAGAAATAGATTTTCTATTTTTTATTGTTGTTGAACTTGCAAAATAATATAATGTTCAATTACCAATGTATTTTAAAATAGCAGATAAATTTAAGGAATATAATTCTTTAGGTTCATTTGCTGAAAAAAAGAACCACTAATTATTAATGGTTCTTTTTTAATATTTTTATGACCAGCCGTATTTTTTGTAGAAGTTTATCTTGTTTTTTATAACATCTGCAAATGAATTTGGTCTTAGGTGTTTAAATCCATCGTTAATTAAGAAATCATCATTATGTTTTATTAATGGATTATTCATTATCTTAACAAAATTATTATATTCTGGGTGTGTAGGATTTGTTATTATATATTTATCTAGTTGACTAAGAAATTTTGTACCTTGTCCCATATCTTTTGCAATCATTACGTGGACATATGCACCCAGTTCTTTTGCAAATTTAGTTAGTGGTATTAAATCTTTATAGTTTAGTGATGTTAAAACACAATTAATTGTTAATTTCTTGATTTTTTCTTGTTTTCTTAATTGTGATACATATTCAAGATTTTTCATAACACTCTTAAAATTGCCATTTCTAACAATTTTGTTATATGTTTCTTCAATACAAGATGGTATGGATATCCTTATATCAACAATTTTATCTGCTATTCCTAATTTTTTGAGATTTTCTTCACTACATAAAATTCCGTTTGTTATGAGCGCAAATTTTATATTTGGATATACTTCTGCAATTCTTTTTATTAACTTTTTTGAGTGTTCACTTATAAATACTTCTCCAGCGACATTTACTGTTACTAATTTTGCGTTTTTTAACATTGGAATTAATACAGGTTCAATAAGTGCATCCCACTTTGCTTGGTCTTCTTTTGACATAATGTGGGGTTCATCTCTGCAGTATACACATTGTTGAACACAAGTATTGTCATAACATAAACTTACCTCTTCTGGATATTCAGCTATAGATGTTTCAATTGGTTTACAAGTTTGTATTAAACATAAGTTAGTATCACAATATTTATAATTTTTATCTATTATTGATTGTCTGAATTCTCTTGCTTTTTGTCCATTCCAAACTTCTTCGAAACTTTGCTCTAGTATATTTCCGATACAGTAACTGTCATTCCATAATCTTGAGCAAAAATAGCAAAAACCATCTGTCCCGATTTCAAAAAAAATGTATGGTTTAACACAAAATCTATTCTCTGACATTATATCTACCTCTTTTTATCTTACAAATATCATACAAAAACTTTATAAAAACTGCAATTGTGATATTATGTAATTAGTTTTTAAAAGATATTGAGAAATTTATGAGTAGAGATTTGTTTTGTAAAAATCCTTGGAATTGTTTAGAGTTAAATAATGATGGAAAGTGTTTTTTTTGTAACCCTTGTTTTTCTAATTTTAATTTGATTGGGAATATTTTTGAAGATGATATAGATGAAATTTGGAATGGTGAAAAAGCTCAAAATTTCAGAAAGGATGTTTTGGAAAAGAAATATTCTTTTTGTAACTACGAAAATTGTAATGGTAATAAAGCCTCAGAGATTCCTTATAATGAACTTATTGCACCATATCCGGAATATATTAATATTGGTTATGATTATACTTGTGGGCAACGTTGTATTATATGTAGAGATGATTATCAAGCGTTATCAGAAGATGAGTGCAAAAAATGGGAAGATAAACTTGAAACGCACATTCTTCCAATAACTTCTCAAGCAAAATATATGTTTGTAAACTGTCGTGGTGAATTTTTCGATAGCAAACATACGCAAAAAATGGTTTCTTCTATTTTGAGTAATAACCCTAGTATTAGAGTTGATTTTATTTCTAATGGAATAAAGTGTACTGAAGAAAATTTAAAGAAGCATGGATTGTTTGATAAAATATTTAAAATTCATATTTCATTACATGCTGCATCAAAAGAAACATATAAACGTATTTTTAGAACAGACAAATTTGATTCTGTTATGGAAAATGTTCGATATATTAGTTCTTTAAAAAAAGAAGGAAAAATAGATGAGTTTGAAATAATGTTTGTTATAACAGATGCTAACTATAAAGATATGCCATCATTTGTTAAATTAGCAGAAGAACTTGATGCAAAAGCAGCTTTCTCTGCTTGTATAGGTGGATATGCTTCTTATATTATGAACCGTGAAGAGTATGCGGTATTTTATCAAAATCATCATAATTATAATAACTTTGTTAAAATGCTGAAAAATCCAATTTTTAATTCTTCTCATTGTTGGTTGCCAGATTATTTGCGTGAGTTAAAGCCAGTTAGCTTTATTCAATCATTTAAAAACAAGCTGAGATACTTTGCTCGTACGAAGTTAAATATGAAAATTAAACAGACAAAAGGAAATATTCAAATATTTTCTCATGATACTTATAAGTGATGACTTTTATTCGTAATAGCAGAGTCCCAGCTTTTTGTATACATACTCAATATTTGGGAAGAAAATGTGTGAAAGATTTTCTTCTCTGGCTTTCATTTTGTAGAAATCAGCAAGTTCAATCAAATGTCTTAATAAGCTTTCATCGTAGTTCATTTCATTAAGTAATTGATTATAAACATTAAGTGCAACTTGTGTTGCGCCATTTCTTTTAGATTGTTTAATAAATTCTTCAATTTCTTTTTTTGAATCGTTTACGCCTGGAACAATAACATATTTTGTGCAAAGTCTCATTGAATAATCTTTTGTTCTCGCTTTTGAGTAATTTTTGAAGTTTTTCCAAACTTTATCGAAAGATTTTACTCTTTTTACTTTTTCGTGACACTTCTTTGTTCCTGCGTCGATTGAAATCATAAGAGTTACAGCGTTTTCTCTTACTCCTCTTTCAATAGCTTTAGAATATTGAATATTGTTAGAGTGAATAATTATATTTTTAAAACCGTTGTCTAACAAAAAGTTTAAAAGCTTGTCGAATTTTGGGTAGAGAGTTGGTTCCCCACCTGCAAAATCAAGTTCTGCATTTTCAGAAAGAACATTGTTTTTAATCATGTCTTTTATTATTTCGAGCATATCATAAGGTTCTACGTACTCTTTATAAAAATTTTTGTAGTTTGGTGACAGCGGAGATCTTGGGTTTACGTGACCTAAACAGTATATGCAGTTAGAATTACATACTTGCCAAGGCGATAAAAGAACATAGTGGATTTTTCTGTCATCTGCATAATCTTCATCTGTAATTAATTGACAATTTTTACATTCATTTCTTTCACAAGAATTTTTGATTTTTTCTATTTCTTTTGCTCTTTCGTCAAAAAATCTTTTCCAATCGATTTTTTTACCATCAAAAACATCATTGGATATTTTAGGCCAGCCTATACCATTATTTGCATTAGTAAGTGTGCAATACGTGATTCCAATATCTTTTCCATTAAAACAAATAGATGTATTAAGATTGTCGCAAATTCTCATGTAGAATAAATCCCCCTTGAAGCATTATAACATAGTATGTTAAAATTTCTCTGTGTAGAGGAAACAAAATGAAGTTTAAATGTTGTGAATGGGCTTTGGCTCATCTTGTTATAAATTCTGATGATTTAACGTATTGTTGTGCGTCTTTTGATAAAAAACTTACTTTCAAGGAAAATTATCACGGTGAACTTATTGATATAGATGAATATATAAAAAATAGAGAATTATTTATTGAACAATGCAAACAAGGTAATTTCCCAGAAGTATGTAAAGATTGTCCTACTTTAGAAGAACGTGATTGGGATGAAACACCAGGTTTTATTGACGTTTCTGTCTCTAATAGGACTAAATGTAGTTGTAATTGCACATATTGTATTATTTCTAGTGGTGGAAGAGAAGATGTTAAAAAAGATTTAAACACAAGACAAACTTATGATGTTCGCCCTCTTTTAAATCAGTTTCGTGAAAAAAATATGTTTAAGCCAAATTGCCATTTTATTATTGGCGGTGGTGAGTGCGCAGAATATCCTAAAGGCGAACTTAAATGGCTTGTTGATTTTGTTTTTGAACAAAAGGGTTCTATTGAATTTTTAAGTGCTGGTATTAAATTTTCTGATGATATTAAAAATGCCTTAAGAAAAGGTAAATCTAAATTAAAGGTTTCTGTTGATGCTGGTACTAAAAAGGTATATGAACAAGTTAAACGAGTAAAAGGATATGATGCTGTTTGGAAAAATTTGAAAAAATACATTGAAGCTTCAAAGAAAAATCCTAATGCAGAGGTGACTATTAAATATATTATTATTCCTAATGTGAATGATAATATGACCGAAGCCACAGAGTTTATAAAAAGATGTAATAAAATTGGATGTACAAGAATTGAAGTTAATGTTGAATTCTTTTGGATGAATGAAAATTGGGATAAACCAATTTCTGATAATTTAAGAGAAGTGTTATTGTATTTTCAAAGTCAGTCTAATTTATGTTTTTCTTCAAATATTTCTTCTCATGTGCGAAATTGGTTAGAAAAGAATTTGGTGAAATAAATGCAAAATCAACAGAATCAAAGTAATAAAAGTAATAAAAGAAAAAGTTGTCATATTCTAAGACATGGGATGTGTTTTTTTGGTCAATATATTTCATCTTGCTGCTTTTCACCAGTTGACCAAATAGATAATCAAACGCCACCTCTTTTGTGTGATTTGACTGGTGGTGAAAGTTATTCTACAGATTTATTATTTGAAAGAATAGAACAATATGAAAAACAATTTAGTGAGGGTGGTTGTCCAAGAGAATGTGCAAACTGCTATCATATAGAAGAAAAAGATTGGTCTGATGACGATAAAAAAGGCAAATATATTGATTACATAACTATTACTCATTTTACAAAGTGTAGTGCAAATTGTATTTATTGTTCAAATAATAATACGTTGCAAGAACGTAAAAATAATACTTATAAAATAGTTCCTATATTAAATGATTTAAAGGAAAAAGGATTAATTAAAAAACATTGTGAGTTGCATATCGGTGGTGGTGAGTTTACAATTTATGATGAGTGTGATGAACTTTTAAATTCATATGCGGTTAACGATTTTGCAAGGGTTTTTGTACCAACTAATGCTATTAAATATTCAGAAACTTTATTTCAAGCAATGGATAAAGCAACGACTTATATAATTGTTTCTTTAGATTGTGGTAGCAGAAAGTTATATAAGCGTATTAAACGTGTTGATGCCTTTGATAAGGTAATTGAAAATCTAACAATGTATGCTAAAACAAAAAAATCACAAGATGCTATTAGATTGAAGTATATTATCTTACCTACAGTTAATGACAGTATATGTGAATTTAAAAAATTCTTAAGAGTTGCGAAAAAACTTAAAGTTCAAAATCTGATTATTGATATTGATGCAAGATATGCAAGAATGAATAATTGGAAAATTGATGATTTTTATATTAATCTAGCAAAAAAAATGAATAATATTGCTATAAAACAAGGTTTTATAACTGAATTTTACTCATTCTTTTTTCAATGTGAAAAAGGGACAACAGTAAAAACTTATAATTTGATTGAGGACTTTATCGAAAGTCTAAAATTTAAATATTTCAATAAAGATTCGGAGAAAATAATTTCTTTATATAAGAATGAGAAAGTCTTTTTTAATTCAAAATAACTGTTTAATAATTTTCTTTAATTGTAAAATAGCAAAAAATATTTTTACGTGATTTGTATCAATTAGTTCACAATAAAAGAGAAGGAAAGTTATGAAGATATCTTCTATAAATATTTATAATAAACCTGCTTTTTCTGCTAGAAGAAATGGGAAATATGTTGGTCAACACGCAAAAAATGATTCAAATAGAAAACTAGTAAATACTATTGGTGGTATTGGGTTAGCTGCAACAACTGTTATTGGTGCTGGTGTTACTAGTTGTATGAATACTTCTGAACCAACTGTTCCAGTACAACCAACTAATCCAACTTCAGCTTATGTTGAAACAGTAGAAACAAAACCAATGGAAACTATTATTGAAGAAACTTTATCACAACAAAATCAGCATCAAAGTAATACTCCAGTAATAACTACACGACCATTGTCAGAAAGAAAAGCTGTGTGGTATGAAGTAAAAAGTGGTGATAGATTAGCTGATATTGTTAAAGATTTTGCAGGATTGCATGAATTAACGGAAGATAAAGAGTTAGTGCCTTATTACAATTTGTTAGAAGCTGACAACCCTGGCAAATGGGAAAGCAGAGATAAAATATTAATAGGTACAAGATTTAGAGTTGATAGTATTATGCCAGAAAATATTATCATAACTTATCCAAATTCCACTCAATCTAAACCTTATGTACAAGAACAAATTGAAGAAGAAGAGATTTTACCTACAGAAGAACAACAATTGACTTCAGAAGATGATAAGGTTGAAATTAACGGCAATTTATTTACCTTTGATTTGGGTACATTAGATAAAAAAATGTTCGGTGATTATGAAGGCCTGATGTTTGGTAAATTTGTTGAATTAGACAAAAAAATGAATGGTAATTTAATATTAACAAGATATGAAGGAACTAATTCTGATAGTGAAGTAGTACAACAGTTGATTTATGACGAAGATGGTAATATTACGACTGTATCAGAATATCAAGATAATAAACCATCTAAAATTTATACTTATGTATATAGAATTGATTCTACTGAAGAAACAATGGTTGATAAAACAGCAAAATCTGGTCAAATTGATGAAATAAAAACAATTTTTGATTCAAAAGAAGACAGAGTAAATTCAAGAGAATTTTCTGTAGATGGAAAAACAATTGTAAACTTTGATTTTGTTAGTGGTTTTGCACAAATAGGTGAATCAATTTGGGCTTTAGATGAAGGAACATTTACTTGTAATGATGATATTATTGGTTCAAAAAGATACACTGGAAAAATCGAAGGAGTAGATGTTTGTTTTGATGTATTAAAAAATGGATATTGTTTAGAATACTTAAATGCAGAAGGCGATATTGCATCTAGAGAACAATATGATGCAAAGGGTAATTTCCTTTGTGTTGAATAATCTATAAAAGTATAAAATAATCTAATAAAAACGACTTGATATATTTTTATTAAGTCGTTCTTTGTATTTTATCTTTAATGAAAAATTTAAGTTAATATTAGTTTTATCATTGAATAAATGTAAAATTAATAAATGTAAACTTTGCCTTAAATTTTCTATTTTTTAATCAATTTAGAATATAGAAATTTGTTAATTATAATATGTGTTAATATAAGGTTTTTTAATGCAAATTTTATCAAGTAATAGTGTCTATTTCCCTAATGAAATAAATAAAGAAAATGAAGTAAGAAACAGTAGATTACGTTCTACTGTTGCGCATACAACGGCATCTACAACAGCTTCAACAACTGCAAGTACAACAGCTTCAACAACTGCAAGTACAACAGCTTCAACAACTGCAAGTACAACAGCTTCAACTACAGCTAGTACAACAGCCTCAACAACTGCAAGTACGACTGCAAGCACAACGGCTAGCACAACTACTCCTATGTTGTCATCTGCAGTTATTACTAAATCTATTGTTTCTACTATGTCTACTGCTTTCGCTAAAAAACTTAGTGAAATAAAGAAAACTAAAAATAATGAATTACAAAATATTCCACCAGAAGAACTTTATAAATTAATCTCTGAGTTATATACTTCTTCTTTTGAACTAAGTGGTGTAGATTCTCAATTAAGACCAACTTTAGAAATTGTTTATAACGATGAAATTTATGTTTTAAAACCAGATAATAGTGTTGAACTTAAAGAGGCAGATGATGATGCCAAATCTAACCAATTTGATTTGGCTTATTATAACTCAGATAACCATGTTGTAAGATTTTATGCAAATCAATACGTTAATGGAAATTGTGCTTGCATTGAAGAAACATTGTCTCATGAACTTTATCATGCAGAAGAAGCTATTTTAAGAAACAGTATTCCACAAGCGGATAGAAATGAAATAGTTAAAGAAGTTTTACTTGATAATATAAAAAATGGAGAGTCTCATAGAATTATCAAATCTTACGACGGTGAAAATTACCAAATGATGACATCTCCAGTTTTACCAAATAATTTATCTGAAGATTATGCTGAATTTGCAGAGAAAAATTTATTCAATGAAGATAAAGAACTTTTAGATAAAATGCAAGAATATTATGATTTAAAGTATATTCAAAAAGATAAAGATAGTTCTAGGCTTCTTGAATTAGAGCAAGAATTAGCACCGGTTTTAAATGAATTAGACAAAATGTCTAATAATATATATTATATACCTCAAGACTGCCATAGCATTGCATTTTGGAAAAATCCTGGCGAAAAGAGAAAGGAACTTTTAGCCTATACAATTTCTGTTGAAAGTAGATATCATGCCTTTAAGCAAAAAGAAATAAAAACTGATTTACCAGTTGTTTCTGATTATGATAGAGACGCTGTAAAAAAATCTATCTCATCAAATATTTCTGCTGTACAAGGGAATGAAGCGTTAGTTGCTGCAAGAAAAACAGAAGAATCTAAACATAAATATAACTTCTTAAAATCAGCTAATATGTTAGATGAAAGGTCAGCATTTCTTCAGTATTATTATAGTGAAGAAGAAGTTTCTGCAAGAAAAGAAGGTTATAATTCACAAATAACAGTCTTGAAAGCAAAACAGAAGAACGCTAATTTTTTTCAAAAAATTAAAATAAAAAAACAAATAGATGATATTAAAAAGAAAATTAAATTAGAAGAAGCTAATGCCGAAAACTATAGAGCTATTCAAAGATTAAGGACAAATCCAAATGATATGTCACTTATGTTTAAACAAAATATTGCACAAATTAAGGTTGATTTTATAAAAAATCCCGCTTCTATATTGCTACATATTTTTGGTTCTTGTTGCTGCGTTGGTGTAACATCTAATCTTTGTAATGATGCTGATGAACGTTATCAAAGAGCTTATCATGGCGCGATAGCTTAGTTTATATCATAACTTCTAGTTGATTTTCTTGTTTTGCTCTATTGATAAAATTTATGAAGCGTCTTTTAGAAAGTGCGTATACGCCTTCAGTTTCTGTTTCTTTAAATTTTAACTTTTTTTGAATAGTAGCTGGCTCTTCTGTTCCAGTTACTGAGATAACACTTTTGTCATATCTATCAGATGCTCTTTGTGCTATATAAGCGACAAGGGGTTGCGCTCCATTTTCAAATTTTGCATTTTCACTTGCTTCTTCAAGCATTGTAGATAAACCTGGGTGTGGAATATTGTCAGTTCTAAAACGGTGAAGAGTTTGTGCGCAAGATACAACTTCTCCAGTTTTATCGACTTTTAATAAATAAAATTCTCTACCTTTATTGTATGGAGCATTTTCTCTTTCAATGTCTATGCCATATCTTAAACAATGAGTATTTTTACTATATCTAATCTCTCTTACATCACTTTCTTCTAGAGGGTTCATTTTGTATATAGTTGCTGGTAAAACTTTTTGTGTTGATTTCTCTTTTACATTACAAGTAGCTACTGCGGTTTTACCAAATTTTAATTGTGTGTTTATTTTTGTTATTTTCATTTATTTACTCCTATACCTTTTTTAAAAACTATAATAAAATTTTTTGCTATAATCTTATTGGTATATTTATGAGGTGCCCTATGAAAATGCAAAAAATCTTATCATTATTTTTAGTTTGTGCTTTTGCTTGCTTTTCTTTTATGTTATGTGGTTTTACTTTCTTTAAAAAGAAAGAAACTAAGCAAGATAAGAAAGTTGAACAAACAGTTCAAAATTTTTCAGATATGCAATCTGATTTATGGTGTGTAACTTTCCAATTAGTTTGGAATGAGTTTATGCAAAAAATTACAAATGGTCAACCAGTACAGTTTGTTGGTGGTAATCCTCCTATTGCAGATGAATTAAATAAGCAAAATTATACAAAAGATATTTTATCTAATAATTCATACTATATTGCTGATGGCAAAATTTCTAAATCTTTAAAAAGAAAAATCGAAAGAGCTATTAAAAAGAAATTTAAAGAGACAAGTGATATTCTTGATTTTGTAGATTGGAATGCTAAAGATTCTTATTTGTTCTATTCTATGTTGAAAAAAGAGTTTAATTATCAAAATCCGTTTGATGAGTTGGCTTCTTTAAAATTTAACAACTCAGTTGAAAAGGTTAAATATTTTGGTATTCATCCTGCTTCCAGCTCTAATGTAAGAGAAAATGTTCAAATTTTATTTTATAACTCTCCAGATGAGTATGCAGTACGTATTCTAACAAAAGAAAATGAAGATGTAATTTTATTTAGAACTGATAAAGACGATAATTTTGAAAATTACTATTCTTATGTCGTTGAAAATTCTTCTGTTGAGCCGTTTACTAAATATGATAATTTAAGAGTGCCAGAGATTAATGTAGATAAAATGGTATCCTATAATGATTTAATTGGTAAACAAATTAGTGGAACTAAATATGTTATATCCCAAGCTTTACAAACTATTAAATTTAAACTTGACAGAAAAGGTGGTAGTTTAAAAAGTGAAGCTGTGATTGGTGTAATGAAAATGTCTTTAATTAATCCAGATAAAGAAAGAGATTTTTTCTTTGATAAACCTTTTGTTATTTTCCTAAAAGAACAATGCAAAGATAAGCCGTATTATGCTATGAAAGTTGATACAACAGAATATTTAGTAAAAGAATAAGAAAAGAAGCCCCTAATGGGGCTTTTCCCTTGCAAATATTTATAAAAATCTTATAATTTATAGTATGAGAAAGTTTTTATTTTTGTTTTTATTTATATTTTTTGTACAAAGTGCTTATGCGCACTTTGATATGACAACTCCAGTAGAAGGGAACTCAATAGCTACTGATAATTTACAAACAGAAGTTCTTGAAGATGTTTATGAATTAGTTTTCCCTTTAGATTCAAAATGTACAGATTATAAAGTTAAAGATACACAGATAATTCATTACCCATATGATGTAAAAAAGAAAAAAGGTCGGTATGTAAAAGGGTATTGGAAAGAGCTATGGTCTGTTGATTATTGTGGTTCTGTTGTTCAGGTTCCTATAACTTTCTATATAAAAGGTAAGAAGACCAAATATAATATAGATACTAATTTTTTGGTTGATTAAGATTATATAAATTACTAGCAAAAAAAATATTTTGAGTTTTTATTCTTACTAAATAAGAGGTATTTATATATGATTACACGTGTTCAATCCCCATCATTTAAAGCATATGTTCCAGTTCAATTTTATGCAAAAAATCCAGCTAATGGTAAGTATGTTCCAGTTTTAAAACGTGAAAATATAAAAAGATGCCAAGGTTTTGTTGTTCGTAATTTGAATGGCACTGCCAAAAATAATAAAAATGAAAAATTTGTTGATTACTATAAACAACATGATAGTGACTACCAAAAAATTCCTTCTGTTCATTCCGTTTATGACCATGAAAATCCAATAGTTTATATGGTAACAGGTAGCGATGTGGATAAAGTTCGTGAAATGGCAAAGCCTATTGGTAAAGCTAAAGCTGATTCACTTGATACTTTTGGTCATACAAAGACCTTTGAAGTTGCACAAGCTGGTCGAGATTATTATAGAGAAGTTCAGCACTTTATTAAAAATACTTGTAAATGTTTAAAATCAGATGAAGGCAAAAATTTAATGTTAAGAGTTTATTTCGACCCTGTGTATGGTAAAAGAGGTAAACAGAAGGGAAAACTTCAAGGTTTCGATTTTGTAAACGCAAGATTTCTAGTAGAGCAAGGTTGAAAACCTTGCTCTATATTTATCTATTTTATTCTTTTGAATATTGCTGTTGTTTGACCTGATAATTTGATTGGTGATTTGTTTTCTCCGTCACTATGGATTATTGTTGTACCATTGATATTTCCGCTACCACCATACTTTTTATCATCTGTATTGATTTTTTCAACCCAAACACCTTTTGGAAATTTAATATAGTAATCGGCAGCGTCTCTTCTTGGATATGTTGAATCACTAAAGTTAGTTACTGAGAAAATTTCATTTTTTCGTTCTGGGTCTAATGCGTGAGTAGCAAATACATTATCAAGATTTTTTACAGTGTTATCTGTAATTAAATAGCCTCTTGTAAGTGCTGAGTTTTCTTCATTTAACTGATTTAAATCCTTTGTTAAATTTCTGAATTTATTCATAAGGGCTCTGCCGTTTGGAGAATAGCTGATGCTACCTATAGTTGATTCTTTATATCCAGCTAAACCAGTATCATACCCTTTTTCTATATGTATGTGTTTTTCTTCTCTTGCAGAGTCAAATTGTCTGAAAAATCTAAAAGGTGTTAAATCAGCTTTATCATCACCTTGGAAGACCATTTTAGGGCCAGGAATAGAATATGTTCTTGCAAGTGCCATTTTATTTTTGTTGAAGCTCTTCATGAACATTGCTTTAACTACATCATATGTGATACCAGAGTTTGATTTTATACCAAGTGGTTTTAAAATTTCATCTATAAAAGCTTGGTCTATTTGGTGTTTTTTTCTTCTTTGTAGAATAGATGAAGTATCATATTTATCTAGTTCACCAGTTTGGAACAAGATTTCTAAGTCTTCTGCAACAAACTGTGCTTTTTGTGATTGAACAGTTCTGTAAGCATCGTGTGGGTTCATACCTTTTTGTTTGCACATAGCATCAGCACGTTTTTCATCTTCTGAGGAAAGTTCTACATTTTCATTCAAATGTAACATTGGAACCATTAATTTTGCGATAAGTCTTGAGCCTTCTTTGTTTCCTATTTCATCGTGACTCATAACGTATTTAACGCTGTCTTGTGCACAGTAGCAAGCTTTTTCAAATTTATCTAAATTAAGAACACCATATAAACCGTCTTCAAGTGTATGGTGGTAGTTAAAGTCCCATTCGCTATCGTAACCAAGTCTACCTAAAGAAGTATTGCCATTTGCAATATTTTCAATTGCTTCACAGTGAACAGATTCACTGTTATAATGACCATATTCTTCTGGACGTAAAGGGTTTACAACACGCTTATCATGAACTTCACTGTGATTTTGCCAGAAGTTTCCATATGTATCAACGCTAATTCCTTCTCTTGCATCTTCTGCAATTAAGAAAGCATCCGGTTTGTGGTAATTGATTTCTGCTGCAATTTGTTTCATTGTGTAATCAGATTCCATATATTTTGTCATATCGAGTCTTAAACCGTCACAGTGATAGTTTTCAAGCCAGTTTAATGCTGTGTTGACGATATAGTCTCTAACATATCTTGAGTTTTCCCCTTCAAAATTGAACGCTTCACCAAAATCGTTAGTTCCTTTTATGTATGGACCTGTCTTTTTCAAAGAAGCACCGTCTGGACCTAAGTGATTTGGTACTAAGTCCATAATTACGTTCAATCCAATACTGTGCGCGTAATCAATTAATTCTTTTAATTGATCTGGACCGCCTCTATGTTCTGCTGGTGCAAATTTATCAACGCCATCATATCCCCAGTTAAATGAATATGTATTTTCTACTGGCATAATTTCTATTGCGTTAAATCCAGCTTGTTTTATACCATTTAAAGCACCTTTTGCACTTTTGAATGTACCTGCCTTTGTTAATGTTGCAGTATTAAATTCGTATATTCTTGCACTATCAACTGGAGTTAATTGATTGTATTTATTAGCACGTCGTGAAATTCTTGCTTTATTTGTTTTGAACCAGCTATCATCTTTCCAATTGTATAATGAATGGTCATATACAACGGATTCTCCTAAAAGTTTTTCTTGGCGGAATGAGTATGGGTCTTTTACAGTGTCTACGTCACCATTACCTTTGTAAATTGTATAAGAATATTTGTCACCGTGTTCAACTTCTCCTGCTGGAATTTTTTCTGAAGTTTCGAAAATTCCGTTTCCTTTATTTTCTAGTTCATAAGTTTTTTGTTGTGTTTCATCGTCTCTTTTTGTGACAGTAACAGTAACACTTTTGGTATCTGGATAAGTGAAAAGTTTAAATGAAGTTTCTTTTGTTTTAGGGTCAATTACTGCCCCCCAGCTTTTGTGTTCTGCCCAGGTTCTTCCAAATGAAATTGGTTTATAACAAATATTGGAAAGTTGAGTTATTTGATTTTTTTTATTTTCAATATTTTTGTTTGTTTTCTTTTCTAATACTTGTGCTTGTTTAATACTTTGGATGCTATTAATACTATTTACCTTCATACACAAAACCCCAATTCGATGACATATATATAAGTCTATTGAAGCATAATAAGTGCCTTTTATGGAATAAAATTTGCAAATGTTTACAAAAGGACTATATGCTATTTTATTCAGTATTTATGCATATAGCGATAATCTTTGACCAATCAAATTTTCTTGTTCAGGAATAGGAGTTGTTAATAAATGCATATTTGCTTTATAGGCAAAGTCTGACATATCTCCTAATGAATGTTTTTTCTCAATACTGTTTATTTCATCTTGTGTTTCTTTGTTGTCTATTTGCGAAGCATTGCTTGATTTTAAATTATTGTTGCCGTCTGTTGTATATAATGTTTGTGGCAAGCTTTCTAGTGCTTTTTTCTCTCTTTCGAATTCTTTTTGTGAAATTTGACCGTGCTTCATTTTTTCTTCAAGTTTTTTTATTTCTTTTTCAACACTTGAAGAATTTAGTGAGAATTTATTTCCACTTCCTTTTTGTTGGTATATTGAGTTTATTGTTCTAGATTTTAACTGTGATAATGCAGCAATACTCATACTAAAACACCTTTACTTATTTTCTTAGTCTTTAGAAAACAAATAAAATCCAAGAATTAATCAATTCTTGGATTTTGTAAAAAAATATTAATTTTTAATTTTCTATTCTTCTATAAAACCAACTTGATTTCTTCCATTTTCTTTAGCTTTGTATAAGCATTTGTCAGAGTATTCTATTAAATCAGTTGGTGTTTTACCATTTTGTGGGTATGTTGCGACTCCTAAGCTTATAGTTATTTGAACTTCCAAATCTGGAGAAAGTTCATATTGTTTTGAAGCGATTGTTTTACATATTTTTTCTGCAACAGCAACGGCAGTTTCTCTGTTTACGTTGTTTAGAATGATTGCCATTTCCTCACCACCATATCTGCAGACAAAATCTTCATTCCTTACGCAAGATTTTAATGTTTTAGCAACGTGTTTTAAAACGGCATCTCCAGCTTGGTGTCCATATTTATCGTTGAATTTTTTAAAGAAATCAATGTCTATCAATATTAAAGAAAAATTGTTTTTTAATTTTTCTGCAAAATCAATCTTCTTTCTCATTTCTTCTTGGAAAAATCTATGGTTATATAATTCTGTTAAACCGTCTGTTGTTGCTAATTTATATGTGTATTCAAAATCTCTTGATTTAAGTAAATATTTTACGATGAATGAGCATACAAAACAGAAAATTGCTAGGATTAATGGTACAACTACCCACGTCCAAACATTATATTTTGTCATTACGTATGTTGAAAAATATAAGAAGGCAAAAATCAATCCACTAAATAATGGTATAGAAACATAAACGCTTCTAATCTTGAATACAGTAAATATTGCTGCAATAGATAGTATGATTGAAATTGCTACATTGTAAGGTAGTGAAGCTTTATGTATTAAATTATTATCGATAATGTTATTTAAAAGAGTTGTATGAATTTCAACCCCCGGTAAATATTTGCTTGTAGGTACTGTTTTTATATCTGATAGTGAGAATACGTTAGTTCCAATATATACGATTTTATCTTTAAAAAAGTCATTAGGTAAAACTTCTTTGTTACCAGTTTCTTTTGCTTTTATTGATTTTATTACTTCCCAGAAGGATACATACTTAAATGAGTCTGGATTTATTAATCCGCTTTCTCCATACCAGTTTAAGATTGCTTCTGCATTTTCGTTTAGTGGAAGTTTTCTATTTCCAAGAATTAGGTTATTGTTTTTATCTATTTTAATTTCTTGTATATTTGCATTTTCATATTTATTTAAATAATCAATTGCTAATTTTACTGTCATATATAAATAGTTATCCATTTGTTTAATAGATAAATCCTCATTATACTCTGGATAATTAACAATTAATGGAACAGTTCTAATAAATCCATCGTCAGATTTTGGCGTATTAATGTGTCCAATTCTGTCCGTAGCATTTATTATTTCTTCCATAATAATTCTACAATTTGTAAATACAGTTGGTTTTATTTTATCTGTTTCAAATTTTATATTTGTCGTGATTTTTTTATCTACATTAGGAGGTGTCCTAAGTTCAAAATTATAATCATCAAAATTCATTGCGGTGAATGTGTTTTGATATTTTTTAAATTTTTGAATAAGTTGTTCATCACTTTGAGGGATTCTTTTTAATGACTTTATAAATAACAAATCAAATGCAATAAATTTAGGGTTTTGGTTTTGTACATATTCAACTAAATCTGCGTAAACACTTCTTGGAATAGGCCAATCACCATATGTTTCAACTAAATATTCATATGAAGGATCATCAACTGTAATGATAACAATATCATCCCTTACTTTTTTATCTTTTGTAATTATATTTTGCCTTATATCAAATGTCTTATTTTCCATTATTCTAATAATATTTTTCGTTTCTTCTTTAGGAAAAACAAAAAACAACAATGAAAAAAGCAGAACTAACAGAAGACTAAAGAATATATCGTATCTGTGTCTATATATAAAGCTAATAAATTTATTCATGAAAACTCCAATAGATAATAATTAATTATTATCTATTTTTGAGTTTTTTTCAATTTCTTCAATATTCTTTAAAAATATATTAGATAAGTCTTTAATTTCATCAGGATTGATTAAAAAATTAAGTAGACAGAGCTCATTCAAATTCATTAATAAATTCCTACCCAAACTATAATTTTATTCTATCAATTTGGTATTTTCTAACATCAACTTGAAGTATGAATAAGTAGGGTTTTCTCATACTTTATTTGTATGACTTTTTGTTCAAATTTATCTAGTTATAATAATTAACCTTGTTTATCGTCATAAAAGGTAATGAAGATAAGTGGTCAAACGTATCATAATTCATAGATAGAAAAGCTATAAAAATAATCTAATAAAAATATAAAGAAGTGTTTGCCTGTAACATTTCTTTTATGAACAAGGAGGAAAAATGAAATTAAACAAAATTACACTTGCCGCCGTTTTAACAATGGGTGTAATGGCAAGTACAAATGCAGGTTTTTCTCAAGAAATAGCAACTGAATCAACAGAGCTTTTAGCAGCTTGCCCTTTGTCTGGATGCCCTTCTCCTGTGACACCGCAAACTGCAAAATGTCCTAAATGTCTAAATGATTTAGATCGTTGTTCTTGTCAACCAAAAGTAACTTGTGATCCGTGTGCAAAGAAAAAGGATTGTAATACTTGTCAACCTGTAGCAAGTGATTGTAACCCTTGTCCGCCAATTGCGGCTTGCCCAGAACCTTCACAACCAGTTTGTGCGGTATGTCCTGCACCAAATGATGCTGACAAATTTAGACAACAAGTTTATGCTTATCCAAATGCGATTTATGGTATGAATCAAGTTGTTGGTGAAAGAAATAATGGTTTATACATTGGTGATGGTTCAAAAGGTTGTTTTTCTGGTGTTCCAGTAGCTAATCCAACAACAATCGGTTGTGGATGTGGTTGTGATGATGGTTCAATGACTGGTGCTGCTGCTCCTATTCCATGTTTAGACAATGCACCTTGTATTCATGGTGTTCCTGTTGATGTAGATACATCTTGTGGTTGCCCAGTTCAAATTCATACCAATACAAGTACGGAAGCTATGAAAAGAACAATGGAACCTTTTACATATTCTAGCTCTTCTGGTATGACTGGTGGTGCAGCACCTATAGTAAGTGCGTTCCCAGATGTTCCGGACGGTTATTGGGCTAGTTGTGATATAAATACATTAACGCAAAACCACGTGATTGCTGGTTATCCAGATAGAACATTTAAACCAACTCTTCCTATTTCAAGAGCTGAAATGGCAACTTTAGTTGTAAAAGGTTTCAATCTTGATAATGATTACACATCTACAACTAAAATGTTCAAGGATGTTCCAGAGTCTCATTGGGCAAACAAAACTATTGCTAAAGCTGTTAATAACGGTATGATGGCTGGTTATCCTAATAATTTATTTAAACCAGAACAATCAATTTCTAGGGCAGAAGCTTTAACAATAATGTCAAAGGGTATAAATTGTCCTATGGATGAATGTAAGGCAGAACAGATTTTAAGTCAGTATTGTGACGGAGATTCTGTACCAAGTTGGGCAAAAGTTCCTGTTGCAAAAGTGTTAGAAACTGGTGCTATATCTGAGTTCCCAAATTCAAATCAAATTTCACCAAACAAAGATGCTAGTCGTGCAGAAATTGCTTCTATGCTTGAAAATGTTCGTGTTGCAATGGGTTACAGTAAAGATGATGCAGTAGCTTCAACTGATTGTAATTCTTGTGAAACAAAACAAGCATTTTATGAAAAAGAAGAAATTGTAAATATCCCAACTCTTCAATTAACATTTAGTGATGAAATTAGTGCAAAATCTGCTCACGTAGGTGATAGATTCTCAGCTAAAACTATTGATTCTGTTACTATAGGCAATATGGAATTCCCAGCTGGTTCAAAGGTTTATGGTAAAGTTCTAGAAGTTGTTAGACCAGATAGCCATTGTCAAGGTGCATTAAAATTATCATTTGAAAGAATTCAAAATGGTAAATGTAAGGCAGATTTACCTAGCCAAATTTTAACAGCACAAGTAGCTAAGATTAAAAAGCCAAACGCAGTAGCTCGTGTAGTTGAGTTCCCATTCACTTGGGCTGGTGGTATTTTAGGTAACGTAGGTAGAACAGTAGGTGGTGCATTAGTTAGTGCAAGTAATGCTGTTGAACAAACAGTTACTGGTATTGGCGTCGGTACCGGAGAAATATTCCAAGGTGAGTTCAAAGCTGCTGGTAGAAGTTACTTAGATGTTGGTAAAGCAATAGTTAAGGCTCCTGTTGATTTAACAAGAACTGCTTTATCTGGTACAATGGGTATCTTCCAATATTCTGGCGATGAAATTAGTTACTTAGTTGACCCAAAAGGAACAAAGGTATCTTCTGTTAACCCAAGGGAAAAAGTTACAATTGCTTTTGGTTGTCAAGAACAATAAAAATAATTATTTCCCTAGAGAAAGTCCTCGTATGAGGGCTTTCTTTTTAAGTTAAATATATGATTACTACATTAAAAAATATGGTAAAATTTTCATAGGTAGTAGAATTGAGGTATTTATGGCAGATAATGTTGATGTGATTTTAAATTGTCCTGCTTGTGGCAAGCCAATGAAAAAAGTCTATATGGATGAACAAAATCTTTATCTTGATGTTTGTTTAGATGGTTGTGGTGGCATATATTTTGATAATCGTGAATATAAAAAGTTTGATGAAGGTAATGAAGATATTTCTCCACTTATAGAAGCTTATAAAAATAAAACTTTTAATGAAATTTCTGATTCTGAAGAAAGAGTTTGTCCAAAATGTAATAGTAAAATGGTAAAACATTATTCTAGTTCAAAATATGAAATTCAAATTGATGATTGTTATTCTTGTGGAGGTATTTTCTTGGACTATGGTGAGTTAAAGAGAATTCGTTCTGAATATCTTGAAGAACAGCATAGAACTACTGATGTCTTACAACAGCTTGATGATAATATTGGCTCTTATTTAAGAGAAAGAGAAATTCGTCATTCGAATATAAATGATAGAAGCTTTTTTAGGAAGCATTGTTCAAATTTAGTTAAAGAGTTTGTATTAAAATTTCAATCAAATTTAGAAACAGAAAATATTCAATAAGAAAAGCCCTCTTAATAGAGGGCTTTAAAATTTATACATCAATTTTTTCCATTAACTCATCGGATATATCAAAGTTTGAATATACATTTTGTACGTCGTCATGTTCTTCTAACTTAGACATTAATCTTAGAATGTTAGTTGCTATTTTTTCATCAGTTACTTCTACTGTGTTTTCTGCAATTCTTGTTAATTCGGCAGATGTACCCTTGAAACCATTTTGTTCTAAAGCTTCAACACAAGATTGAAAGTCTTCTACAGAAGTAATTACCTTATAAATTTCATCTTCATCTAAAACATCTTGTGCGTTAGCCTCAATTGCAGCTTCAAAAAGTTTGTCAAAATCTGTTGTTTCTTTATCAAATTCTATTGCACCAACTTGTTTGAACATCCAGCCTACACAACCAGTTTCACCTAAATTACCACCAAATTTAGAAAATGAACTTCTAATATCTCCAGCTGTTCTATTTCTATTATCAGTCATTGCTTCTATAAATATTGCAGTACCGCCAGCACCATAGCCTTCGTATGTTAATTCTTCAACGTTATCTGCTCCGCCGCCACCAGCACCTTTTTCAATTGCTCTTTTTATATTGTCGTTTGGTAGACCAGCTGCTTTTGCTCTATCTATAGCTGTTCTTAAACGGAAGTTACCAGCAGGGTCTGCTCCACCCATTTTTGCTGCTACAATAATTTCTCTTGAAAATTTTTGGAATGTTACACCACGAGCTGCATCTACTGCTGCTTTTTTGTGTTTAATTGTTGACCACTTAGAGTGTCCTGACATATATATTTCCTTTCATAATTTTTTCTTTTATATTACAATAAAATTATGGAAAATAAAATAAATGATAATTTGCAACAAGCTCTTGATTCTTTCAAAGCTGGTGAATATGAAAAAGCTATTGATGCTTTTAAGTTAGTGTTAGAAGATGATAATAACAACCCTAATGTTTTAAATAACATTGGTCTTTGTTATTCTAAATTAGCTAAAGATGATTTAGCTTCTGAATATTTTATAAAAACATTATCTTTTAATCCAAAATCTGTTCAGACTTATATAAATTTAGCTGATGTTTACTATAGAAATAGAAATATTGTTGAAGCAATAAATCTTCTTGAAAATGGCGTTACAATAATGCCTCAAGAAATTGCTTTAAAACATTATCTTTCTCGTTTTTATGTAGAAGATTGTAGATATGAGCTTGCAATGGATCAACTTTTTGAAATTTTGGATATTGATGAAGAAAATCTTGATGCATATTGGGATTTAGGTAATATTCAATTTGAACTTGGTGATTATGATAGTGCTGTTCAAAATTATGAAAATGTATTAGAAAAAGTTACAGAAAATGCTGTCCTTTATTATCAAACAGCAATTGCATATGAAGCTAATGATAACGTGGATAAAGCAATATCAAATCATTTAAAAGCTATTTCTTGTAATGAAAATTTTCATCCTTCATATAAAAAACTTGGTATTTTATTTATGGCAAGAAATGATAATGAAAGTGCTATTGAATATTTCCAAGATTATTTAAACTTTGATTTACCAGAAGATGAAAAGAAAAATATTAAAGATTTGATTGATAGAATAAGCAAATGATTTATTCTATTGACTGATAAAAAAGATATAAAATTTCCTAATAATTAAACTTAGTATTAGTTATTAGGATTTTTTTATGAACGAAATTATTATGTACACAGTCGATTATTGTTCTTATTGTAAAAAAGCAGAGATGTTTTTTAAAGAAAGAAATATACCTTTTAAAAATATTGATATCACCTCTAATGAAGAGGAATATAGAAAAAAACTTGGTGAATATTATGATATAAAAGGAAAAGTAACTGTTCCACAAATTATAATTGATGGTAAGAGAATAGGTGGATATGATGATTTAATGGATTACGTTTCCCATTCTAATTTTAATCAATTATTTAAAAAATAATCAAAAAAAGAGGAAGCATTCGCTTCCTCTTTTTTTTTATTCCATTTCATTAACCATTTGGGCAATTATTGGATTATAATTTATTTCTGTTGCTGGATTAATTCCATTTACATAATTTTTGATTTGAGCAGTTGTTAACCCTGGATTTGCATCTAAATAACTAGTTATATTTTGTGGTGCATTATTTGATTTTAATAAATTATTTAATTGCGTAGTTGCAGATACATCTCCATTTATAAACTCATTTAATTTTGCTACTGATGTTGGTGCGTTTGATTTAAATGTAAGAGTATTATTATTGTAAGTTACACTACCATTATTGTGTTTAATCATTTGTTTGTATTTGAATGAATTAATTTGTTCTGGTGTAACATTTTCATATACTGTTGTTTTTGTTAATGTTGGATTTGTATTTGTTGTCATTGTATATGTTCCATCAGCACATTTTGTAACTACTTGCCCATTTTTAAGTGTAACTGATTGATTTGTTTGTAAATTTTTGATTGATGTTAAATCTCCACTTTGAAAATCTTTCGTATATTGTCTAAAATCTTTTGGTCTTAAATTTTCTACTGTGTTAGTACTACCTTTTGTAGACTCCCAAGTTGTTGTTTTTGTCTTTACTTTTTGAAGTGAATATGAAATATCATCACCAACTTGACTTAAATTATATGTTTTATCGCCAACAGTTAATTTACCACCATTATTCAATGCTTCTTGAACTTGTTTTGCTGTAATTTTACTGTTTTTTGTACTTAATGAGTTTGCTATTTGTTCAGCGTTTCCAGTACCAGTTTTGCCTGTTAACTTATCTGCAGTTTTCGTTGCTTGTTGCTTTATTGCTTTTGCAGTGCTAATTGCATTTTCTGCAGTTCCTTTTGCACCTTGTTTTATAACAGCTTTTGTTCCACTCAATGCCTTACTTAAACTTGTTGCACCGCTAGCTGAAGCAACACCATTGCTCCACGCATTGCCATAGTAGTTTCTAAATGAATTTCCAACCTTTGATGCAATTTCTGCTCTACCTGCAGATGTTGTTGCATTATTTAACATAGCTTTTGTACTTGCAAATCCTGTTTGTTGTGCAATAGCACCAGCAGAACCTTTTAAACCAGCAACTGATAAACCAGTGGCAAGTGTCGTGCCACCCAATGATTCAAATGCTTGTTTTGCTTCTGCATCTGTTGTTGCTGTTGCTGCATTGTACATACTTTTAATCATTCCTGCTCCACCTTTTACAGCGCCAACAGCACATAATCCTGCAGCTATATATGGACCAGCAATAGGAATAAAGCAAGCACCAATTGTTACTGCACTTTTTAAGGTGTTTTTAAGAGAAAAATTCCCATTTTCATCGAAAAACATTCCTTTTATACCATTTCCAATGCCTTTTATAGCACCTTCTACTGCGTTTCCTACTGCACTAAAAAATCCGATTTTACCATCATCTTTTCCGTCTGTACATTTGTTGCTTGATAATGATACTGAATCGTTTTCATATGTTAAACTTACTGGATTTGTTGCTCCAGTTTGTTGCATTGCGTTTTGTACGTTTAAGTATGTTTGATAATCGGCAGCTGTAATGCCGTTTAATGAATTAACCATTAATATCCTCCCATTTTTTCCCCATATTCTTATCAAAAAAATTTTATGAGATAAATTTACTTTTTTTAAAAATAATGTTAAGAAATATTAAAAAGCAGACATTATGTCTGTTTTTTTGTTTTCAATGAAATGAAAATAAACCACCTACTATGCAGGTGAGTTCCCTGAAGTGTTAGGAGAGTATAATATAAAATGTCATGCTGAGGAGCAAAGCGAGCTCAGTATCTAACCAACTTTAAGATTAAATATAATATTGGTAAGATCTTGAACAGTTTGAAAAGCTACTATTTATATCTTGCTTTTCTAATCTTTCAAGATGA
>JAFTSM010000066.1 GCA_017467305.1 Candidatus Gastranaerophilales bacterium
ATCTTACCATTAGCAAGACCCTGAAACAAGTTCAGGGTGACAATTTTAGAGAATATTAGTAAATTTTGCTATATAAATACCTAAAATTGGGTATAATATATATAAGAGGTGAAGAATTATGAAATCAGTAAAAGAACAATCTATTGAGACTAAAGTTTTAGAAAGATTAAAAAATTTTCCTACTTGTTTAGAGATAGTTAAATATTTATTTGCAGATGAAGAATTGCAAGAAATGCAAGAATATGCAAACAACGTTTCTATAAAACGTCTTGGCTACAATGACCACGGACCTGTGCATATGAAACAAGTTGCAAGTAACTCAATAAAAATGTTGAACATTCTTCACGAAGCTGGAATTAGAACTTCATTAGAAGAAGAAGAGATAGGTTCTTTTGAAGATAGTATGTGTGGCGTTGTTATTGCATGCTTAATGCACGATTTAGGAATGATGATAGGCCGTCAAGGACACGAAGAAATGTCTGTTCGCCTTGCCATTCCATTAATAGATAGAACTCTTCTAAAATTTTTCCCAGATGATATGCACAAAAGGGTAGTTATTAAATCTTTGGCAATAGAATCTATTATTGGGCACATGGCAACAAGAAAAATTCACTCACTTGAAGCAGGTATTATTCTAATAGCCGATGGTTGTGATATGACAAAAGGTAGAGCAAGAATACCTATGGCATTAAATACACACCCTAAAGTTGGTGATATACACAAGTATTCTGCAAGTGCTATTACTAGAGTTAAAATTTATCATGGCGAAACAAAACCAATAAAAATAGATGTAGAAATGGCAACAGAAGTTGGATTTTTCCAAGTAGAAGAAGTTTTAATTACGAAAATAGAATCTAGTACTGTAAAACCATTCGTTGAACTATATGCTGGTGTGACTGGCGAAGAACGAAAACAGTATCTATAATAAATCATTTTTTTTGAATTGTTCAAAATCATTCAGATTGCAAAATAAATTCGGAATGACTTTTCTCATCTATCATGCTGAACTTGTTTGACTGCTTTTCCAAAATCAAAGATTTTGAGAAAAATGTCTGGTCTCCCACAGCATCTTACCATCTTAATCAAAGTTATCAGTTTCCTAATAAGCTTTGTAATGAACGATAAATCATTTTTTTGTAAATATATTAAGTGGCAAAAATTATTTTTATTGGTTTTGTATTATCAAGCATTGATAAGAAAGGAAAGGAATAATAATGAATATCAATTCTATTCAAAATGCAAATCTAAGTTTTTCATCACTTAAAATCAGAGTAAAAGATAATGGTGACCCAGCAAGAAAACAACAATTAGAACAAATAAAAGCAGAATTGCCAATGTTAGAACAAATGCAAGAAGTAGATAAATATCAAATTAACATTAAAGGTGTAGGTAGCGATGCTGAAGCGGATTCTTGGGAAGGTCCTAGACCATATTTAGAAATATCAGCAAAAAGACCAGGATTATTGAATACGAAAACTGCTAGACTTCACTGGACAAACCCAGAAGATGGAACAATTCAAGATAAAATTAAAAATGCTGTAAGTATTTTACTTGAAAAAGAATCAAGAAAAGATAACGGAATAAAATTTGATTGCTAATATTATAAAGTTTAAAATAGGCAATTTATATTGCCTATTTATCTTTTAAATAAATATATTGGAGCAAAAAAATGAAAATAACAAATAACATTTCACAAATTCTTCAAACAACAACTTTTGGAACAAATAAAAAAGAAACTGATAATAAAACACATAATCCTAATACAGACATGAACTTAAATTTACTTCCAACATCTGAACTTGGAAGAACTTGTGTTGTTGATAAAGCAAAAGAAACTAAACAATTTATACAACAATTTCTTAGTGAAAAAGATGTCGAAAAATCAACTAAAATGTTATTACAAAGGTATCCAGAATTATCTTGGTTAACTGGTAGTGTAAATGCAACTCCAGAAGGAAATAACACTAATAAATCTAGTTCTATTTCAGAAACTCTTTTCGGCGAAAAGCACATTGAATTTGATAGAACTATTGTTGGTATAGAGTGCCTAAAATCAGTTTTAAATGATAATTATGAAGCATTTACAAAATGTCAAAAGGACGCTGTAAAACTAAGCAAAGAGGAGTTTAAAAATCTTAGAGATTTCACAACAGGTGTTCTACAAACTGCACAAGATGTTGATGCAATGATTGCATATACTGTTATAAATGATTTGGGGAAAATAAAAAGTTTTACAAAACATGTTGAAGAAATAACTGGAATAAAAACAAATGACCACGATGAAGCACTATTAATTGGATTAAAAACAATGCCAGAAGAAATCCCTTCATATAACAGACTTTCAA
>JAFTSM010000067.1 GCA_017467305.1 Candidatus Gastranaerophilales bacterium
AATAATTTAAAAGACAAATTTACAGAAAGAGCAAATACTTTATTTACAAGTATGAAAGATGAAGAAGAAGACAAAAATTATAAAATTGATAAAAAAGAAAATATAAAAGAAAAGATAAGAGGATTAGGTAAAACAAAAGATGTAAAATCAGGTGATAAAATAACATTAGAAAAAACTGAAGATTGTTTTATTGATTATAATTATTATTTTTCTACCTATATTCATTAAGATTTTTGCAAATAATATAACTTATTCAAAATTAAATGATTACACATACATAAATAATTATTCTATTGTTGAAGAACATGATATAAAGACGGCTTGGTTTCGTATATATTTAACAAATGAAAATCAAGAAACCAAATATGAAGAACTAAAATATAAGGCTTTTTGCTCTTCAAAAATTTTAGCAATACTAGAAACTAAAACATATAACAAACATAATAAATTAATAGGTAATGAAATAAATGAAAAAAGTATTTCTGCTGAATATTCTGCGTTTAATAATGGTGAAATTTTTTATAATGCATTATGTAATTAAGAAGAAGATTTAAATTTAAAAAGTAAAATATAGGCTAGATTTTAACCAATCAATAATTTGTTGGCTTACACTTCGCTAACCCAACCTACAATCTATTTCGAGTTCGCTTCGCTTTATCTTTTCTTGAAATTCTTTTCGCTCAAGACTGTCATTCATTCGCTATCGCTGTATTCATTTCGTCTTTCGCTAACCGAGTTTCACTCGTACAGAATTTCGCTAATAAAAATTCGCCTCTTTATATTTTCTATACTCTTTAATTTGAGCATAGAAGTTTGGCCACCAAACTCTTATTAATCCATCGATTAAACCAACATCATCTTGGTACGTTCCATAACTTCTATAAGCTTGCCCCTCTCCATGTGGATTAATATATTTTGAGTTAAATGTATCACTCATCATTGGGGTCATTGCAGTACCTCTTATTGCAATATGTGTACTTTCTAGCCTAAGAGTATTTATTCTCTGAGTGATATTTCCACGTTGAATTTCATTGAACAAATCAAGTTCAAGTCGTTCTACTCTATCAACCGTATTTTCACCCCAATATGTTTTGTCATAAACACGTTTTTCAATGTTATCTAACATTCTATATTGTTGTGGAGTTAAATTAACTAACCTTGGATTATCGGCTGTATTTTCATATTCAAACGCACAACCATAAGGTATTAAAAACAACACAATTATCCAGACAAACAAAAACTTTGGTACCTTGACCATAACACACTTCCCGTAAACTTTTTATCAGTTTACGATTATTTATGGTTCTAAAAATTACACAAAGGTTTATTCTGGATTAACTATTCTATTCTTGAATAATAATAGAATTTTTTCCGCCTTCTTTAACTTCGATTGTTATAGAGCCGTTTTGAGTATCTTGTGCTGTTACCATAGCTACAGCAGAAAAATATCCTTTTGCTTGATAATATCTCATAACATCACGTCTAATAGCAGAAATATTTTCTGGTGACATTGGTTTGTTTAATCTTTTAGCAATTGCTGTTGATAGTTCGCTTGAAGGAATAGAATGATTATTCACAAATACAACAAATTTTATATCAGCAGCTGTAACTTCTTCTTGAGTTTTTGGTTGAGTTTTTGTTGTTACGATAGCACTTCTTGATTTTGCTCTTGTTTGAATTTCGTGAGTTCTTAAATCTCTTGTATATCTTTGGTTAATTGCTCCAGCATCCATACCACCAAGATTAGCAGAGCTAAACCCCATATTCGCCATTGCAAATCCAGATGTAAATACTAATAATGCAAATAAAATTGATATCTTTTTCATTTAAAACCTCACTAAATATATGCTTAATCTAATTATAACACATGTGGTTAATGTACGAACGGATAATTTTTTGCTAAAGTTCATCCAAATCGCCTATTTTTCTTGTAAGTATTATATTTATGTTATAATCTATCAATAGTAAGGTAGGCAAACTATCTTCTAGGGCATGTGTATTATTTTAAATAGAAAAGGTGAAATAAAATGACAGTAACAATTGAAAAACTAGAAAAAAACGAAGTTAAATTAAATATTGAAGTTGAATCATCAGTAGCTTCTTTTGAATATGAAAAAGCTTGCAAAAGATTAGCTCAAAGAGTTAGAATTCCAGGCTTCCGTCCAGGTAAAGCACCAAAAAACATGGTAGAAAAATATGTTGGTGTTGCAGCTCTTCAAAGAGAAGTTATCGACAGCGTTCTTCCTACAATTTTTGAAAATGCAATTGAAGAAAATAACTTCGATTTAGTATCAGCTCCAAGTGTTGAATCATTCGAATTTGCTGATGACAAAACTTTGAAAATTGTTGCTAAATTTGAATTAAAACCAGAAGTTAAATTAGACGCATACAAAGGTATGGCTGTTGATGTTGAAGAATTTAAAACAGCTGAAGATGCTCTAGAAAAAGAACTTGAACATTTAGCTGATAGATTTTCAACTTTAAATGATGTAACTGATAGAAAATCAAAAGAAACAGACTTGGTAAACATCGATTTTGATGGCTATGTTGACGGCGAAGAAATTAAAGGTGGCTCTGCTAAAAATTATGTTTTAGATTTAGCTCACTCTAACTTCATTCCTGGTTATGCTGAACAATTAGTTGGTCACGAAGTTGGTGAAGAATTTACTATTAAAGTTCAATTCCCAGCTGAATACCACGATGAAAAATTAAAAGGCAAAGATGCTGAATTCAACATTAAATTAAATGCTATTAAAGAAAAAGTTCTTCCAGAAATTAACGATGAATTAGCTCAAAAAGTAAATGCAAAATTTGCTACTTTAGCTGAATTAAAAGAAGACATCGAAAAATATTTAGTTGAAAACGCTAAAAATGAAAACGAAAGAAGAGTAGCTAACAAGATTTTTGAAACATTATTAGAAAAAACAGAAATCGAAATTCAAGATACTATGATTAATCGTGAAATCCAAGCGTTAATGGGTGAATTTAAACAAAGAATCAATATGCAAGGTGGAAACTTCGATGAAATGTTAGAAAAAGAAGGTCACCAAAAAGTTTATGAGCAAATGAAAGAAGAAGCTGTAAAAAGAATTAAAACTTCTTTAATCATTGGTAAAATTGCTCAAGAAGAAAAAGTTTCAGTATCACAAGAAGATATTCAAGGCAAAATCGGTGAATTAGCTAATATCTACCGTACAACTGCTGATAATATTGTTGCTGAAATTCAAAAGAACGTAAACTTATTACATTCAATGAACCAACAAGTTATTACTGAAAAAGTAACTAAATTGTTAGTTGAAAATGCAAAAGTTAACTACACAAAATAATAATTAGGTTAGAAAGGGAAACAATATGAGTTTTGTACCTGTAGTAATCGAACAATCAAGCAGAGGCGAAAGATCATTTGATATTTTCTCAAGATTATTGAGAGAAAGAATTATCTTTTTAGGTACTCCTATTGATGATATGGTAGCAAACTTGATAGTTGCACAGTTATTGTTATTAGATAGCGAAAATCCAGAAAAAGATATTATGTTATACATCAATTCACCTGGTGGTAGCGTAACAGCTGGTTTTGCAATCTATGACACAATGCAACACATTAGAGCAGATGTATCTACAATTTGTTTAGGTCAAGCTGCTTCAATGGGTGCATTCTTACTTGCAGCTGGTACTAAAGGTAAGAGAATGGCTTTACCACATTCTAGAGTATTAATTCACCAACCTTTAGGTGGTGCTCAAGGTCAAGCTACTGATATTGAAATTCAAGCGAATGAAATTATCAGAATTAAAAAATCTTTAAACTCAATCTTATCAGCTAATACTGGTCAACCACTTAAAAAGATTGAAAAAGATACAGATAGAGACTATATCATGACTCCAGAAGAAGCTTTAGAATACGGTATGATTGATAAAGTTGTAACTGTTAATACACAACCAAAACCAAGTCAGGAGATATAATTAA